>NZ_CP160398.1:5410029-5728786 GCF_040729435.1 Pseudomonas sp. HOU2 | reverse complement strand
AGATCCGTGATCTCACGCGTTTACCCTGTAGGAGCTGCCGCAGGCTGCGATCTTTTGATTTTGCTTTCAAAAAAAGATCAAAAGATCGCAGCCTTCGGCAGCTCCTACAGGTGATTTCAAGTGAATACAGGTGACACTCGATCTTTACAGGTGGTGTTTCATTGTTGAGACAGCCGAAAAAAAACAGTCGTTTGAGCGAACCAACCGCCTGTCTGACATTTCAACCGTCATACATACATTTAGATGCGCTACGGATAGCATGCGCGCCGCATTTCCAATTGGCATACCAGTTGACCAAAGAGTCAGCAAAACCAGGAATCCCCTACAACTTTAACAAGCCTTGCAGAGAACTAAGTTGCGCGACGATTTTGCAATCAAACAGGCCAACGGCCTGGAGTGTATCTATCTGTCCATGACAGAACGCTTTCAACTCGACTGTTTTATCGGCCACTACATCAAGACCCGAAACCTGCGTTCAGTGCCAGACATCGAACGCATCCTGCGCACCACCCTCCAAAGCTATCCCGGCCACCCGCCGGTGATGGTCAACGAGCTCAATGCATGGATCGACAGGACCCTGGGCTATCGGGCGTCACACCCGGACTTCCCGCAGCTGGAAGACCTCTGAAACAACAAAAAGCCCCGCAATCGCGGGGCTTTTTGCATGTCGCCATCAGAATTTCACATCCGGCCCGGTGAGTTCCTTGTCATCGTCGTGCTTCCACGTCTGTTCCTTGCGTTTCTCACGCTCGATTTCTTCTTCGCTGGGCTCGTCTACTTCATCGTCTACTTGTTCGTCTTCATCGGGACGCTTTTGCTCGGTCGTCATGTGCACCTCGCCTTGTCGAAAATAGTCATCAAACCAGCGTAGAACAGTTTTTCCCCGGCAACTTACAGCCACCAACGCAACAAAAAGAAAAACACCATGCTCAAGAGCATGCTGAGCAAGGTATTGCGGGTGTACAGCACCAGCCCGATCGCCACCAGCGAACTCAGTAAATACGGATTATCCCACTGCAAATTCAACTGTTTATCCGGCATGAACACGATCGGTCCGCAGATCGCGGTCAACATGCCCGGCACGGCAAAACCGAGAAACTGCCGTGCGTTGCTGCTCAAGCGCAGCGGCAGGCGCGGTTCGAGAAACACGTAGCGGTTGAGAAACACCAGAAGCCCCATGCCGAAAATCACTGCCCAGACCATCATGTGCGCCCCCGATACAGCTTGTTGCAGACAAATCCTGCGGTCATCCCGGCCAGGCCCGACAACACCAGTGCCGAGCCCCACTGCCAATAACTGAACAGCACCGAGCAGAACAGCGAAACCGCCACACACACCACGGTCGGTACGTTGCGCACCACCGGGGTGATCAGCGCGATAAACGTCGCGGCAATCGAAAAATCCAGTCCCAGATGCTCAAGCCCCGGAATGCTGCTGCCCAGCACGATGCCGGCGAGGGTGAACAGGTTCCAGGCGATATAGAACGTCAGACCAACGCCCAAGGCGTACCAGCGATTGAACTGCTGGCGATCATGCTGACTGGTCAGGGCGAACAGTTCATCGGTGAGCAAAAAGCCCAGGCCGATACGCCAGCGCCCGGGCAACGGTGAAATCACTGAACGCATGCTCATGCCGTACAACAAGTGCTGCGAAGTCAGCAGCAGCGTGGTCAACAGAATCGAGAAAATCCCGGCACCGCCCTTGAGCATGCCGATCGCCACCAGTTGCGCGGCCCCTGCGAACACGATGCTCGACAGGCCCTGCCCCTGTAACGGCGTGAGGTTGGCTTCGATCGCCATGGAGCCGGCCAGCAGCCCCCACGGCGCCGTCGCCAGTGATAACGGCATGATCGCCGCAGCACCGCGAAGAAACGCACGGCGCGGCATAAGTGAGTCAGACATAACGCTCTTCAACCGAGGAAACGGTCGCAGACTCTGCCAGCAAATGCCCCTTCGCGGCTTGAACAATCTTGCGCACTTGCGCCAAATCACCGCGCCCCGGCGTTGCTGTCGGCGTACCATGGAGACCTTCACAACCGCGTCAGGGAGACGACATGCTGTACCGAATCGCAGCCGACGGGCTGGTGCTGTTTCATCTGTGCTTCATTCTGTTCGTGCTGTTCGGCGGGTTGCTGGTGCTCAAGTGGCCACGCCTGATGTGGTTGCATCTGCCGGCGGCTGCATGGGGCGTGGCGGTCGAGGTGTTGCACCTGACCTGTCCGCTGACTTACTGGGAAAACCTGATGCGCCACGCCGCCGGGCAGACCGAATACGCCGGCGGCTTCATCGAGCACTACATCTGGCCGATCATCTATCCCGCCGGGCTGACGCCGCAGATCCAGTTGGCGCTGGGCAGTGTGGTGCTGGTGATCAACCTGCTGGTCTACGGGCGCCTGGTCCGTGCGTGGAAACTGCGCCGCGCCAGCCGTATTCCGTTTTAACGCGCGGTGGGTTTCAAGGCTTGCAGCCAGGCAGGATCCAGGCGCTTCTGGTCGATCTCCAGACCCAGCGCCTGCATCCGCGCCTTGTGCGCTTCGACTTCCCGGTGCAATTGCGCGTGATCGCTGGAGTTACCGTCCAGTTCGTGCATCTGGGTCAGCCCCAGATGATAGAAACGCAGCACCTTCATCGCCGTCGGATCGTTCTGTTCCACCGCAGCGGTTACCTGATGCATCACGTTGGTCACGCTCATCAGGCTGCGCTTGAGCCGCCAGCTATAGACCGCCGGGGCCATCCACGGCTGCTGCCAGAACTGCGCGCGCATCAGCGCCGCTGTCAGCAGAAACGCGACGAACACCCCGCCGACGTTGAAGCGCAGATTATCCCCGCCGGGTTCGCCGAACAGCGCCACCGCCGCCGTCGAAAGCGCCATCGCCAGCACCAGGAACAGCACCGCGATGATGAGCGTGCTGCGCCGGGTCTGCTGGCGAAACGTTGCTGGGTCCATCGGCTGGATCTCGAACATCAGGCATGACTTCCTTGAGCGATAAAAAGGGCAACGGAAAAAACTCGCTGCGCATTATCGCCTCTCTCCGCGATTTAGCTATGCTGGGGGCCCTTTTCATCTCTTCAGCGTCCAACGGGGACATGGCGGTACAGCGCAGATCGTGCCATCTTCATTCATGGATACACACTATTCGGATGCCATTTGCCTGCCATTGGAATGACATCGTTTTAAGGATCATTGCATGACCCAACGACACGTAATCAACGCCTCGGTCAGCCCGAAAGGCAGCCTGGAAACCCTTTCTCAACGTGAAGTGCAGCAACTGAGCGAAGCCGGATCCGGCAGCACCTACACCCTCTTCCGCCAGTGCGCCCTGGCCATCCTCAATACCGGCGCCCATGTCGACAACGCAAAAACCATTCTTGAAGCCTACAAGGACTTCGAAATCCGCATTCACCAGCAGGATCGCGGCGTGCGCCTCGAACTGCTGAACGCCCCGGCCGACGCCTTCGTCGACGGCGAAATGATCGCCAGCACCCGCGAGATGCTGTTCAGCGCCCTGCGCGACATCGTCTACACCGAAAACGAACTCGACAGCCAACGCATCGACCTCAGCACCTCGCAAGGCATCAGCGACTACGTGTTCCACCTGTTGCGCAACGCGCGCACCCTGCGCCCCGGTGTGGAGCCGAAAATCGTCGTGTGCTGGGGCGGTCACTCGATCAACACCGAAGAATACAAATACACCAAGAAAGTCGGCCACGAACTGGGCCTGCGCAGCCTAGACATCTGCACCGGTTGCGGCCCCGGTGTGATGAAAGGCCCGATGAAGGGCGCAACCATCGCCCACGCCAAGCAGCGCATCCACGGTGGGCGCTACCTCGGCCTGACCGAGCCGGGGATCATCGCCGCCGAAGCGCCGAACCCGATCGTCAATGAGCTGGTGATCCTGCCGGACATCGAAAAACGCTTGGAAGCGTTCGTCCGGGTCGGCCACGGCATCATCATCTTCCCGGGCGGCGCCGGTACCGCCGAAGAGTTCCTGTACCTGCTGGGCATCCTGATGCACCCGGACAACGAAGGCCTGCCGTTCCCGGTGATCCTGACCGGGCCGAAACATGCCGCGCCGTATCTGGAACAGCTCGACGCCTTCGTCACCGCGACCCTCGGCGATGCGGCAAAGCAGCACTACCAGATCATCATCGACGACCCGGCCGAAGTCGCCCGGCAGATGACCTCCGGCCTCAAAGCGGTGAAGCAGTTCCGCCGCGAGCGCAACGACGCATTTCACTTCAACTGGCTGCTGAAGATCGACGAAAGCTTCCAGCGTCCGTTCGATCCGACCCACGAAAACATGGCCAACCTCAAGCTGCACCGCGACCAGCCGCCCCACGAACTGGCGGCCAACCTGCGCCGCGCGTTCTCCGGGATCGTCGCCGGCAACGTCAAGGACAAGGGCATTCGTCTGATCGAAGAACACGGGCCGTATCAGATCCGCGGTGACGCGGCGATCATGCAGCCGCTCGACGCACTGCTCAAAGCCTTCGTCGCCCAACACCGAATGAAACTGCCGGGCGGCGCGGCGTATGTGCCGTGCTATCGCGTGGTGGCATAACCCTCCAGCCACCCCCCCCCACACCACAAACCAATGTGGGAGCGAGCTTGCTCGCGAAGGCATTCGGTCAGTGACATCAATGCTGACTGACACTGCGCTTTCGCGAGCAGGCTCGCTTGTATGTTTAGACTTGAAGGGGTGGGCGGGACTACAGACTCGATTCTGACTCTGACCAGTACAGACCGTGGGAGCGAGCTTGCTCGCGAACAGGTCAGGTCCGTCACTTCAAATGTTGACTGATCCACCACTATCGCCAGAACGGTTTTGTCTGCGCCTGGCTCTGCCAATCCGCCTTGGTTTCTGACGCAAAAGCCCCTCACATTCCTCACGACAGCCACCCCCGGCCCGTACTAAGCTTCGCGCTCAATTTTTCAGGGACGATTCATGAAACGGATTGCCGCGTGTCTGCTGTCACTCCTGGCCCTGGCGGCCAATGCGGCGGACCTGCAACTGCTCACCGACAATCACCCGCCCCTGCATTTTCAACAAGGCGATCAACTGGTGGGTTATGGCGTGGATGTGGTGCGCGCGCTGGCCGAACAGACCGGTGACCGGATCGTGCTGCAACAAGTACCGTTGCTGCGTGCCCTGCGCACCGCCAGCGAGACCCCGAATACGGGCGTTTTCACGGTTTTGCGCACCGACGAGCGCGATGATCGTTACCAATGGGTCGGGCCGCTGATCGAAGTCGAAACCGCCCTCTACGGCCACGCCTACAGCCAGCCACCGGTACGTTCGCTGCAAGAGGCGGATCAGGCCGGGCGCATCAGCGTGCCGCGCAAATGGCTGGTCTACAGCTACCTGCAACGGCAAAACCTGAAAAATCTCGACGGTGTCGAAACCCCTGAGCAGATGATGCGCCTGTTCAGTCTGGGCCGAACCGACTTCGTGGTCTCCGACACCCTGTCCACCGCCGCCCTGGCCCGTACCCAGGGCATGGAACCGGGACGCTTGCAGTATCAGATGTCGCTGATGAAACAGGACACCTACATTGCTTTTTCGCTACAGACCGATCCGGGTCAGGTCAAACGCTGGCAACAGGCGCTGGAAACCTTGCGCGCCGACGGGCGCCTGGAGCAGATTCGCCAGCGCTGGCTGATGAATGCGCTGCCGAGATAATCATTGGCTGAACTGGCCCCATCGCTGGCAAGCCAGCTCCCACAGTGGTTTGTGTTGTTCACGGATTTTGTGATCCATGCAAACCCCTATTGAGGCTGTCTTGCCAGCTACCCCAGTTTTCTGTGTTGTTCGCAGATTTTGTGATCCATGCAAAACCCTGTGGGAGCTGGCTTGCCAGCGATGGGGCCAGTCACAACAACATCAATCAACCAGCCGCGCCGCCAACATCTTCGCCTGCAACGCCACATCGGTCACCGCCGTGCTCTCCCACCACATCCCGCGCAGCGGTGGCCCCATCGCGAACAATCGGCTGCCGGCCTGCCCGTCAGCGTCCAGCACCGCACCGTCCACCGCCGCCGCAATCCCCAGCGCCAACGGTCCCGGACGCACCAGCCCGCGCGCCAGCAACTGCTGCGGCAGCGGTCGCGCGACGCGGCGCCAGTCGTACTCGATGCCACTGGAGTTGATCAGCGCTGCACCCTGCACCACACAGGTTTGCGCCTCGCCACGACGCCGAATGCGAATACTCGCACCCTCGCCCGATGCAGGCTCAAGCCCCTTGAACGACGCCGCCTGAATTCGCAAGCGTCCCTGGTTATGCAAGCGCTCAACCAACGCCGCACTCAACGGCGGTGACCGATGATGATGACTCTCCCACCACGGCCGCACATGGCGTACGAATTGTCGACGCTGCAGGTCAGTCGCCTGGCTCCACAGCCGTCCGATATGCGCCCGCACCGTGTCCAGCGGCGCTTGCCAATCGATGCCCTGAGCGATCGCCTCGCGGCAATGCCTGCGCAGTTCGCGCAACAATTGTCGCGGTGTGCGGATGCTCTGATCTTCGGCAAGAAAATCCACCCACGCCGGCGGTTGCCGACGCACATGGGGCAACAGTCCGTGACGGGAAAACACTTCGATCGGCCCGCGATGCCCGGCCTGCTCCAGCGAAACCACCGCATCAACCATGGTCAGGCCGGAGCCGATGATCAGCACGGTCGATTGCGGATCGAGCTGACGCATGGCGGCGACATCCCACGGATCAAGCGCTGCGGCGTTCAGGCCGCTGGACTCTTTCTGCGGCGTGCGGGCGGCGGGGAACATGCCCGTGGCGAGCACGGCGTAGGCACCGCGCAGAGTCTGCCCATTACTCAAACTCAGTTGCACCGAATCGGCCTCGCTTTGCAGATCGACGACTTCGGCGCAGATATGCTCGACGCTCGACCCCCGCTGCGCACCGACGATTCGCGCCTCGGCCAGACGCTGCTGCACATACACGCCGAACAGCCCGCGTGGCGGGAACAGTTCGCTGACCGGCACATTCTGCTCGGCAGATTCCGGCCAGCCACCGGCGGCAATGTGCGCGGTCAGCCATTGAGTCAGGTCATCGGGGTTGTCCGGGTCGACACTCATGCGCGCCGCATTGCCGTTGAGCGTGTGGCCAAGCTCGACGGCGCTGTAGGCTTCACCGCGACCGAGCTCGGCGCGCGGTTCGATGATCTGGATCCGGCGCTGGCCGGGCAGTCGCAGCAATTGCACGGCCAGCATCGTGCCACTGAGGCCACCGCCGATGATCAGGATGTCTGCGTTCTGATTCATTTCAAATCACCACATTACGCACAAACCGCACCGCGACCGTTCCGTCGTTGCGATAGCCGTGCGGCTGGTTGCTGGCAAACATGAAAAACTCGCCAGTGGAAATGGTGTTGGTCACATCGCCGACCGTCAGCGTCAGGCAACCTTCGAACACATAAATCTGTTCACTCCAGCCATCGGCGTCCGGTTGTGAGGGATAGATTTCGCCCGGCTGCAGGCACCATTCCCATTGCTCGACCTCGCGGGTGGCGGTGGCCTTGGACAACAGCACCGCTTTACTCCCCGGAATGACGCCGGCCCAGGCCACCTCGTTGATGCGGCTGGTATCGCGTGCGTCGGGGGCCTGGATCAGGTCGCTGAAGGCCACGTCGAGCGCTTCGGCAACGCGATCAAGGGTGGTCAGGCTGACATTCTTTTCCCCAGCCTCGATCGCCACCAGCATGCGCCGACTGACGCCGGACTTTTCCGCCAGCGCGGTCTGGCTCATGTCGGCAGCGTGGCGCAGGCGCCGGACGTTGTGGCTGACGTGTTGCAGGACGGACGCCCGTTGGCTGGAATCTTTGTGCACTATATTGCTCACTCGGTGGGGTTGGGCAGTATACTGCGCAACGTTGGGCGCATTGTGCGTCCTGCCTTTTATAGTGCGCAAGGTCATGACGTCAGTGAACGAATCTTCCACCTCTCTCCGCTTTTCCCGCTTCAGCAAGGCCGAGTGCGTGCTGGTGCTGATCACCATGGTCTGGGGCGGCACGTTCCTGCTGGTGCAACACGCGATGACCGTCAGCGGCCCGATGTTTTTTGTCGGCCTGCGCTTTGCCGCTGCGGCGTGCATCGTCGCGCTGTTCTCCTGGCGTCACTTGCGTGAACTCACGTTGTTTGAACTCAAGGCCGGATCCTTCATCGGTGTGGCAATCATGCTCGGTTACGGCCTGCAGACGGTGGGCCTGCAAACGATCCCGAGCAGCCAGTCGGCATTCATCACCGCGCTGTACGTGCCCTTCGTGCCGTTGCTGCAATGGCTGGTGCTGGGCCGTCGTCCGGGGTTGATGCCAAGCATCGGCATCATGCTGGCGTTTACCGGGTTGATGCTGTTGTCCGGGCCTTCCGGGGCTTCGCTGAATTTCAGCCCCGGAGAAATCGCCACGCTGATCAGCGCCATCGCGATTGCCGCCGAGATCATTCTGATCAGCACCTACGCCGGTCAGGTCGATGTGCGTCGGGTGACCGTGGTGCAACTGGCGGCGACCTCGGTGCTGTCGTTCCTGCTGGTGGTGCCGACAGGTGAAGCACTCCCGGATTTTTCCTGGACCTTGCTGGTGACTGCTCTGGGCCTCGGCGCGGCGAGTGCGGCGATTCAGGTGGCGATGAATTGGGCGCAGAAAAGCGTTTCGCCGACCCGGGCAACCTTGATCTATGCCGGTGAGCCGGTCTGGGCCGGGATCGTCGGGCGGATTGCCGGGGAGCGTCTGCCGGCGATTGCCTTGGTTGGCGCGGGGTTGATTGTGGCGGCGGTGATTGTCAGTGAGTTGAAGACCAAGGGTAAGGTTGACGTCGAAGTTGAGGGTGCCCTGGAGAACGACAGCGGCAATTGAGCGCGAAGATCAAAAGATCGCAGCCTGCGGCAGCTCCTACATGGAATGCATATCCCTGTAGGAGCTGCCGCAGGCTGCGATCTTTTTTCGCCCTTGAAACAAGGCCAAACCAAATTTTTCAGACTACTTTGTAGGATTCTGAGACATCCTCGGGTTTGGTAATCAGGGAGCTGGCACGTATGATGCTTCACAAACTTCCGCAGATTAGAAGCCTATGTCCCTGATAGTTCTACTGCTTCTGCCATTCATTGGCAGCTGTCTGGCAGCGGTGCTGCCACACAACGCGCGTAATAGCGAATCCCTGTTGGCAGGTCTGGTCGCTCTGATCGGCACCGTGCAGGTCGCGCTGTTGTACCCGCAAATCGCCCACGGCGGGGTGATCCGCGAAGAATTCATGTGGCTGCCCAGCCTCGGTTTGAACTTCGTCCTGCGCATGGACGGCTTCGCCTGGCTGTTCTCGCTGCTGGTGCTGGGCATCGGCGCGCTGGTCTCTTTGTATGCGCGTTATTACATGTCGCCGGACGATCCGGTGCCGCGCTTCTTCGCCTTTTTCCTGGCGTTCATGGGCGCCATGCTCGGGCTGGTGATCTCCGGCAACCTGATCCAGATCGTGTTCTTCTGGGAGCTGACCAGCCTCTTCTCGTTCCTTTTGATCGGCTACTGGCACCACCGCGCCGATGCCCGGCGTGGCGCTTATATGGCGCTGATGGTCACCGGTGCCGGGGGACTATGCCTGCTGGCGGGGGTCATGATCCTCGGCCATGTCGTCGGCAGCTATGACCTGGACAAGGTCCTGGCCGCCGGCGATCAGATTCGCGCACATGCCCTCTACCCTATCCTGCTCCCCCTCATCCTCATCGGCGCCCTCAGCAAAAGCGCGCAGTTCCCCTTCCATTTCTGGCTGCCGCACGCCATGGCGGCGCCCACTCCGGTTTCGGCTTATCTGCACTCGGCGACCATGGTCAAGGCTGGAGTGTTTCTGCTTGCGCGTCTGTGGCCGTCATTGTCCGGCAGTGAAGAATGGTTCTACATCGTCAGCGGCGCCGGTGCGTGTACGTTGTTGCTCGGCGCCTATTGCGCAATGTTCCAGAACGACCTCAAGGGCCTGCTGGCCTACTCGACCATCAGCCATCTGGGCCTGATCACCTTGCTGCTGGGCCTGAACAGCCCGCTGGCGGCGGTCGCGGCGGTGTTCCACATCCTCAATCATGCGACCTTCAAGGCTTCGCTGTTCATGGCCGCCGGGATCATCGACCACGAAAGCGGCACCCGCGACATCCGCAAGCTCAGCGGCCTGATCAAACTGATTCCGTTCACCGCCACATTGGCGATGGTTGCCAGTGCGTCGATGGCTGGCGTGCCGTTGCTCAACGGCTTCCTGTCGAAAGAAATGTTTTTCGCCGAAACCGTGTTCATCAACGCCACCGCGTGGGTTGAAGCGGCGTTGCCGATTGTCGCGACCATCGCCGGGACCTTCAGCGTCGCCTACTCGCTGCGCTTCACCGTCGACGTGTTCTTCGGCCCGACCGCTACCGATCTGCCGCACACCCCGCACGAACCACCGCGCTGGATGCGTGCGCCGGTCGAACTGCTGGTGTTCACCTGCCTGATCGTCGGGATCTTCCCGGCGCAAGTGGTCGGCCCGCTGCTCGCGGCCGCCGCACTGCCAGTGGTGGGTGGAACGCTGCCTGAGTACAGTCTGGCGATCTGGCACGGTCTCAACGCGCCGATGATCATGAGCCTGATCGCCATGTCCGGCGGCATCGTGGTCTATCTGCTGCTGCGCAACCAGCTCAAGCGTGGCCGCTTCAAATACCCGCCGCTGGTGGGCCGCTTCAACGGCAAGCGCCTGTTCGAGCGCAGTCTGGTCCTGATGATGCGCATGGCCCGCCGGGTCGAACGCCGACTTGGCACCCGCCGCCTGCAGATGCAACTGTTCCTGATGGTGTTGGCGGCGGTCCTCGCCGGCCTGATCCCGATGCTGCACAGCAGCCTGAGCTGGGGCGACCGGCCGAAGATTCCGGGTTCCATCGTGTTCGTCACCCTGTGGCTGCTGGCGATTGCCTGCGCCCTCGGCGCCGCGTGGCAAGCCAAGTATCACCGTCTCGCGGCCCTGACCATGGTCAGCGTCTGCGGGCTGATGACCTGCGTGACCTTCGTCTGGTTCTCGGCGCCGGATCTGGCGCTGACGCAACTGGCGGTGGAAGTGGTGACCACGGTGCTGATCCTGCTCGGCCTGCGCTGGCTGCCACGACGCATCGAAGAAGTCTCGCCATTGCCGTCGAGCCTGCGCAAGGCCCGGGTACGGCGCTTGCGCGACTTGCTGCTGTCGATTGCCGTCGGTGCCGGCATGGCGCTGTTGTCCTACGCAATGCTGACGCGGCAGACGCCCAACGACATTTCCTCGTTCTACCTCAGCCGGGCCATGCCCGAGGGCGGTGGCAGCAACGTGGTCAACGTGATGCTGGTGGACTTCCGTGGCTTCGACACCCTCGGTGAAATCACCGTGCTGGTGGCCGTGGCGCTGACCGTGTTCGCCCTGCTGCGACGTTTCCGCCCGCCAAAAGAAAGCCTGCAGTTGCCGGCCCAACAACGCCTGCTCGCGCCGGACGTGGTCACCGATCTGGTCAACCCGCGCAGCGCCAGCGACACCGCGCTGGGCTTCATGATGGTGCCCGCGGTGCTGGTGCGCCTGTTGCTGCCGATTGCGCTGGTGGTGTCGTTCTACCTGTTCATGCGCGGCCACAACCAGCCGGGCGGCGGTTTCGTCGCCGGACTGGTGATGTCGGTGGCGTTCATCCTGCAATACATGGTTGCCGGTACGCAGTGGGTCGAGGCGCAAATGAGCCTGCGACCGCTGCGCTGGATGGGCACTGGCCTGCTGTTCGCCACCGCCACCGGTCTTGGGGCGATGGCGGTCGGTTATCCGTTCCTGACCACCCACACCTGGCATTTCGCCTTGCCGCTGCTGGGCGAGATCCATATCGCCAGCGCACTGTTCTTCGACATCGGCGTGTACGCCGTGGTGGTCGGTTCGACGTTGCTGATCCTGACCGCCCTCGCCCATCAATCGGTGCGGGGTCACAAGACCGCGTCACTGCCCAAGTCCGTCGCCAGCAAAGGAGCCGTCTGATGGAAGAAGTCATCGCAATCGCCATCGGCGTGCTCGCCGCGTCCGGCGTGTGGCTGGTATTGCGGCCACGGACATTTCAGGTGGTCATGGGCCTGTGCCTGCTGTCCTACGCGGTCAACCTGTTCATATTCAGCATGGGCAGCCTGTTCATCGGTAAAGAACCGGTGATCAAGGACGGCGTGACACAGGATTTGCTGCACTACACCGATCCGCTGCCGCAGGCCCTGGTGCTGACCGCAATCGTCATCAGCTTCGCCATGACTGCGCTGTTCCTGGTGGTGTTGCTCGCGTCGCGGGGCCTGACCGGCACCGACCACGTCGACGGCCGGGAGCCCAAGGAATGATGGCGATGACCCACCTGATCGCCGCACCGATCCTGCTGCCGCTGCTGACCGCCGCCATCATGTTGATGCTCGGCGAAAAGCACCGACCGTTGAAGGCGAAAATCAACTTGTTCTCGAGCCTCGTCGGCCTGTTCATTTCGGTGATGCTGCTGCAGTGGACGCAAACCACCGGCGTGCCCGGTTCCATTGGCGTGTATCTGCCGGGCAACTGGCAAGCACCGTTCGGCATCGTGCTGGTGGTCGATCGCCTGTCGGCCTTGATGCTGGTACTGACCGGGATCATCGGCGTCAGCGCCCTGCTGTTCGCCATGGCGCGCTGGGACGGCGCGGGATCGAGCTTCCACGCGCTGTTCCAGATTCAGCTGATGGGCCTGTACGGCGCCTTCCTCACCGCCGACCTGTTCAACCTGTTCGTGTTCTTCGAAGTGCTGCTCGCCGCCTCTTATGGTCTGTTGCTGCACGGTTCGGGTCGGGCGCGGGTTTCGTCGGGGCTGCATTACATCTCGATCAACCTGCTGGCCTCGTCACTGTTCCTGATTGGCGCTGCGCTGATCTACGGCGTCACCGGCACCCTGAACATGGCCGATCTGGCGCTGAAGATTCCGCTGGTGCCGGAAGCCGATCGTGGCTTGCTGCACGCCGGTGCGGGGATTCTTGCGGTGGCATTCCTGGCCAAGGCCGGCATGTGGCCGCTGAACTTCTGGCTGGTGCCGGCCTACTCCTCGGCCAGTGCGCCGGTGGCGGCGATGTTCGCGATCATGACCAAGGTCGGCGTCTACACCCTGCTGCGTCTGTGGACGCTGCTGTTCTCCGGGCAGGCCGGGGCTTCGGCGTTCTTCGGTGGCGACTGGCTGATCTACGGCGGCATGGCGACCATCGCCTGCGCGGCGCTGGCGATTCTGGCCGCGCAACGCCTGGAACGCATGGCCAGCCTGAGCATTCTGGTGTCGGCCGGGATTCTGCTGTCGGCGGTGGGTTTCGCTCAGCCGAACCTGATCGGCGCGGCGCTGTTCTATCTGGTCAGCTCGACTCTCGCCCTGAGTGCACTGTTCCTGCTGGCAGAGTTGATCGAGCGCTCGCGTTCGGCCAACGAGATTCCGCTGGAGGATGAAAGCGAGTTGCTGCCGCGTCCGCAGGAATCGCTGCAACCGCCCAAAGGCATCAACCTCGATGACGAGCAGAAAGCCGTGGTCGGTCAGGTCATCCCATGGACCATGGCATTTCTCGGCCTGAGTTTCATCGCGTGTGCGCTGCTGATCATCGGCATGCCGCCGCTGTCCGGGTTCATCGGCAAGCTCAGCCTGATCGGCGCCCTGCTCAATCCGCTGGGGCTGGGCGGCGAAGCGCCGATCTCGAGCGCTGCATGGGCGCTGCTGACGCTGCTGATCCTCTCCGGACTGGCTTCGCTGATGGCATTGGCGCGCATGGGCGTCCAGCGTTTCTGGACGCCCGAGGAACGCCCGTCGCCGCTGCTGCGCAAGCTTGAATGCGCGCCGATCTTCCTGTTGCTGGGGCTGAGCATCGCGCTGACCTTCAAGGCCGAACCGCTGCTGCGTTACACCCAGGCCACCGCCGACGCGCTGAACAACCCGCAGCAATACGTGATGGCGGTGCTCGGCACCCGCGCCGTGCCAAGTCCTGAAGCCAAAGCGGCGATGCTGGAGGTGCAGCCATGAAGCGCGTATTTCCGGCACCGTTGCTGTCACTGGCGTTGTGGGTTTTGTGGCTGACGCTGAACCTGTCCGTCAGCCCGGGCAACCTGCTGCTCGGCGCAATACTCGGCTTCGCCGCACCGTTGATGATGCGCAAGCTGCGCCCGAAACAGGTGCGCATCCGCCGCCCGCTGACGATTTTGCGCCTGTTCGTAATGGTGGGCCGTGATGTGGTGATGTCCAATCTGATCGTCGCCTGGGGAGTGCTCAATGCCGGTCGCCGGCCGCCGCGCTCAGGCTTCGTCAAAGTGCCGCTGGACCTGCGCGATGCCAACGGTCTGGCCGCGCTGGCGATGATCTGCACCGTGGTGCCCGGCACCGTGTGGTCGGAGCTGGCGCTGGATCGCAGCATTCTGCTGCTGCACGTTTGGGATCTGGATGACGAGGCGCACTTCATCCACCACTTCAAGACTGCCTACGAGCAGCCGTTGATGGAGATTTTCGAATGAGCCCGCTGCTGTCGAACGCGATTCTGCTGACGCTGTTCCTGTTCTCGCTGGCAATGATCCTGACCCTGATTCGCCTGTTCAAGGGGCCGTCGGCACAGGATCGAGTGCTGGCGCTGGATTACCTGTACATCGTCGCCATGCTGATGATGCTGACCCTGGGCATTCGCTATTCCAGTGACACTTATTTCGAGGCGGCGCTGCTGATCGCGCTGTTCGGCTTCGTCGGCTCGTTTGCCCTGGCGAAATTCCTGCTGCGTGGCGAGGTGATCGAATGAATGCGCAATTGTCGTTGTGGGTGGAGATTCCGGTGGCGATCCTTCTGGTGCTCAGCGGGGTGTTTGCGCTGATTGGCGCGACCGGATTGCTGCGCATGAAGGATTACTTCCAGCGCATGCACCCGCCGGCGCTGGCCTCTACAATCGGCGCGTGGTGCGTGGCACTGGCGTCGATCATCTGTTTCTCGGCACTCAAGTCGGGGCCGGTGATGCATGCCTGGCTGATTCCGATCCTGCTGGCGATCACCGTGCCGGTGACTACCCTGCTGCTGGCGCGGGCGGCTTTGTTCCGCAAGCGCATGGCCGGGGATGATGTGCCGGCTGAGGTGAGCAGTCGCAGGACCGAGAGCGGTAGTTAATTCGGCGGTGTCTGGGCAGGCCTCTTCGCGGGCAAGCCCGCTCCCACAGGGTTTTGGATGGAGCCCATTACTTGTGAACACCCACAATCACTGTGGGAGCGGGCTTGCCCGCGAAGAGGCCGGTATTGCCAACACATGAACCGGGTCAGACCCAAGCTACCGCCAACAACCCCGCCCCCAGCACCAGACACAGCGGCGAATACACCCAGGTATCCAGCCGCGCAAACCGCGACCCTTTCACTTCCTTGAAAAACCCCACCAGATTCGAATCGCCGATCGCCCGGGCAAACATCAACAACGCAATCGCGCTGATCACCCATTGCAATGCCTTGTGATGCACCGCCGGCATGCCCCAGCCGACGCGCATGCACACCAGCGCGGCGATCACCAATAATGCCGCCGCCACCAACAAGGTGATCCAGCCTGACGGTTTGAACGCCGGTCGCACCGTCACCACCAGTCCTTGCACCGGCACTTGCGGTACCGCCGCCACCGCCGCCCATTGCCCACCCAGCGCCCAATACACGTGTACCAGGGCGATTGCCGCAAATATCGTCACCAGCCATTGAGCCAACACAAAGGTCATGGTCGAGAATCCTTTCGAGGGATTTGAACAAAACATCCTAGTTGGCATTTTTTGAAGTGCACGACCGATCAGCGGTACGGTAAAGTGCCGCCCCATGAAATTCACCCGTTCCGATCGCTCACTGCTGGCCTGGATGCTTTATTGCTGCGTCCTGTTCAACGTGTTCGCCTGCAGCATCGGTCACGGGCAAATGGTCGGGATGCAGCTCAACGGCATCGGCGGCCAGTTCTGTACGGTCGACCCGGCCACTCAAGCGCCGCTGACCAGCAATCCCAGCGAAGAACAATTGCCGACCCTGTCCAAGGCGTTCGGCTGTCCGCTGTGCTCGGTCGGCGGCGGTATGGGTCCGGCGTTCAACTCCAGCCTGACCCTCGCGGTTCTGCCCGAGCAACACAGCCCGCCGCTGGCACCCATCGTCAGCGCCGACCTCCCTGCCCGCTTCACCTGGCCTTCGGCCAACCCTCGCGCCCCACCGCTCGCCTGAGTGTCTTTGCCTTTTTGATTTGTCAGCCCACTGCGCCAACGCGCGGCGTTCGCCTGTGCGCTGATTCCCAGACAAGCATTCAGGATTCAACGATGAAATATATTCCTCTGCTGGCGAGCCTGTGCGGCTGCCTGTCCCTCAACGCCTGGGCGCAATCCACCGTGGATCTGGCGCCGATCACCATCGACGGCGAATCCACCAGCGAACCGGGCCTGAGCCTCGATCAATCCAGCGGCATGGCTTCGCGCCTCGGCCTTAGCGTGCGCGACACACCGGCCTCGGTGGCCGTCGCCAATCGCAACGACATCGAACGCCACGGCGCACAGAACTTCCAGGACGCCGCCAACACCCTGCCCGGGGTCAATGCCAGCGCGCCGCCAGGCTTTGGCGGATTCGTCTCCTATCGCGGTTTCACCAGCAGCCAGATCACCCAGATGTTCAACGGCGTCACCGTCTCCGGCGGCCTCGCCCGACCGGTGGATGCGTGGATCTATGATCGGGTCGAACTGGTGGGCGGTCCGTCATCGCTGATCAACGGCGCAGGCTCGGTCGGCGGCTCGCTGAACTATGTGACCAAACTGGCGACCCGCGACGAACAAGCCGCCGAAGGTCGCGTCAGCTACGGCAGTTACGACACCACGGAAACCGCGTTCGGCCTCAACCATGCGCTGACCGACCCGGGGGCCGACGTGCAGCACTACGCGCGCCTCGATGTCAGCCACAACACCAGCAACGGCTACATCGACCGGCAGGAGCGCGATGCCTGGAGCGTGGCGTTCTCGTTGCTCAGCGACCTCACGCCGGACCTGTCGCACACCCTGGCCCTGGAATATCAGGACGAACACGAAGACAGCCCGTACTGGGGCACGCCGGTACTCAACCCCAAGGCTGGCGAACTGAAGATCGACAAACACAATCGCTTCAACAACTACAACGTCGAGGATGGGCGCTACGAACAGCGCACGATCTGGGTGCGTTCGATCATCGACTATCGGATCAACGAAAGCACCACCCTGCGCAATACGCTGTATCACCTCGACAGCCAGCGCGACTACCGCAACCTCGAAACCTATCAATACAACGCCGACAACTCGGCGGTTAACCGTTCCACCGCCTATCAAGTGCGGCATCAGGGCGAGCAGAACGGCAACCAGTTCGAACTGCGCCACGACAATACCCTGTTCGGCCTCGACACCACCTGGTCCGGCGGTTTCGAGTACAAGGTCAACCAGACCACCAACTCGCCGTTGAACATCAAAGGCGCAAGCACGGTCGATCCGAACAACTACCGTCCGGGGCATTTCTACGATATTCCCGGCACCAACCCGGCACTGATCAGCGACAAGACCAACGAGGTCACCACCAAGGCGCTGTTCGTGGAAAACCGCCTGGCACTGACCGACAAACTGGCGCTGCTCACCGGCCTGCGTTACGACGACATCGACCTCGACGTGACCAACCATCGCACCGTCACGGCCGCCAATCCCAAGCACCTCAAGCGCAGCTGGGAGCCGGTCACCGGGCGCGTCGGCCTGACCTACCAGTTCATTCCATCCGCCAACGTCTACGTGCAATACAGCACCGCCGCCGAACAACCGAACGGCACGCAGGACTTCGATGTATCAACCGGCAAGCAGTGGGAAATCGGCAGCAAGTTCGACTACCTGAATGGCCGTGGCTCGGCGACAGTTGCCGCCTACACCATCGAGCGCAAGGACTTCGCCGTGACTGATCCGCTGGACCCGACCAGCAGCATCCCGGTAGGTCAGCAAACCTCGAAAGGCATCGAGATCGCCAGCTCCCTGCGGATCACCGACAAGCTGTTGGCCGAAGGCAACTTCGCCTGGGTCGATGCGCAATACGACGACTTCACCGAAAAGAACGCCGCTGGCGTGGTGGTTTCACGCAAGGGCAACACGCCGACCAACGTTCCGGATCGGGTAGGCAATCTGTGGCTGACTTATGATTTTTCGCCGCAATGGCAAGGCGGGGTCGATGCGCGGTATGTGGCATCGGTGTATGCGGACACGGCGAACACCATGACCGTGCCGTCGTACACACTGTTCGGCAGTTTCCTCAGCTACAAGGTCGACTCGCACACCACCGTCACCGGCCGGGTGCGTAACCTGACCAACGAGGTGTATGCCGAGTTTGCGCATGTGTCGCCGGCTTACTATCTGGGTACGCCGCGTACCTTTGAATTGGCGGTGCAAACTCGATTCTAAGTCGACACATAACCTGTGGCGAGGGAGCTTGCTCCCGCTGGGTTGCGAAGCAGCCCTGAAATCGGCTGACGCGGTTAATCATTAAAACCGCATTTTCCGAGATAGCGACTGCTCCGCAGCCGAGCGGGAGCAAGCTCCCTCGCCACAGAAGCCCATCTCATTTCAGATCAGCGGAGACCTTCTCCGCCACATCCTTCGGCACCCACGCCTGCCACACCTCCGGATGCGCCTTCATGAACGCTTCCGCCGCCTGGCGTGGCGCGGTGTGCTTCTCGCTCATCTCGGCCAACGCCTTGTTCAGCGGCTCGATCGGGAAATCCACCTTGCTGAAGAAATCGGCAATCTGCGGATACTGCTTCTGGAACGGCGTAGACACGCCAATCGACAGCTTCGACGCCAGCGAACGGGTCGGTTTCGGATTGGGGTTATCGGCATCGGTCAGGGTCTTCCACGCTTCGGCATCGAACGGTGGCTCTTCCAGCTGCACCAGTTTGAATTTGCCCAGCAGCGGCGTCGGCGACCAGTAATAAAACAGCACCGGTTTGCCCCGACGGATCGAAGAGCTGACTTCGGCATCCAGCGCCGCACCCGAGCCACTGCGGAAATTGGTGTAATCGTCCTGCAGGCCGTAAGCGGTCAGCTTCTGCTTGTTCACCACTTCCGAGGTCCAGCCGATCGGGCTGTTGAGGAACCGACCCTTGCTCGGATTTTCCGGGTCCTTGAACACATCCTTGTATTTCTTCAGATCACTGACACTGCGCAGGTCCGGCGCCAGCGGCTTGATGCCCTTGGCCGGGTCACCCTTGATCACGTATTCCGGCACCCACCAGCCTTCAGTGGCACCCTTGACCGTATCACCGAGACTGACGACCTTGCCCTCCGCTTCAGCCTTGACCCACACCGGACTGCGCCCGGCCCACTCTTCGCCAATGACCTGAATGTCATTGTTGGCCAGCGCGGTTTCCAGGGTGATGGTGGTGCCCGGCAGCGTATCGGTCGGCAGGCCATAGCCCTTCTCGACGATGATCCGCAGGACATCGGTGATCAGGCTGCCGCTTTCCCAGTTCAGGTCGGCAAAATGGATGGGCGTTTGCGCCGCCGTCACCGGTTGCGCCGATGTCAGCACACCAAACGTGACCACGCTGGCGGCCAATAGCCGTCGAATTCCTTTCATGCTTTGCACCTCGTGCTGTTCACAGCAATAGCAGGATGGCCTGGCAGAAGACCGCAAGCCTCTGAATACTCAGTCAACTGACTGTAGCCGAGGTTCCTGCTTTTTCCGGGGGCCAATCCCGGCGAGGTTATGTTTCAGACTTTTCCTGCAAGCTTTGCAGCTCGCGTCTGACCATGCTGGCGTATTCCGCAGGCCGCAAGGTGTAGATCTGCGCTGCCACCCAGTTCAGCCACGCGCCCTGCAATTCGGCTTTGGCGTTGAACAGGCGCAATGCCTCTTCACGCGCACGGTCGAGGTTCTGCGAATGGAAGTCGGCGCGACTCAAACCACCGATCACTCGCTGGCCTTGAACGTGATCAGTTCGCCCTTGCGCCACTTCGCCGCTTTACCGGTAACGGCTTTCAGGGTCTTGGTCAGGCCTTCCTGCAGTTGCTGGTGTGCGGCAAAAACCGTCACCACGCTGTGGCCTTCCTTGAACAGAATCGCGTGGCCGTCCGCTGTATCGACAAAGGCGTAATCGCCCAGGCCGTACACCGTCAGTTTGATTTCGCGAAAGCGGATGTCCATCTTGCCGCCTTCGCGGCTGGGCAGCACGGCCGCGCTGAAATGATCGCCGACCTTGAGCTTGAGTCCCGGTTTGTCATCGACCACCAATGCACTTTCGGTGTCGATCTCGGCCACGTAAATACCTTCGGCATTCTGTTCGGTGATGTAAACAAAACGCGATTGAAACAGCTTGACCAGCTTTGCACGCAAATCACCCAACACGAACAAAGCATGCATATCGAGATTACTGACTGCCAAAGAAACATCCCCACATCTGAAAAGTACCCTGCGCCAAAACGCGCACGGCAAAAAAACGGCCAGGCCGATGCTGTTACCGAATGACTTCAGTAAACCTGAGACAAGCAGAACGCCCATTCATCAATGGGTTCGCAAGACTACTGGAAAGTCAGGCGAGAAACCTGCCTCGACGTTCGCCAAACCTTGAAGGAAAAATCTTCATTGAAGCGCAACGAAGACGGACTACAAACTTTAGGGAAAAAACTGACGAAAAAAAGCCCTTTTCCGACATATCGCCGGTAAAAAATTGCTTTAGATAGGCACCTGTCGTCAACAGACGCTGGCGATTCTAGAGCAGCGATGCTGCTTCCGACTACCCGAACCGACCTGTAACCGTCGGCTACCTCATGAAAAGGACTTCATATGTGCACTCTGACTCACTTTGCCCAGCCTTCCAACCCTGGCATTGACTCGCCGTTCGTGCTGCAAGGCACCAATCTGGTTGAACTTGAAGAGCATGGAGCAGGCAGTCACAGACCGCGATTTCAAGTAGTTCCAGCGGGTAACGCGTTCTTTCATATCAAGGAATCTTCCACCGGTCGTGTAAGAGGTTTCCGCGAAGACCATAACGAGGCGTGCGCCCTCGCCCGCTCGCTTGAATCACGAATCGAACTCTTGTCCAACGGCTGCCTCAGATAAAGAGCGAGCGACAGCGCCATTCCGGCACACGCAAAAGGAGTACACGATGGAACTGCCTGCATATGATCTGAAAACCCTGTTCGACCAACTGGGCCTGCCATCGGAAAACGGGGCAATCGACGATTTCATCGAAGCGCATCCGCTGGATGCCAACACCAAGTTGATCGACGCCGAGTTCTGGACACCGCAACAGGCGCAACTGCTGAAGGAGTGGCTGCGCGCCGACGGCGAAGAAGCGGTGATGGTCGATGAATTGAACGTACGCCTGCACGACGGACGTTAATAAATGTCAGTGCAGGCTGTCGCCAGGCTCGGCCATCAATTGCGCGAGCCAGGCAGCCTTGCACTCCTCCGCTTCGTCGCGACTGGCGAACGCGGTGCCACGCCGCTCACCATTGAGCAACACCACCCAGCAGACGCTCTGGCCCATCGCGCGCAATCCGGCGGGCACACCACTGCCAATCATCACCGCGACATCGACTCTGCACATACTGACCTCTCGACTTCATTAGCTACCTAACTAATAGCCATGTTAATGACTTCGTCACAGAGGAAACAGCAACCCACGTGCACAGATTCATTGCGCGAGCGGTAACAATCGATCAGCGCGGACTCTCCGGTTTATAACCCAGGCGCAGTCCGCCCCAATGCCGGCCCTTGACCATGATCGGCACCGACAAGTCGTGCATCAGCTCCCCGGTGTCACGGGTGTAGGTCTGCAGCAACACCGCCTGTTGATGGCTGCCGCAGCGAATCCCGGTGCGGTCGGCGAACTTGCGTTTGGTACGGTTACCCACCGCGTCGACCTGCACGTCGCCAGTCAACGGCTGACTGAACGCCAGATTGTGCGTCGGCACATAACCCTGCTGCGTGCAGGCGATGGCGAAGACCAACCCCTCATGGCGCGGCAGCAACGGCTCCTGAATCGCCGGCAGCACCTGATCGGTGTAGCGGTCGAAACGGGTCTGAAACTTCGCCGGTTGCGTCCCGGGAATCGGTTGATATTGACGGTCGAACAAATCCTCAAGACTGATCCGCCCCTGCTCGACATCCGCCTCGAACCTCGCCGCAATCTGACTCGCGCCCTCACGCGCCAGGTCATAGACGCGCTGGTGATAGTCATCCAGACCGACTTCGGCCAGACGCTCGCTGATGGTTTCCGCCTGCCCTTCCATCTGCACAGCGGCCTCGGCCAGGCGTCGGGTCTGCTGATCGCTGATCGCCAGATCACTGCGCATCTGCTCAATGGCCTTAAACAGACTGTCGAGCTGCTCGCGATTGGTTTCCGCACCACGGGCGATTTCGCCGACCTGACCTTCCACCCCTGCCGCCAACCGCGCGATGTTTTGCAGATGCTGGCCGGTGTTTTCAACTTGTTCGACACCGGTCTGCAGATCGCTGGACAGCTCGCGGATCTGCTCCACCACTTGCGCGGTGCGCTGCTGAATATCGGCGACCATCTCCCCAACCTCGCCGGTCGCCGAGGCCGTCCGCGCTGCCAGACCGCGCACCTCGTCCGCTACCACCGCAAATCCCCGACCATGCTCGCCCGCCCGCGCCGCTTCAATCGCCGCGTTCAGGGCGAGCAGATTGGTCTGGCTGGCGATCGACTGAATCACCAGGGTCACCCGTTGAATATCATCGCTGCGCAGACTCAGGGCTTCGATCAGCTCACGGCTGGCGTTGGCGCGTTGACTGAGTTGATGCATGCGCGCAATCGAGTCCACCAGCTCGGTGCGCCCCGCCGCGCTGCTGTGATGCGCCTCGCTGGCGGCGTCCAGCGCTTCACGACTGAGCTGCGAAGTGGCGTGTTCGGTGGCGATCATCACTTCGGCGTTGCTGACAATCTGCGCCGCCGCATCGAGTTGCGATTCAAGTTTGCCCGCCAGTTGCTTGACGGAAAACGCCACACCGGCGGCTGACAGCGCGTTATGACTGGTGGTGTAGGAAAGATCGCGGGTGAGTTCGGCAATCGCGCTGCCGGCATCGACAGGCGCAGCATCAGGGGTGGCCCGCGAGCGCAGGCGCGGCAGCCAGACAATCAGCACCGCCAGCGGCAGGCCGATGTACAGCGAAACTCCACCCAGCGTCATGCCCGCGAGCAACAGCATCAGGGCGATGCTTTGCAGGGTCGGAGCGATCCAGCGGTTTTTCGGCAACAGCACTGGTGCGGGCAAAGCCCCAACCAGAGATCCATCTCTCGTCATATCAACACCCCACGCTTGTTCTCATTGTTGTGACTGCATTAAACGCCACTAGAACGCCATTATCCATGGTCCGTTAGTCGTGGAGTCTGCAGCAGGTCAATGGAACCGCTCGCAAAATATCGCGGACGAGCAAAAGCAAAGATCGCAGCCCCGTCAGCTCGTGTAGGAGCTGCCGAAGGCTGCGATCTTTTGCAGGCGCCCCCGATTCAGGGGGCAGCCATGGAATCAGGCCTGACGCTGGTGCTTGTCGATCTGCTCGTGACGCTCTTGAGCTTCGATGCAGTATTTGGTGGTCGGGCTGATCAGCAGGCGTTTCAGGCCGATGGCTTCGCCGCTGTCGTCGCACCAGCCAAAACTGTCTTCCTTGATGCGCTCAAGGGCTTGTTCCAGTTGCGGCAGCATGCGCTGGTCGCGATCGATCGCGTTCACCAGCCAGGTGCGCTCTTCTTCAACCGAAGCCGCGTCCGCCGGGTCGGCCGGAGTGTCCAGGCTTTCGATGGCGATACGGTTTTGCTCAATGCGCTCGTGGGTTTCGACTTTCATGTTCTGCAACAGCTCAGTGAAGAAAGCGTGTTGCTCGGCATTCATGTAGTCATCTGCCGGCATGGCCAGCAACTTGTCCTTTGTCATTGATATCTCTATAAAAAAACGTGCATTAAGGCGAAATAGGGAGCGTTCCGGCGAACCGTGTCCGGTCGACGAAAAGGCATCGTTTATTGCAAACGCCACCCGGCACTCAATTTACGAAGGGGCGGCAGTCTAAGGCCCGTTTGAGGCCTCAGCAACTCTAAATACCGGGAATTTGTCCGACAACAGCCGTAAACAGCTCTGACACAGGCTTCGTAGCGGTCATCGGAGTGCGTTTATAGCAAGAAATTCAGTCCAGCGGCTGTATATAGAAGACAAACGGCTAACCGCTGATGCCTCATCGCGAATTTTTCTTCTCCCGGTGCATCGTTTCAGCCAAGCAGAACCCCAAAAGCCCTCCTAACATCAGCCACAACCCAGCACTTTGTGGCGAGGGAGCTTGCTCCCGCTGGGTCGCGAAGCGGCCCCCATTTTTGGGCCTGCTGCGCAGTCCAGCGGGAGCAAGCTCCCTCGCCACAGGTTGAACGATCAGCTCAAAGGATAACTTATGCCCCGCCCCGATCTGCCGGCCAACGACGAGCGCCCCCTCGCCAGCCCTCCGATCAATGCCGAGCGTCTGCTGCAACTGATCACCGACGAATACGATACCCTGCCGCGCCAACTCAAGCGCATCGCCAGCTACATGAGCCAGCAAAGCGACCGGATCATGGTCGATCGCATCAGCGACATCGCCCGGGAATGCGAGGTGCATCCGTCCGCCATCGTGCGTTTCTCGCAGCGCTTCGGGTTCAGCGGCTTCAGCGAAATGCAGGCGCTGTTCCGCGCCGCCTACACCCACAAAGCCTCGCCGGTGCACAACTACCAGCAACGCATCCGCAGCATGATCGCCAACCAGTCGCAGCAAGCCAGCGACGGCGACCTCGCCCGCGAATGCATCGACGCCACCCGCTCCGGCATTGAACGCCTGGGCCGCGAACTCGACGACGTCGCCTTCGAAAAAGCCGTCGACCTGATCGTCAACGCCGACAACATCTATGTCGTCGGCGTACGTCGCTCCTTCGCCGTCGCCGACTACCTCGTTTACAACTTGCAACACACTCACAAGCGGATTCATCTGGTTTCCGGACTGGGCGGCAGTTATCGCGAGCAGATGCGCAGCGTGCGTAGCGGCGATTTGGTCATCGCCATCAGCTTCACCCCCTACGCCAAGGAAACCCAGCACTGCCTGCGCTACGCCCGCCAGCAACAGGCCAACACCCTGATCCTCACCGACAGCCACCTCTCGCCTTTGGCCAAAAACGCCAACAGCCTGCTGCTGGTGAATGAGGGCAGCGCATTGGCGTTCCGTTCGTTGAGTGCGACCTTGTGTTTGTGTCAGGCGTTATTTGTGGCGGTGGCGTATCGGCTGGAATTGAATGTGGACGAGATTCACGAGCAGGCCGGTTTTGACGACTGACATTTGCCTCAGGCTCGGCTAGGTTATGCCTTCCCACCGGTTCGACTTGAAGGAAAGCGTCATGAAACTGATCGGCATGCTGGACTCCCCTTACGTGCGCCGCGTGGCGATCTCCGCCAAACGCCTCGGCATCGACCTCGAACATGAATCGGTCTCGGTGTTCCGCCACTTCGAGCAATTCCAGCAGATCAACCCGGTGGTCAAGGCGCCCACGCTGATCCTCGATGACGGCGTGGTCCTGATGGACTCCACCCTCATCCTCGACTACCTCGAAGCCGCCAGCGGCAAAAGCCTGCTGCCGAGCGACCTCAAACAACGCGCCCACGCCCTGCGCCTGATCGGCCTCAGCCTCGCCGCCTGCGAAAAAGCCGTGCAGCTCTACTACGAACGCAACCTGCGACCGGCCGACATTCAATACCAACCGTGGGTCGAACGCGTCGAAGGCCAACTCGCCGCCGCGTTCACCGCCCTCGAACAGGAACTGGAAAAAACCGGCCTGCCCACCGACGGCACCCTCACCCAGGCCGGCATCAGCCTCGCCGTCGCCTGGAGCTTCACCGACCTCGTCGTCCCCGACCAGATCGACACCCGCCGCTACCCGCACATCGCCCAATACACCGCGTACGCCGAAACCCTCGAAGCGTTCGTCAGCACCCCGATGACCTGACCATGAGCACCACCGACACCGCCGCCCCGGCGTTAAAGGAAATCTTCAACGCCGAACGCCTGCAACACATCGCCAGCGAAATGAGCGCCGTGTACCCGGCGTTCAAGGCCAAGGCGTTTCTCAAGCACGCCAACCAAGGGTTGGCGGAATTGTCGGTGATGCAACGCATGGCCCGCGTCAGCGAAAGCCTGCACGCCGTGCTGCCACTGGACTACGAAGATTCCCTCGAAGTCCTGCGCGAACTCGCCCCCCGCCTCAACAGCGGATTCGTCAGCATGTGCCTGCCGCACTACGTCGCCAGCTACGGCGGCCACGCCTTCGATACCTCCATGCAAGCGCTGAAATACTTCACCACCTTCGGCTCGTCCGAATTCGCCATCCGCCACTTCCTGCGCAGCGACCTCGCACGCGCGCTGGAACTCATGCACGACTGGACCCAAGACCAAAACCACCACGTCCGCCGCCTCGCCAGCGAAGGCACCCGCCCTCGCCTGCCCTGGTCATTCCGCCTGGAAGCCGTGCAAGCCAACCCGCAACTGACCGCCGGTATCCTCGATCGGTTGAAGACCGACGAGAGTCTGTACGTACGCAAGTCCGTGGCGAATCATCTGAATGACGTGACTAAGGAACATCCGGAATGGGTGCTGGACACGGTTGAAGGCTGGCCGCTGGAAAACAAACACACGGCGTGGATTGCCAAGCATGCGTTGCGCAGCTTGATCAAACAGGGCGATCTGCGCGCGCTGACGGTGATTGGTGCGGGGGCCAAGGCAGAGGTTGAGTTGCTGGATGTGCGGGTTGAGCCGGCGGTGGTGAGGTTGGGTGAGGCGATTACGTTGTCGTTTACGGTGAAGTCGACGGTGGCGCGTGAGCAGCGGTTGGTAATTGATTATGCGATTGACTATGTGAAGGCGAATGGCGGGGTCTCGGGGAAGGTGTTCAAGTTGAAGACGGTGGAGTTGGCGGGGTTTGGGGAGGTGGTTGTGGGGAGGCGGCAGGTGATTCGGGATTTTACGACGCGGAGGCATTTTTTGGGGCGGCATGGGGTTAGGGTTTTGGTTAATGGGGCGGTTTTGGGGAGTGCTGCGTTTGAGATCGTCGCTGATTGATACTGCTAATAGATTCCGTTGATCTGGCGGGACTCGGACTGATAGGGAATTACGGATGGGGCTGCTTTCGGCCAAAAGCAGACGCTCAAAAGCATCAAAGAAAGCAGGGACGACTCCCTTCCCTCTCATTGCCTGAGTATCCGGGCCAGCGATTTCGATACTTTTCGACGCGGAAGCTGACTCATTGTCTAGCTCCAGCCTGCAAGCTAATCTCGGATCAGGCCAGCATGCTGGCAACTATAGTTAGGCCTCACAGGGGAATATTCATGCAAGGGGAAGATTTGAGAGCCATGCTGGATGCAGATCCGCATGCCGTCCGCTTGGAACAGGACAATAACGAATACCTAGTGAGCTACCGCTTTGACACAGGCGCCGAGGTGGCGTTTGACCCTCGTACCACCACGAAGTGCTCTGTTTTCGTCAGCAAAGTCCCCGAGCGTATGAAGGCCCGCCTCGGCAAAGTCACGTGCTATCCACCTGAAAACCCCTCGACTGCACTTGCCCGGGTCTCTTCTCAACTCGCAGGCGAACGACAACTGTTTAAGATAGACCTACCCTCATCTGATTCCGCTCGTGACCTACTGACGTGGATCAGGTGGGCTTGAGACCTAACAATTCATTCAAGCCGACGCCGCTTCGCGGCGCGGCTTAATTCAGATATTAGGCCGCTCCCCATGCCAAATACTCCACCAGGCCCCAAGGCAATTCTTCTAAACGGCATCGTCGTCGGTGAGGTGCGATCAAATGGCAACACAGATCAAGACGCGGAGGCTGTACGTGCTTTCCTTAAAGAAAAAGGGCTGCACAAGGAAGTCACTCCCTTTCAAGCTGTTTTTAACCAAGCAATAGCCTTCGCCAACACTTCAGCGCATGTATACGAGAAAAACCTTCGTAGAACGCCTAGGAATGGCTTTTCCCCAGTGCCTTTCGTCGTCAATGCGGCTTTTAGCATCGAGCTGTACCTCAAGGCCCTTGCGCAGAAACACGGAAAAGCGCTCCGAGGGCACGAACTAGTCAAATTGCATCTCTCATTGCCAACCAAGGCGCATCTCGAAATCAATCAAGTGATACCCAAGTGCGCAGCGAATAGGGTTTTGGGCGAGCAGCCAAATTTCACTGGCTATCTTCAGCATCTGAATGACGCTTTTGTTAAATGGCGCTACTCGTACGAACTTGAAAGGATCGACACTGTTCACATTGAACCCACAATTTTTGTCATGGAGGTACTGCATGAAGCTTGCCGCCTGCCGTAGCGGTCCAACTGGCTGGTCAAGCAGCCACAAGCTCCGCTTGTGGGTGCCCCCCGTGCTTAGTACTCCCCCGCCGCTAACCGCGCCGGTCTATGCCTATGGAGCGAATGAAATGAAGTCCTTCTTAGCTTGTTGTTATGCAGCCTTCTTTATTACTGTATCGCTCCCAGCATCTGCTGGAGACATAGCAAGTAAACTTCAGGGAATGGTTGGCTGGACGGTAGTTGCGGTTACTCAGGTGGAAGATGAATTTGAAGGCTGCGATTTCGACAAGGTAATTAAATTCATGAACGGTATAGCGCTCACTTGCTCAAGCTATGGATACTCATATGCGTTCATGCCCTCTGCCGTCATTTTCACAAAATCGGGGAAGTATGAAGGTCGAAATTTTCATAACGTAAAGGTGCTTATTGATGATGATTTTTATGATATGCAGCCGGTGCTTGAGTAAATTGGGATTTAACTGGTTGCTCTAATACGCATCGGCCGCAAAAAAATGGCCTCCTCCGGATAGCCTTCGCTGCGCTTCGGCAGCCGTTTAGCAAGGCGTTAGATATCTAGGTAGGCCGACTCGAAGGGCAGCTATTTAGAAAGGGGACAGAAAAAGGGACTGATTTATTTTCTGAGAAATAAATCAGTCCCTTTTTGCTTTTGATTTATAGAGAAGAGCGATGGCAGGGGCAAATTCTAGTGCGGCTGCCCCATAAGAATATGGTTTCAGTGACCTATTTCAGAGGGCGGAGCTGACGGAGGGGTAGATTGAGTCGCTTGGGCTGCTTTAGAGTCTGGGGTGTAAGCAGGGGGCGGGGCGGGATTAAAAAAATAAAGAATAAGGAGGATGGCAATTGCGCCGGATGCGGTTATTGTAGTTCCATTGATATTTAACTTTGTCTTTATGTAGTCCTTGGTGAGCCCGGTGATTAAAAAGCCGACGCCAAGAGCGATTGATATCCTAGATATATAGTATTGAGGTCCGGTTTCCAATCCGATGAAAAAAGTCAGGAGTATGCCGATGGATAGTAATATTGAGCCAGCTATGGTTTGAGGTAAGTGTATTTTCATCTGATTGAACTTCAATGATTTCTTGTGGTTAAAGCCATTGATTGGCAGGTTCAGGGTTGTGTATATCGATTTTATTTCTTTTGCTTTCTGTTTTTTGTAAGTTTTAAATATGGCCTGTGAGGTGAATAAGTAGCTGCCAGTAGGCAAAGTAATAGACGTGTCAAGGTGTTCTGATGCAGCCTTAAAGGCCTCCCATGAATTGGCACATAAAAATAATATGTTTTCGATGCTCGCAAGTATGTCCTCAGTTTGTGTTTTGGAAATATCTATTGTGTCTGATGAAGCTTTTGTCAGGTAATTTTCGAATGCAGTGATTAAGGCCGATAGAGACGATAGTGCGTGGTTATACGTTTTGTGAGTTAGTGATTGCTCCTGTATCTCAGTCAGCAGGTCTGATAGGGAGGAGTTAAATTTCCCTTTAAGCTCTAAGGTAGCAGCGTATTGAGCGTCAAGGCTTTGGTTTGGCATTGTTCTTTGCGGCTGCAATGATTTGCTGTAGTAGATTTGTTGTATCCGTTGTGTCGATGCTGCTGAGGGAAAATACGGTTCGCCCATTTAATACTTCGTAAATTACCGCTTCCGCTTCTTTTTCTGATATCTGCCCTTTGTTCTTGACTTGTATTAGTCTTATTTTTTCTAAAATCTCATCTATTTCTTCGGTGGTTATTGGCTCTACATATTTGTATTCGATGGCGATGCGTTCTGCTAGTTGTTTTTTTGTCATCTTTTAAATTTCCATTGTGTGTATTTATTGAAATAAATAGGTTGCATGGCGTGGCAATTTAGCGGCTTCAAGAACATTAGTGGCATACGGCCAAATATGTTATGTCGGTGGTAGACCCGTGGGGTCAGTTCCTACAACGCCTCGATTAAATGAGGTTTGTTAGGGGGCTAGAGAAATGAGGGCAAAACCCATTGAGTGGCCTTAAGGTGACACTTCTCCGAAGCAAGGGTGACGCTATCAAAATGACAGCATTGATTCAAGGCCGGCATTCTAGGGCCTTCGTATTAGAGCATCACAGCGAGGCGATGCTGCTTATCTATCAAAATGGGATGGGCGGGAAGCGATTTTTCGCAAAGGTCTGCTTTTGGCCGAAAGCGGACAGTCGTCGCGCGCAGCATTGACTCGACATAGGACAGGCAAGGCGGTGTCTTCTTACTGCCTCCTACCAACTCTCGTACGGAATGCCGTACTTGTCGATGTAGCGCTTGGCCTTCTCACTCACCGGATAGGCATAGCGCCCGCCATGCTTCCCCTGCTCCGGGCCTAGCGGTTCAAGTTCGCCCTGGGCATGAGCTACTTGGATCGGTCGGTGGCATGAATCTCTGACCCATGCTTGAAGTACCCCGCCCGGGGCCAGCCCCACGTAAAGCGAAGCCATGTATCGAGCGGTCCTTTCAGGAGTTTCCGGGCAACGCTGGTGCGTTGAATCCACCATCAATTGCCTCGCCGACTCTGGAATTTCAATGAAACCCTTGTAGGTTTTCTGCTCTGATATGGACTGCCAACGAACAAAGATGAGTTTGGGAAGATCGGCACCGGTTACCGGAATACCGGAACCACTGACCGTGCCCCAACCATGGGCTGACTCTGTGCCATCTTCTGGTTCACCTCCGGCGGCGGTGCTTCCGCCCGCCTTGAAAAACGTTCTGTTTTTGATGTCCAGGACTGAGCTGTCTTCTACCCAGACCTTCATGTAATCAGGCTCAGTGAAAGCCAGCCCCCACCAATCGGATCTCGGATCATTCTCGGCTGAACGTGGGTCCGTAGTCTGGCATCCAGCTACCAGTAGAACGCTCAAAATTAATATGAATTGCTTCATTGGCGGACGGGTTACCAACTCCCGTACGGAATGCCGAATTTCTCGATATACCGCTTGGACTTTTCGCTGACGGGATACGCATAGCGCCCTTGGTTCTTACCTTGACTAGGGCCTAGTGGCTCAACCTCTGCTTGTGCTCTGGCGACTTTGACAGGATGGTGGCATGAGTCTCGAACCCAGACTTTCACGATACCACCGGGCGCCAAGCCCAAGTAGAGAGACGCGTTATAGCGCCCCTCTTGTTCGGGTGTTTTTGCGCAGCGCTGATTGACGGACTCGAGCATGAGTTGTCTGGCTTCCTCTGGGATATCTACCCAGGCCTTGTACGTTTGGGGTTCAACAATTGATTGCCAACGGACATAGATCCGTTTGGGAAGATCCGCACCAACAACACTTTTTCCGGTGCTTCCAACGCCGTGCCAACCACGAGCAGAGTCGGTGCCGTCTTCCGGTTGGCCGCCTGAGGCGGATCCTCCGCCAGTGTGCAAGAACGTCTCGCCCTTGATGTCTACTACGGCGGTGTCCTCTACCCAAACCTTCATGTAATGAGGCTCGGTGAACGCAAGCTCCCACCATGGAGACTTCGGATCATTTTTTGTTGAAAGCGGATCGGCATGACAACCGGTCATGAGGACTGCACAGAGCAGGCTTGTTAGAAGTCTCATCAAAAAAGCGTCCAGTCGGGTACGTGGGGATGTTGCACGCGTATGCCGTCGGGGGTGGGGGCGTTGATGTACACCGCTCTCACACCGCTTCCATCTCTTCGGCCTAGTGGATGGTTCCAGTTTGCGGACGTGTGAATGTACTTGAGTTTGAGCATTCGCTCTTCTTCTGGCGTAGTTCTGTAGTCACCAGAGACAAATCGATCACACATAGCTTGAAGTTCTGACGGTAGCGCCAGATCAGGCGTGTCTGAAATGTCGTTGAACCGAACGCCTTTGTCCTTCGCCATTTTATGCATCACACGCAGATAGACTCGGGACAGCAAGCCACTGACCGGACGCTTGAGCTGTACGGCGGCATACACATGTTTCACACGTGGGCTCATACGGTCTTGCGGACTGTTCGGCATCAGCAGCGCAGGTGGCGTGACGATTTCCAGCATCTCGGACGGCCAGCCATCCGCGATCCACTGATTTTTTACTGTCACCGCATCGCGGTAAATCGAAGTGGTGAGAACATCCGTTTGGAGAGGGACTTCTAGTGCTTGCATAGGGCTGACAAGCACACATTCCTGCGCTTCGTCGAGATAACTACCTCCGATATCGGAGTGAACACCTGGCAAAGTGATCTCCAGATGAGCAGGTTTTACACGGCTGAGGGCAAAGTTGCCTCGGCATTCATCACGCGCAACCAAATGGACGACGTCGGTGAAAAAACGACGATCCAGGTAAAGCTTGATGCCCGTTGCAATGGCGCTTTTCACGTTGCCGAAATTGGACCAGCCAGCTATAGACGGAACTGTATCGAACAGCCCGATAAAGCCCATTCTGATATCGGCATTGTATTGATCAATAAAGGTCTTGCTGAACGCTTCAGGATTGCTACGTAGCACTTCACCTAAGGGACCTTGCTTGCCACGCACGACTTCATTGCAAAAGTGTCGGGCAGCAGCTGCACCACGGCTAAATCCAAATGTGTCGAAGGTCAGCGAAGTCACTTCGCTACCCGGGTTATCGTTCAAGAGTTCTTTGATACGTAATTTGATCGATGCAAACGAAGACTGAACCCTACTTGCAACTCCAGTCTCACCCCGCCCGGTGCCCCCCCCAAAGGTGCTATCTTGCTTACCCGCTTGGGTACCAATGCCCTCTACATAAATCATGCGGAAAGCTTGCTTTCGGAGCCCCTCACCTTCGGCTCCCTCTGGGGCGTCGTAAAGCTCACTCAGTTTTTTAACATTGGTAGGTCCAGCGCCATAGCTGCTGTCCGGATCCCCCATATAGGGCTGACAGCTCGCAGGAATATCCTGCGGCGCAATCGGATGCTGCGCACCACACAGCAACCCTGCTGCCGTGTTGTTCGCATTGTTGCCAGTACCATCAAAGAACACCCCAATCCTCAACGCAATGCCGATTTTCTCAGGCTCGCGCGCAGGTTCTTTCCCGTGCTTCTCATACTCAGCCCAACGCTGGGCGTGAATATCGACGGGTTTGGCTTCTTCGTAGCGGTAGTTTTTCGGGGGGTTGGGAACGTAGCCACTCAATCCTTGATTCCTTGTTCTGATCCTTGAAGAACGGGCCGAAGGGTGACAGCCGAGGCTTGGGGGCGCAAGGCGTGGCTCTGTGCCAGCTCGGTTGAAATTACTGGGTGCGGCGAGGGTTTTGGCTCGTCGCACCGGGATGGTCAGTGGGCGATTTCGACGTTGTCGAGGGCCTGGTTTACGGCGAGTTCGCCGAGCATGACGACCTGGGCGATGCCCAGTGCGGTTTTGCGGTGGGAGGTGTCGAGTGTGGCGGCGAAGTTGTTGAGCATTTCGCTGGCGGAGCCGAGGGTTTCGCTGGCGTTGGCGAGCAGGGATTCGGTGTCGCACTTCGGGTTGGCGAGGTACATGGGTTCGGGCTTGTGCGGGCTGGCCATGATTTGGGTGGCCGGGGACAGGTAATGGTCGAGGGCGCGTTCGGCGGCTTCGTGGAGTTTTTTGGAATCGAGGGATTCGTAGGGGGATGCAAGGTCGGTTTCTGGCGGGTTGGGTGTTGGTTTGATCATGGTGAAGCTCCTACGTCAAAAAAGGGAGCCATCACTCTCGCTACCAAACGAGGGTGGCGGCCATGCGCAGGTTGGTAGACCGGGACGTAGAAAACCGGCGCGCCCGAAGACGCCCTGTGCATGACCACCATAAAGCCGTGTCGAACAGACACTGCAAATCATGATGCTTATGCAATCTACGAGAACTCAGGGCTACCAAACCCGATCACTGTTTTTCAGCGACCGACAGACGATAGAACCCGCGCTCTAGACGCACAAGCCGGCGGATTCTGGCGTACTCGTAGGCGATGGCGCAAGGCGTTGTAGGGCTTCGGTGGTAACGGCAGGCTTCATATAAACATCCCGATTATTTCCTGTTTATCCGCCAGTTGTTCGGGCTACCGATCCAGTACCCACCCCACAATGATCGGAATGCACTGTTCAGCACAAAAAAGTCATTTACGCACCTACCTCGCCATCGCCCGGCTCGCTAGAGTGCAGCGCTCTTTTCAACTGGCTGACGTACTGATGAATCTGTGGTTTCGATTGCTCTGCATGCTTTTTCGTCGACCGTGGCGCAAGCCGGTCAATGCGCTGGAATCCACCGTGATCCGCATGCGCGTGTGGCCGCCGGATCTCGATTTGAATCGGCACGTTACCAATGGTCGCTACTTCACCCTGGCTGATGTCGGGCGCATGGATTTTGTGTTGCGCAGTGGCGCGTTTCGGGTGGCGCTGCGCGCTAAAGCGTTGCCGATCGTTGGCGATACCTGGGGCAAATTTCGGCGTGAACTGAAGCTGTTTGAAGCGTTTGAAATTCACAGCCGGATGCTTGGCTGGGACGATAAATGGAGCTTCATGGAGCATCGCTTCGTGAGCAAGGGAAGAGTGATCGGCGTGGTGGTCATGCGTGGGCTGTTTCGGTCGGCACAAGGCACGATTGCGCCGGGTGAGTTCGTCAGGGCGTTGGGGTTGCCTGAACAGTCGCCCGAGATGCCGGAGTGGTTGACGTCGTGGTCGGCGAGTTGTGATCTGATGAGTCGTCAGCTCAGGGGTGAGGAGGTTTGAGTGATTGGGCGGGCGCCATCGCCAGCAGGCAGCTCCCACTGGGAATTTGGCTGGTTTGGGAGTGGGATTGACTGGGCTGGCGTCTTCGCTAGCAGGCTAGCTCCCACAGGCTCTGCGCAAGGCTTGGGAGCACGTCTGGCCGGGCGCACGCCATCGCGGGCGAGCCCGGCTCCCACAGGGATTGGGGGATGGCTATTGGCGGTGGCGGGTCATATTGATCAGCGCCACACGCCTGCCACCCGGCGCAGCACGCTCTTCGATGGAGAACGGCACGAAGCCGAGTTTCGGGTAGAGCAGCAACCCCGCCGTGTTTTCGTTGAAGCACGAAAGCTGCACTTCCCTTGCCCCGTACTTTTCAAAGCCGACCGCAGTCATGGTTTCGACGATGTAGCGAGCAACGCCCTGGCCACGGGCGTAAGGCGCGACGATGACGTTGCCGATGCAGCAGACGCCGTCGTGCTCGGCACGGTAGAAGTTGGCGAAGCCGACGAACTCGCCGTTGGCCAGAAACGCCGTGGAGTCGAAGCGCTGGCTGATCGCGGTGTGCATCTGTTCTTCCGTCAGCGGGTACTGCGCTTTCGGGAACATGAAGTACAACTCTTGGACGCCCTGCGGAAAGCTGCAGAGGGTGTTGACGTCGTCGGCCGTCACTGGCCGGTGGGAGAAATTCATCGCTGCCCTGCCCTCACTGTTTGCCTGCGGCCAAATGGTGCGCGACCAGCGCGTTGGCATGCCCGTGGCCCATGCCGTGTTCATCCTTGAGCCACGCCACCAGTTCCATGTGTTTTTTGTCGGTGATGCCGGCGAGCAGGTTCAGCCAGTGATCGATGGGCTGGCCGTATTTCTTTTCGATGGAGGGGAAGTACGACGCCGGGCCTTTTACCTTGTTGTCTTCGCTCATGCTGCAAGCTCCCATGGGTCACGACGGAGGGTCGGCGACGCTCCTTGTCGGCATGCCATAGAGTGGACGCGAAGTACGATTCCAGCAACTGCCCCGCTCTGCCAGACGCCACAAAAAACTGTGGGAGCGAGCTTGCTCGCGAAGGGATCGTGTCAGCCGACATCATCAGTGGCTGATACTCCGCCTTCGCGAGCAAGCTCGCTCCCACAGGGATTGGGGGTTGAATAGGAAAGGGGTTATTCCGTGCGCCCCGGCAACATCCGCACCAGCGTGTTATCCCGCACCCAGTAGTGGTGAAACAGCCCCGCCGCCGCGTGCAAGCCGATCAGCCAGTAGCCGGCGCTGCCCAGCGTTTCATGCCAGTACTTGAGCTGTTTGGCGAAGTCCGGGTCGATGGCGACCGGTGCCGGGACGTGGAAGCCGAAGTACGGGAACGGTTTGTCAGCGGCGGCGAGCATCAGCCAGGCGAGGATCGGCGTGGCGATCATCAGTACGTACAGCGCCAGGTGCATCAGGTGCGAGATGCCGGTCTGCCAGGCTGGCGGCTTGGGGGTGATTGGCGGGCGTGGGGTCAGGCGGCCGAGCAGGCGCACCCAGACCAGCACGAAGATGCTCGTGCCGAACAGACCGTGGAAGCCCATCAGCAGGCCGCGCGCTTCGCTGCCCTTGGGCATGAAGCCTTTGATTTCGACACAGGCATAGACGCCGACGAACAGCGCCAGCATCAGCCAGTGCAGGGTGATTGAGAGTTTTCCATAACGGGTGACGGCGGTGACGCGAGTCATAACGTGCCTCGTGATTGTCGTGAGCGACGGTCTCGTCGCAATGGCAGGGCGAATCGATTGCACCACCCTGACCTCGCAGCCTCAAGACCCCCTGCAGATTGCCCGCTGATTATCCTCACTTCACCTGCAAGTTTTGTGAAAAAAACCTCTGCTATCTCACGCAAACCATCGTCTCAGTTGTGCAGCAACGCGGCGGCCGATGACACCACCAGCAACACCGCCAGAATCCGGTTCAACCACTGCAACTGCGCCGGATTACTCAACCAGCGCGCAGCACCGCGACCGAGCAGCGCCCACAGCGCCAGACACGGCAACGACACCAGAAAGAACGCCAGGCACAACGCGTTCAAGCCCTGCCCTTGCGCGGTAAACACGCTGATCACGGCGATCGCCATCATCCACGACTTGGGATTGACCCATTGCAACAGCGCGGCGCCGAGCAGGCCCAGCTCGGGTTTTTCCTCGCCGGCGGCGGGATCGATCGCGGTGGCCGGCGCGGTGAAGATCTGCCACGCCAGCCAGAGCATCCAGCCCATCCCCAGCGCACTGATCACCGGGCGCACACCGGGCAGCATCAGCGTACTGGCGCCAGCGCCGGCCACCCACACCAAAGACGCAGCGCCCGCCCCCGCGCCGAGAATGATCGGCAGGCACGGGCGCCAGCCGCGTCGGGCGCTGGTGCTGAGGACAATGAGGTTGGTCGGCCCCGGGGTGATCGAGGCAACGAAGGCAAAGAGGATGAACGCAAGCATGGCACGGCCCTGTAGAAAGTCAGGGCCTACTGTGATGGCTGAGCAGCGTGGTGGTCTTGAACGTTTGTTCAGCGTCGAAACGTGCCGATGGCGCGTTGCTGATAGGCGCCCGGCGTGATGCCGTAGGCGCGCACGAACCAGCGGCCCAGATGGCTTTGGTCGGCGAAGCCGAGGCGGCTGGCGACGTCCACTGGCTGCATGCCAGCGGCGAGCATTTGCCGGCCACGGCTGAGGCGCAGCTGGATCAGCCACGCGTGCGGCGCGAGTCCATAGGCCGCCTTGAACGCGCGGGTCAGGCGGAAACGGTCGGTGCCGCAGACGTCGGCCAGGGTTTGCAGGCTGATGTCTTGCTCGTGGTAGGCCATCAGGTAATCGCGTGCCTGCCGGGCGATCAATGGCGCGCGTGATACGGCGCTTGGTTGCGGTCGCCGGTACAGGTGAATCGCCAGTCGCTCCAGCAACGCATCCAGCGCCACATCGCGCACCATGCGCACGTCCTGCTTATGCAGCGCATTGAAGGCAAACAAGGTGGCCCGAGCCAGTTCGGGATCATCGTTGAGCACACTGCCGATCCCCGGCAAGCCGCTGCCATAACTGCCCAGATGCAAACCGTCCAGCGCTTGCTCCAGCCATGCAGGTTGCAGATAGAGCATGCGATAGGTGAAGCCGTCCGGGCTCGGCGCATCGCCGTCATGGATGTCGCCGGGTTCCAGCATGAAGACCTTGCCCGGCGTGCTGTCGTGCCGCGCCCGACGGCTGTTGAAGCGCTGCACGCCTTGCTCGGTGAAGCCGATCAGATAGGTTTCATGCCAGTGCGGATCGTAGGCGTGCGCGTGCCCGGCGAAATGCGCGTGCAGGGTTTCGATGCCGGTTTCCCGGTCGCGGGCAAGGTCGATCCAGTTGCTCATGGCGTGCATACAGTGGTGGGCTGGGGCCAGTAATCCACAATTGGCGGGTTGAGGCTAGAAGGTTTGTGCATTTCAGATCGAGCGCTGATTGACCCGCGCCATCAGTTGCTCGGCACTCTCCTTGCGTTCGGAATAGCGATCCACTAGAAAATCCTGGCGCTCGCGCAGCAGCACGGTGAACTTCACCAGCTCTTCCATCACATCAACCACGCGGTCATAAAACGCTGACGGTTTCATCCGCCCCGCCTCGTCGAATTCCGTGAACGCCTTGGGCACCGAAGACTGATTGGGGATGGTGAACATGCGCATCCAGCGCCCCAGCACGCGCAGTTGATTGACCACGTTGAACGACTGCGAACCGCCGCAGACCTGCATCACCGCAAGAGTTTTGCCCTGGGTCGGACGCACCGCGCCGAGCTCTAGCGGAATCCAGTCGATCTGCGCCTTGAACACCGCCGACATCGCACCGTGGCGTTCCGGCGAACACCAGACCTGACCTTCCGACCACAGCACCAGCTCGCGCAGTTCCTGGACTTTGGGATGATCGACCGGGGCGTCGTCCGGCAACGGCAAACCGGACGGATTGAAGATGCGCGTTTCGGCGCCGAAGTGCTCCAGCAAGCGTGCGGCCTCCTCCACCAGCAGACGGCTGAAGGAACGTTCGCGGGTCGAACCATAGAGCAGCAGGATGCGTGGTTTGTGTTCGTGCGAAGGTGATGTGATCCGGCCTTGGAACAGGCTGTGATCAAGATTGGGCAGGTGCTCTGACATACGTCCTCCGACTCAGAGGGAGCCGATGCGATCCAGTTCGCGCTGAAGCTCAACGCGGCTGAGTGATTTGAAAGGAAGACCGAGGAAAGTTGCGCAGCGCCGCTCGATGGTCGCCAGCGTGGCACGGAATGCCGCATCCACTGCGGCCTCGTCACCCGTCACATCGGAGGGATCTTCCAGCCCCCAATGGCATTTGATCGCCGGGCCGAAGTACACCGGGCAGGTTTCGCCGGCTGCCTTGTCGCAGACAGTGATGACGATGTCCGGCGGGTTGCCTTCAAAGGCGTCGTTGCCTTTGCTGTACAAACCGTCGATAGCGATACCGGCCTGTTGCAGCGTCGTCAGGCTGCGCGGCAACACCTGGCCTTTTGGGAAACTGCCGGCGCTCACCGCCTCGAAACCCTCGCGCGCCAGATGATTGAACATGGCTTCGGAAAGGATGCTGCGGCAACTGTTGGCCATGCACATGAACAGGACACGCATGGATAGCTCCGGGGATAGTTGAAATTCAGCAGCACGTGGTTTCGCGGGCAGGACGGCCGTCCATGTTGTGCAGGCGACAGGCATTGTCCTTGAGCCAATCGGCGTTGGCCGTCGCGGTAATCTTGAGGATCTGGTGAACCCAATCCGGCAGATCCGGATTGAGCCGGTAATAGACCCACTGGCCCTGACGGCGATCGAGCAACAAACCATTGCTGCGCAGTTGCGCGAGGTGGCGGCTGATTTTCGGCTGGCTGTCGTCGAGGGCACACATCAGCTCGCAGACACACAGCTCACCCTGCTCGGCAATCAGCAAGGTGGCGCGGGCACGGGTTTCGTCGGCCAGGCTTTTGAACAGTTCGGTGGGGGTGAGCATGGGGTGCGGGCTCGAACATATGGAAAACCAAATATACGGATATCCATATATTATTCAACTCCAGTAACGGCATAGAACCTGTGGGAGCTGGCTTGCCAGCGATGACGGATTGACATTCAACATCACCATTGGCTGATTCACCGCCATCGCGGGCAAGCCCGCTCCCACAGGGTTTTATGCAAGCAGAACTATCCGCGTAGTGTCAGTCGATTCCTATGTCACAGACATACCGCCTTCGCCAGCAGGCTGGCTCCCACAGGGGGATTTGTGCGGGGCATGACTATCCGCGCAACAGGCCCTGCTCCGCCTCGCAAAGGCCGACGACATAATCCCAGACCACCCGCAGCCGCACCGACTTGTGCAGCTCGCGCCGGGTGCTGATCCAGTAGCTGCGCTCGATGCTGTCATCCGGCAATAACGCCACCAGATCCGGATCCGACGCGGCCATGTAGCAAGGCAGCACGGCAATGCCCAATCCCGAGCGCGCCGCTTCCTGCTGGGCGATGACGCTGGTGCTATGGAACACCACGCGCGGACTGCGGCAGAAGCTGTTGAGGAACATCAGTTCCTGACTGAACAGCAAATCATCGACATAACCGATCCACGCATGCCGCGCGAGGTCTTCGCGGCTGCGCAACGGCGGTGCGTTGTCGAGGTAGCGTTGGCTGGCGTAAAGCGCCAACCGATAGTCGGTGAGCTTGCGCGTGACCAGCATGTCGGCCGCCGGGCGTTCCAGATGAATGCTGATTTCCGCCTCGCGGTTGAGGATGCTGACGAAGCGCGGCACGGCGACCAGTTCCACTTCCAGCCCCGGATAACGTTCGAACAGGCCGATCATGCGGCTGGCGAGAAACTTGATGCCCAGCCCTTCGGTGACGCCGACACGGATCTTGCCCAGCGGTGCGGTGGACTGGGTGATTTCTTCCTGGGCCAGCAGCGCGACGTTCTCCATGGCTTCGGCGTGCTTGAGCAGCGCCTCGCCTGCCGGGGTCATTTCATAGCCTTGGGCGTGCTGGACGAACAGCGCGGTGCCGAGGCTTTTTTCGATGGCCTCGATGTGCCGGGCCACTGTGGCGTGGGTGGTGTTCAAGCGCCGGGCGGCGGTGAGCAAGCGGCCGCTGCGTTGCAACTCCAGAAAGAAGCGCAAGTCGTTCCAGTCGAACATGGGGTGTCCTTGTCAGCTATCGTCAGTCCAGGCTGTTTGAAAACGCACAGCGGCTGCGCAAAAACTAACATTCTTTTAACGAAAGCTAACAACTAGAGTGTTCGACAATAAAAACAAAAAGCGAGGTCAGGGAATGCAGACTTCCCTTGAAGAATACGACTACATCGTGGTCGGCGCCGGCCCCGCCGGGTGCCTGCTGGCCAATCGACTGTCGGCGGATAAACAGCAGCGGGTGTTGCTGCTCGAAGCCGGCGGACGCGACAACTATGCTTGGATTCATATCCCCGTGGGTTACCTGTTCTGCATCGGCAACCCGCGCACCGACTGGTGCTTCAAGACTGAAGCGCAGCCCGGCCTGCGAGGCCGCAGCTTGAGCTACCCACGCGGCAAAGTGCTCGGTGGCTGCTCCTCGATCAACGGCATGATCTACATGCGCGGTCAGGCCGGCGACTATGACGGCTGGGCCGCCGAGGGCAATCCGGGCTGGGCCTGGAACGACGTGCTGCCGCTGTTCAAGCAGAGCGAAAATCACTTTGCCGGCGCCGCTGAGTTTCACGGTGCCAAGGGTGAATGGCGCGTCGAGCAACAGCGCCTGTCATGGCCGATTCTCGACGCGTTTCGCAGCGCTGCCGAGCAGAGCGGCATCGCCAGCATCGACGACTTCAACCAGGGTGACAACGAGGGTTGCGGCTACTTTCAGGTCAACCAGAAGGCCGGGGTACGCTGGAACGCGGCCAAGGCGTTTCTCAAACCAATTCGCGAGCGGGCCAATCTGACGGTATTGACCGGGGTTGAAGTGGATCGGGTGCTGCTGGAAAACGGTCGTGCGTCGAAAGTCAGCGCGCGTCACGAAGGCCAGGTGAAAAGCTTCAAGGCGCGCAAGGAAATCATCCTCTGCGCAGGTGCCGTCGGCTCGCCGAGCATTCTGCAGCGCTCCGGGATCGGCCCGCGTCCGTTGCTGGAGCGTCTCGGCATCGGGGTGATTCATGAGCTGCCGGGGGTCGGCGGCAATCTGCAGGATCACCTGCAACTGCGCCTGATCTACAAACTGCAGAACGCTCGGACCCTGAATCAGATCGCCGGCAGCGTGTGGGGCAAGATGGGCATGGGCCTGCGTTATCTGTATGACCGCAGCGGGCCGTTGTCGATGGCGCCGAGTCAGCTCGGAGCGTTTGCCCGATCCGGGCCGGAGCAGACCTCGGCGAACCTTGAGTATCACGTGCAGCCGCTGTCGCTGGAGCGTTTTGGCGAGCCGCTGCACAGCTTTCCGGCGCTCACCGCGTCGGTGTGTGATCTGCGTCCGCAGAGCCGTGGGCGCATCGACATCCGTTCGGCAGACCCGCGGGAAGCACCGCTGATTCAACCGAATTACCTCAGCCATCCCGAAGACCTGCGTGTGGCCGCCGACGCGATCCGCCTGACCCGCCGCATCGTCAGCGCCCCGGCCCTGCAAGCGTTCAAACCGGTGGAGTATCTGCCCGGCGACAGCCTGCAAAGCGAAGAACAACTGCACGAAGCAGCGGCGCGCATCGGCACTACGATTTTCCATCCGGTCGGCACCTGTCGCATGGGCAATGACGCTGAAGCGGTGGTCGATGCGCAACTGCGCGTGCATGGCGTGCCCGGCCTGCGCATCGCCGACGCCTCGATCATGCCGCGCATCACCTCGGGCAACACCTGTTCGCCTACGCTGATGATTGCCGAGAAGGCGGCGCAGATGATCCTCAACCCACCGACCAGGAGCTGCACAGCAACCCCAGAACTGGCCCAAACCCTGTAGGAGCTGCCGCAGGCTGCGATCTTTTGCCTTTGGCTTTTTCAGATCAGGAACAAGATCAAAAGATCGCAGCCTTCGGCAGCTCCTACAGGGGACCGTGTAATTCGTTCAAGGCAGCGCGCAACACCAGTGGAACAACAAAAACAATCACTGTGAGGGATACCGACATGTCAGAACACGCTCAGCCGCTGGACGCCGCGAGCGGCGCCAGCACCAGCAATGCCACGCAGAAAGTCATCTTCGCCTCGTCCCTAGGGACGGTGTTCGAGTGGTATGACTTCTTCCTCTACGGCGCCCTCGCGGCGGTGATCAGCAAGCAGTTTTTCGCCGGGGTCAACGACACCACGGCGTTCATCTTCGCGCTGATGGCCTTCGCCGCCGGGTTTATCGTGCGGCCGTTCGGGGCGCTGGTGTTCGGTCGGTTGGGGGACATGATCGGGCGCAAATACACCTTCCTCGCCACGATCATCCTGATGGGCATCGCCACGTTCTGCGTCGGCCTGTTGCCGACCTACGCCAGCATCGGCATTGCCGCACCGATCATTCTGGTGGTGCTGCGCATGCTCCAGGGCCTGGCGCTGGGCGGTGAATATGGCGGCGCCGCGACTTATGTGGCGGAACACGCGCCAATCGGCAAACGCGGCTTCCACACCAGCTGGATTCAGTCCACCGCGACCCTCGGCCTGCTGCTGTCGCTGCTGGTGGTGCTGGGTTGCCGCTACTTCACTGGCGATCAGTTTGAAGTCTGGGGCTGGCGCATTCCGTTCCTGCTGTCGATCGTGCTGCTGGGCATTTCCACCTGGATCCGCCTGAGCCTGCACGAGTCGCCGGCGTATCTGAAAATGAAAGAGGAAGGCAAAGCCTCGAAATCGCCGATCCGCGAGTCCTTCGGCAAATGGGAGAACCTCAAGGTTGTGCTGATCGCGCTGTTCAGCATCAACGCCGGGCAAGCGGTAACCTTTTACGCTGCGCAGTTCTACGTGCTGTTCTTCCTCACCCAGTTCCTGAAAATGGACCCGGCAGTTGCCAACAGCCTGCTGATCATCAGCGTGGTAATCGGCGCGCCGTTCTTCATCATTTTCGGCTGGCTGTCGGACAAGGTCGGACGCAAACCGGTGCTGATGCTCGGCCTGCTGCTGGCGACCGCGCTGTACTTCCCGATCTTCAAATCCCTGGCGCATTACGCCAACCCGGCAATCGATCAGGCCAGCCGTCAGGCGCCGATCACCGTGCTGGCCGATCCGGCCACCTGCACCTTCCAGTTCGACCCGGTGGGCAAGGCCAAATTCGACAGCCCGTGCGACAAGGTCAAGACCTTCCTGGTCAAGCAGGGCCTGCCCTACTCCAGCGTCGCCGCCCCGGCCGGCAGCGGCGTGCAGGTGAGCGTCGGCGACGTGAAAATCGACGGCTACGACGAATCCGCCCTGCGCGGCGCGGTGACCCTCGCCGGCTACCCGCAACAGGCCGACCTGCAACAGATCAACAAACCGATGATCGTGGCGCTGATCGTCGCGCTGATCATCATCTCGGCCATGTGCTACGGCCCGCTGGCGGCGCTGATGGTCGAACTGTTCCCGACGCGCATCCGCTACACCTCGATGTCGCTGCCGTATCACATCGGCAACGGCTGGTTCGGCGGTTTCCTGCCAACGGTGTCGTTCGCGCTGGTGGTGTACACCGGGGATATTTTCTATGGGCTGTGGTACCCGGTGCTGATTACCGGGGTGAGCCTGGTGGTGGGAATGATTTGTCTGCGGGAGACGAAGAATATCGACCTGGACAAGAACTGATTCCAGATCAACTCAGCTTACCTGTGGCGAGGGAGCTTGCTCCCGCTCGGCTGCGAAGCAGTCGCAAAACCTGTAACCCTGGTGTATCTGATGCACTGTGTTTAGGGTCGCTTCGCAACCCAGCGGGAGCGAACTCCCTCGCCACAGGTGATTTACTCGGTCACAGACTTGCGTGTCAGGCATCCGCCTTGATCACCTCAAACTTCACCTGATCCGGATAAAACGCCACATAGTTCTTGATCGCATCGACTGAGATCTTCGGTTTCTCGTAAGTCCACACCGCATTCGCCCCCTCATGCCCCGGCACCTGCAGGCTGAAGTAATTGGCATCGCCCTTGTACGGGCAATAACTGGTGTGATCGGTGCGGGCAAAGTATTTCTCGTCGATGTCCTCGCGGGGCACGTAGTACACCGGCGGGTAGTTGGCCTCATGGAGGACCAGCACATGCGAGGACGCCGCGACCTGGATGCCGTGGAATTTCACCAGCAGGCAACCGGGGAGTTCTTCGAGGGTGATGACGGGGTTGAGGCCGGTGGTGCTCATGGGGGTTTCTCCTGAATACGGCGCAGAGACCGGTTCAGGTATAGCCCATCTGTTGAGCAGGTGATGATTTTGCAGCCGAACGGCCAAGGCCCCTCACCCCAGCCCTCTCCCGGAGGGAGAAGGAGCCTGCGGAGGTGTCTTTCGTTCTACACCGACCTGAAAGTACTTCATCGATTATGGATTCAGCGAAGTGCTATCAGGTCGGTGCATGTTTTCAGCATCCCCCGATCGGTTCCCTCTCCCACTGGGAGAGGGTTAGGGTGAGGGCTACTCTTCTGGCATCAAACCACGATATCAGTCGCCACCGCCTGCCCCACCACACCGACGGCAAAGTCAACCTCACCCTGCCCCGTCAGATCAATCAGCAGCCCGGTCTGACCACTCTGCGCGTAATAAGTCAGGATCGCATCGCCCGCATGACCGGTGAAACTGCTGACGAAGTTCAGCGTGGCCGCACCCGTGGCGAAACCGGCGATGCCCGAGAGGTCGATCTTGTCCAGGCCGCTTTTGAAATCCATGATCCAGTCCGGCTGGTTGTTGGTCGAATCGCTGGCTGCGCCGAAGACGAAGGTGTCTGCGCCCTCACCGCCCCACAACGTATCACCGCCGCCGCCACCGTAGAGAATGTCGTTGCCGGCACCGCCATGCAGAACGTTGACCGCCGAGTTGCCGATCAGCAGGTCATTGCCCGAACCGCCAACCGCGTTCTCCACGGTCACGCCATAGGCAATCGACACGTTACCGACCAGCCCGCCAACGTCAGAGAACGCCCCCTCATTGAGGTTGATCTTCTGGTTCTGGGTGAAGCCGGAGAAGTTCAGCGTATCGTTACCGCCACCGTCCCACACTGAGAACACAACTTTCGACGCCGCCGATGTCGCGCTGTAGAAATCGCGGCCGGCGTTGGAGCCGAAACCGTAGGTGGTGTCATCGGCGCGGGTTGCATAGTTGGCGCCGTAGAGTTTCTGCACCGCAACGATATCGTCGAGCAACGGTGCGGAGGCATAGGCGCCGCTGCCGTCCTTGCTGAAGTTCTGGTCGGTGTTGGCTTCGCTCCAGTAGCTCATCAGGCTGTAGCCACGGGTGTCTTCGGCGTACTTGGCGTCGTTGTAGGTCGGGTTGCCGTTGCCGGCGTTGTAGGCGCCCGGGTGCGACAGGCCGAGGGTATGGCCGATTTCGTGGGTCAGGGTCTGACGCCCGTAGTTGTTGGTGTCTGGGGTCTTGTTGACCTGATATTGATTGTTGATCAGGTACCACGACTGACCGTCGTAGCTGCCGCCGCTCGGCAGATAGGCGAACGCCGCGCCGCCGGTGCTGACGTCGTAGTTGCCGAAGGTCATGTGGCCGTCGCCACCCTTGCCCTCGGTGAAGGTCACCTTGGCCACGTCGGCCCAGGATTGCATGGCCAGCACGGCTTGAGCCTTCTGCTGCGCGCTGAACTGGCTGAAGTTGCCGAGGTTGGGGTTGTAGTTCGCCGGTTTCTCGGTGAGGAAGGTGTAGGTCAGGGAGATTTTGCCGTCACCGTTCTTGTCGTGCCACGACAGGTTTTTGCGCAGGATTTCGTCGGCTGCCTGGTCGGCGGTGAACGACGGTTTGCCGTTCACCAGGCCGACGCCACGGTCATACAGATGGCTGAAGGCGTTCACTTGATCATAGGCGCTGCTGGTTTTCGCTTTGGCTTGAGCCATGGTGGGACTTCCTTGTTTCAGAGTTGGCAGTACGCGTCGGGCACGGCAATCCACTGGCGAGATCGTCCGCTCACTCGCGTTTCTAAGAAGCCCGGTGAACCTGACACGAGCGTCAACTGCCCTGCCAATCGATTTCTCGATAGCCGCGCGCGACGTCCCGGTAATTCCGGTCATTCCCGGCAATGTTTTGATCTGTATATCCATACAGATAAAAGTTGCTCCGGGCGCCAACTGCGGCCATTCTGTGCACCTCCAGTGAACTGATCGACGACGGTGGTTATGCGGCTGTACCTCTGTGAAAAACCTTCCCAGGCCAAAGACATTGCGGCCGTGCTCGGCGCCAGGCGTCGGGGCGACGGCTGTTGGCTGGGAACGGACGTCACAGTGACCTGGTGCATTGGCCATCTGCTGGAAACAGCACCACCGGATGCCTACGACGCGCGCTACAAGCGCTGGGTGCTGGCGGATCTGCCGATCATTCCCGACAAATGGAAAATGACCGTCAAGCCGCGCACCGCCAGCCAGTACAAGGCGGTCAAGCGCCTGCTGGGCGAGGCCAGCGAGCTGATCATCGCCACCGACGCCGACCGTGAGGGCGAGATGATTGCCCGGGAACTGGTCGAGCACTGCCGCTATCGCGGGCCGATCCGTCGCTTGTGGCTGTCGGCGCTGGATGAAGCGTCGATTCGCAAGGCTTTGGCCGCGCTGAAGCCGGGGGCGGAAACCTTCAGCCTGTATCACTCGGCACTGGGGCGCTCGCGGGCCGACTGGCTGATCGGCATGAACATGAGTCGTCTGTTTACGCTATTGGGCCGGCAGTCCGGCTATCAGGGTGTGCTGCCCGTCGGTCGGGTGCAGACGCCGACACTGCGGCTGGTGGTGGATCGTGACCGCAGCATCGCCGATTTTGTGCCGGTGCCGTATTGGGCGATCGATGTGCAACTGCTGCACGACGGCACGCCGTTCACTGCGCAATGGCGTTCGCCCTCGGACGTTTGCGACGATCAGGATCGCTGTCTGAATCAGGCACTGGCCCAGCAGGCAGCCGCCGCTCTGAACAGCGCCGCCAGTGCGCGGGTGGTCAAATTGCGCACCGAACGCATGCGTGAAGTGGCACCGCTGCCATTCGATCTGGGCACCCTGCAGGAGGTCTGCTCGAAGAAACTCGGTCTCGGCGCCCAGGAAACCCTCGACATTGCCCAGGCCCTCTACGAAACCTACAAGGTCATCACCTACCCGCGCAGCGATTGCGGTTTCCTGCCGCTGAGCCAGCACAGCGAGGCACCGGGGATACTCGCAGCACTGCGTCAGGCCGACCCGAGCCTTGACGCGCTGAACGGTCATCTCGACCCACAGCGCCGCTCACGGGCGTGGAACGACGCCAAGGTCAGCGCCCACCACGGCATCATCCCCACAGCGGCGGCGAAAAATCTCGAGCGCTTGAGCGGTAAGCACCGGGCGGTCTACACCCTGATTCGCGCGCGCTATCTGGCGCAATTTCTGCCCAACCACGAATACGATCGCACCCAGGCCGATTTCGATTGCGCCGGTGAAGCCTTGCGCGCGGTCGGCAAGCAGATCATCGAGCCGGGCTGGAAGCGCGCCTTGCCCGAAGCCCTCGCCCCGGCCAAGGGTCGTGAAGCACCCGCCCCGCAAACCCTGCCGGCGCTGAGCCAGGGTATCGATTGCGCCGTAGCCGGCGTGAACCTCAAGGATCTGTGGACCCAGCCGCCTAAGCCCTACACCGAGGGCGATCTGATCAAGGCGATGAAGAACGTTGCCAAACTGGTGGAAGATCCGCTGCTCAAACAGAAACTCAAGGACACCACCGGCATCGGCACCGAAGCGACGCGCGCCTCGATCATTCAGGGTCTGCTGGATCGCGGCTATCTGGTGAAGAACGGCAAGGCGCTGGCCGCGACCCCGGCGGCGTTCAGCCTGATCGACGCCGTGCCCCGGGCGATTGCCGATCCCGGCACCACCGCCATCTGGGAACAGGCGCTGGACATGGTGCAGAGCGGCGAGATGAGCCTGGAAGAGTTCGTCACCAAACAGGCGGCGTGGATGAGCAAACAGGTCAGCCGCTGTTCCGCGCTGAGCCTGACCATCAGCGGCCCGCCACCGGCCGGCAAGGCTGCGGCGCCGTGGAAGAAGAAACGCAAATCGACCCGAAGCAAAACAACCAGTGCAACCAAGCGTACCGCCAAATAACTCAAACCTGCTGAGCTGCTGTGGCGAGGGAGCTCGCTCCCGCTCGGCTGCGCAGCAGTCGCAAAACCTGCAACTATGGTCTATCTGAAACATTGCGATTGCAGGCTTTAGGGCCGCTGCGCGCCCCAGCGGGAGCAAGCTCCCTCGCCACAGGGTTCTTAAGTCTCCCTTTTGGAGTTCATTGAACATGCCCACCATCGAACTGCACCCCGCCCACCGCGACGAACTGCAAACCATCGAAAACCTCATGCAGTTCTACATGTACGACTTCAGCCAATGGCTACCGCTGAAGCTCGGCGAACATGGTTTCTTCAGCATTCAGCTCAAAGACAACTACTGGGGTAACCCTGCGACCCAACCGTTCCTGATCCGCGTCGACGGTGAACTGGCCGGCTTCGTGACCGTGGATGACGACACCCACATCGACGGTGCCGAACACAACATCGGCTACTTATTCCTCACCCGACGCTTTCGTGGCCAAGGCGTCGCGCAGTTTGTCGTCTCTGCCCTCTTGAGCCGTCTGCCCGGTCAATGGCAGATTTTCCACATCGACGCCAACCTGCCTGCGCAGCGCTTCTGGGCCAGGTTGATCCCCGAATTGACTGGCGGCGCAGTCACCCGCCAGCAGCGCACCGTGGACGGTTACCCCTGCACCTTCTACGTCCTGCGCGCCCCCGCTTCCGTTGCCTGAACGGAACTTTCTCATTCCAAAAACGCTTTGTCCGACAATATGTAGTGAACAAAAATAATCACTACAAAACCGTTGACGGCACCGTTTTGCTTTTGCATGATGAAGACGTTCCCCGATCGGGAACATCGGTAACACGCTTGAGCAAACTCGTCTGACCGCCGAGTTGTTTTTTCCGGATACACGCTGCCCACAAGGCAGATTGAAGAAGCTGACCTGGCCTGAACGTCCAGTACAAGGACGAGAAGCGCTGGCGAAAATTCTCAAGACGCTTGTGGTCGACCCTGAAAACGTCGTCAAGGAGCCTCCCGGTTTTCGCTGCTTCTCCTCGTTGTGACGCTATTGCGTAGCAGTTATTCAACACGACTACATGCAACAGACGCATGACCCCGTACTTCACACGGGCGACCGCTGACGTCCTGGTTTCGGTGCCAGGGATCAACTAACCGATGGGCTACCTGTATTAGCGAATCAACTTTGAAAGATCACCAGACTGGTCAAGGGGCAAACATCATGAATCTGAACAATCAACCTACTATCGAAGAACTGGCTCGTATGTTCGCTGCGCAAAAAGACAGCCACGACAGCCACATTCTCTGGATCAGCAAGTCGGGTCAGGTGCAAATCGACTGCCTGTCGCCCCACGCTGGTGAAGAAGAATTCGACCGCAGCCACCAGAACCTGCTGGCCCGCCTGAAGATGTACCGCCGCGGCCACGGTTATGTCGGCAAGAAAGCTGCGGCCGACAAGGACTTCATCAGCAATGTCCTGCAGACGCTGAAACAGGCGTGGGATTCGATGCAGAACAAGAACGAAGTTCGGGTGATTGACCGGTTCTACTGATTTACAACTTCAATAAATAAAAGGGCCTGCTTCCTATAAGGAGCAGGCCCTTTTTATTGCTCCCTAAAACTCCGTGTAGGAGCTGCCGAAGGCTGCGATCTTTTGATCTTGTTTTTTAAGATCAAGATCAAGATCAAAAGATCGCAGCCTTCGGCAGCTCCTACAGTGAGATGTCAATGGCTTTGCAGTACCAGATTCATGAACGCCACCGCCGCCGCACTGTGATAATTATTGCGCCGCCGCAACAACGCCGCCCCACGCTGCGGCGCTTCGTTCTCGACGCTCAAGCGACGCAACGCCCGGTCTTCGCTGGCAATCGCTTCGGGCAACATCGTCGCCATCGGCGAATACCGCACCACTTCCAGCAACGTACTCACCGAGTTCACTTCGATCCGCACCTGCGGCGTGATCCCCTGCTGACGAAAATACTCATCAATCGATAACCGGGTGATGAAGTCCGGCGCCAACAAGGCGAAATCCAGGTGCGCAAGGTCACTCGCCTTCAGCACCGAAGTGCTTTCGTACAACGGATGCTCCCGCCCGACCATGATCCCCAGGGTTTCGGTAAACGCCGGAATGCATTCGATGTCCGGGTTGCGCACCGGCGTAAAGGCAATCGCAACATCCAGCGAATCGTCAGCCAGCCCCGCTTCGATATCGTCCATCGACAACTCGAAAATCTGCAGATGAATACCCGGATAGCGCGCCGTAAAGTCACGCACCAACGGCCCGACCAGATACGCCATGAACGTCGGGGTCATAGCCAGGCGCAGGCTGCCACGGGACAGGTCCTTCACGTCATGCAACGCGCGCTTGCCTGCCTCCAGCTCCAACAGCACGCGCCGTGCGCATTCGATGTAGGCCTCGCCGGCATCGGTGGCTCTAACGGTGCGTGAAGTGCGATCAAACAGATTCACCCCGAGGCTTTCTTCCAGTTGGCGGATCTGTTGCGAAAGGGTCGGCTGCGACACATGCAACGCCTCCGCCGCCCGGGTGAATCCGCCGTGATCGGCCACGGCCAGCAGATATCGCAAATGTCGCAGCAGCATGGGGCTCACCATCTATAGGCAGGACTTATGCGAGGCATTGTATATCGGTCTTGGACGCTATGGATCAATCGGCAGAAGATGGCTCCCACACCGCAAGCCAACCTTGAAAGGAGTGACACCATGCAACAGTCCCACGCCTACAACGATGCCAGCCTGGCCCTGACCACCCGCATCCTCGACATCAAGGCCCGCAAGAATCTGTCATGGCAGGATCTGGCCGATGGCACTGGCCTGAGCCTGGCCTACGTCACCGCTGCCCTGCTCGGCCAGCACCCGTTGCCGCAAGACGCTGCGCAAGTGGTCGGCGACAAACTCGAACTGGACGCCGACGCCGGTGCCGCTCTGCAGATCATCCCGCTGCGCGGCAGCCTCAGCGGCGTACCGACCGATCCGACCATCTACCGCTTCCACGAAATGATCCAGATCTACGGCACCACCCTCAAAGCCCTGGTCCACGAGCAGTTCGGCGACGGCATCATCAGCGCCATCAACTTCAAGCTCGACATCAAGAAAGTCGAAGACCCTGAAGGCGGCTCCCGCGCCGTGGTCACCCTCGACGGCAAGTTCCTGCCACTGCGTCCGTTCTGATCCGCGCGGCCCGCACCTCGCGTGCGGGCCAACCGCTCACTTGCTCAATGAGGACACGCCCATGAAAGCCCTGATCGACGGTTTCCTGAAGTTCCAGAACGAAGCCTTCCCGCAACGCACCGAACTGTTCAAACACCTGGCAACCACCCAGCAACCCGGAACCCTGTTCATCACCTGTTCCGACAGCCGTGTGGTGCCGGAACTGCTGACCCAGCAAGAACCCGGCGAGCTATTCGTGATCCGCAACGCGGGCAATATCGTGCCGTCCTACAGCCCGCATCCGGGCGGGGTGTCAGCAACGGTGGAATATGCGGTGGCGGTGCTTGGGGTGACTGACATCGTGATCTGCGGGCACTCCGATTGCGGCGCGATGACCGCGATTGCCCAATGCAAATGCATGGATCACCTGCCCGCCGTCAGCGGCTGGTTGCAACATGCCGAGTCGGCGAAAGTGGTGAACGAGGCGCGGCCGCATGCCAGTGACGCGGCGAAATTGAGTTCGATGGTGCGGGAAAACGTGATCGCGCAACTGGCGAATATTCAGACCCACCCGAGCGTGCGCCTGGCGCAGGAGAAAGACCTGCTGAACCTGCATGGCTGGGTGTATGACATCGAGACCGGCTCGATCGACGCGCTGGCGGCGGACCGCCGTACGTTTGTGCCACTGGCTGAGCAACCGGCGACGTGTGCCATTCAGGCAAACGCCAGCGCAGCCGCCTGAAGGAGAACAGTGCAACCCTGTGGCGAGGGAGCTTGCTCCCGCTGGGGCGCGCAGCGGTCCTCGCTTTTTGGGTCCGCTGCGCAGACCAGCGGGAGCAAGCTCCCTCGCCACAGGTTTGGTGTTCAGATCAGCGTTTTACGCTGAGGTCGATCTGGGTCATGCGACTACGCACCGTAAACACCCCATCCCCCGAAAGAATCGCACTGCGCGCAAACAGGCGCCCGCTCTCCCAGTTCGAAAGCCCCAGTTCCGGCTTGTTCAACGCGTACTGGCCATCGACCCAACGGGTAATCCCGTTACCCACAAACGGTGCGTTCACCGCGTTGTAAAAGCGTTGCTGAACAGCAGCATCCTCGCTGATCAACGACACCGTGAACTGCGGGCTGTAGCGGTTGAACAGCGCGATCGCCTGATCCAGATCGTCGACGATCATCAGGCTGACTTCCGGGGTTTCTTCCCATTCCCACTCGCGGCCCAATTCGGACTCCGCCAGCGCTTCAGCCAGGGCTTCGGTCTGATAACCCTCGGCGCGATAGACCTCGACCGTTGCGTTCTGCCACTCGGCCGGCAGGCAGCTTTCGCTGCCGGCGACGATGTGCAATTTGCAGCCCTGCCCGCGTGCGCTGCCCGCCTGCTGCAGTGCATCGAGGAACAGCGGCACCAGTTCGGCGGCACGATCACGTTGAATCAGGCAGACGTTCAGGGTGTTGCAGACTTTGCGATCCAGCGAATTACGCACCACGGCGGCAAAACGTGTGGCATCGGCGTGACGATCGGCAATCAGCCACGCGCCACCAGTGCCATGCAGGCTGACCGCCGTGCCCGCCTGCTGGGCGATGCTGCCCAACTGGCTGACCGCACGGCCCGAACCCCGGGCCACCGCCAGCGATAGACGCCGGTCGGCGAACATCGCCCAACCCGCAGCGTGATTGACGCTTTCCACCAGCGACACCGCGCCCGCCGGCAGACCGGCATCGGCCAGCGCCGGGTTCAGCGCGTGAGTGACGATCGCTTGCGCGGTGCCCAATGCATCGCTGCCGATGCGCAGCACCGCGGTGTTGCCGGTGCGCAGTACACCGGCGGCATCGGCGAACACGTTCGGCCGCCCCTCAAACACGAACGCCACAATACCCAGCGGCGACACCACTTGCTCGACCTTCCAGCCATCGTGCTCGACGCTGCTGATGACCTTGCCGCGCGTGGCCGGCGCATCACGCCAGGCGCGCAGACCGGCGATCATGTCGCGGCGCATGCGCTCGTCGGCGAGCAGCCGGGTGGTGGAGCGGCCACGGGCCTTGGCGCGCTCGATGTCGGCCAGGTTCGCCGCTTCGATCAAGGTCCAGCACTCCGGGGTTTCCAGGCGTTGCGCGAACAGATCGAAGAAGTGGCTGATGGCCTCGTCGGACACCGCCGAAAGCGCGCTGAACGCCGCTTGCGCACGCTCGATTGCCACCGCAGCCGCTTGTTGATCGACCACCGGAATCAGCAACAGCTCGCCACTCACCTGCTCGACCAGCAGGTGGTCACCGGGCTGAAACCGCGCCGCCAGTTCGGGGCTGACCACGGTCACGCGGTTACCAGCGAAAGGGATCGGCGTGCCAGCGACTAGACGTTCGAGCGCAAGAGACATGAAGCGGATTCACCATAGGAGGGGCGGCCGGAAAATGTAGCGGATTCTGCGCTGAAACACACCTTCTACAAACACCATCAAACCTGTGGGAGCTGGCTTGCCAGCGACAAGGCCGGCGAGCCCAGCATTGATGTTGCTGAACCACCGCTATCGCTGGCAAGCCAGCTCCCACAGGGTTTGGCAGTGTTTGGAAGATTGGGTCAGAACACCGACCAGCCAATCCGCGAACTGAGCATCTCCAGCGCCGCCATCCCCGCCAGCGAGTTGCCGGCAGCATTCAGTTCCGGCGACCACACGCACACCGTGAACTGCCCCGGCACCACCGCGACGATCCCGCCGCCGACCCCGCTCTTGCCCGGCAGGCCGACGCGATAGGCGAAGTTGCCGGCCTCGTCGTACAGGCCGCTGGTGGCCATGATCGAGTTGACCTGCTGGGTCTGCCGCCGAGTGAGGATCTGTTCGCCGCTGTGTTTGCAGAAACCGTCGTTGGCAAGGAAGCAGAACGCCCGGGCCAGATCGATGCAGTTCATGCGTAATGCGCAGTGGCTGAAGTAGCTGCGCAGCACCGCTTCGACGTCGTTATGGAAGTTGCCGAACGATTGCATCAGGTACGCCATGGCCGCGTTGCGGGCGCGATGCTGGTACTCGGATTCGGCGACCTTGCCGTCGACGATCACCTGCGGATTGCCCGACAGGCGCCGCACGAAGTCGCGCATCGACAGGGCCGGCGCGGCGAAACGCGATTGATTGATGTCGCAGATCACCAGCGCCCCGGCGTTGATGAACGGATTGCGCGGGCGACCGCGTTCGAACTCCAGTTGCACCAGCGAGTTGAACGGCTGGCCGGACGGCTCGTGCCCCAGGCGCTCCCAGATCGCCTCACCGGAATGCTCGATCGCCTGCACCAGGCTGAACACCTTGGAAATACTCTGCACCGAGAACGGCGTCTCGGCGTCGCCGGCGCAATACATTTCGCCGTCGTTGCCATACACGGCGATGCCCAGTTGATTGGCCGGCACGGTGCCGAGGGCGGGAATGTAATCAGCCACTTTGCCCTGCCCGATCAGGGGCCGGACAGCGTCAAGAATCTCGTTCAACAGCGCTTGCATGCCGGGTTCCGAAGTCTCGCCCCATGGGATTGCGGGGACACTGGGGCTAGACGCTGCGCAAGCCACCGGAATCACACAAACCCTTGTAGGAGCTGCCGCAGGCTGCGATCTTTTGACCTTGATTTTGAAAGGCAAGATCAAAAGATCGCAGCCTGCGGCAGCTCCTACAGGGTGTCGGTCAGTGGGCGCCGTCGAGGCCGGCGAGCAGTGCGCTGTCGCGGCTGTAGATATCCGGCGCATAACGCACCTGCCCATCCTTGCCGACCTGCGCCGTCCAGTAGGTCATCAGGATCGGCACCGGCGCCGACAGGCGGAATTCGTGGGTGCTGCCGGTAGCGAGCAAAGTATCGGTGCGCGTACGTTCCGCCGGGGTCAGCAGCAGGTCACGCAGTTGCATCGGGTGCTCGACCCGCACGCAGCCGGAGCTGAACGCGCGCGGGCCTTTGTCAAACAGCGCCTTGCTCGGCGTGTCGTGCAGGTACACGGCGAACGGGTTGGGAAAGCGGATCACCAGTTGCCCCAGCGGATTTCGCGGCCCGGCGTCCTGGCGCAGCATGATGTTGCCGGGGTTGTCCCAGTCGATATCCGCTGCGGCCAACGGCTGGCCATGGGCGTCGAGCACCTGCAGATTCTGCCGGCTGAGGAAGGTCTGATCCTTGCGGATTGCCGGCAGCTTGTCTTCTTTCCAGATGGTCGGCGGCACGGTCCAGGTCGGGTTCAGCGTCAGACGGGTGACCCGGGATTTCAGCAGCGGGGTCTGCCGTTCGGCGCGACCGACCTGGGTGCGGGTCTGCCAGACCGGTCTGCCTCCTTGATACAGGGTCAGCTCGGCGGCGGCGACGTTGACCAGCAAACCGTCGGGCTCCATGTCCTGGGCCAGCCAGCGGAAGCGTTCGAGATTGACGCGCAATTGTTCGCGGCGCGTCAGCGGGCTGATGTTGAGTTCGGCGATCGTCCCCGGCCCGACAACTCCGTCGGCCTGCAACGAATGGTTGGCCTGGAAGCTCTTCACCGCTTCCACCAGCACACCCTCATAGGCATTGCCGGGCGTGCCGATGGCGTGGGTCAGATAGCCCTCGTTGTACAGGCGCTGGGCCAGTTCCGGCACGCGTTTGTCTTCCATCGCCGGGCGCAGCAACGGGCCGTTGCCCACCGACTGCCAGTGCGGCAAGGCTTGCAGCCGCTGGCTGGCGTAGAGGTGGCGCAGGCTTTGGTACTGCGCCAGACGCGGACGCGCCAGATCGAACGCGGTCTTGATGTCGTGCAGACCGGGTACAGCGATCGCCAGCAATTCCGCCTGGCGATCACGCGGGGTGTCATCGGAATGCCACAGCGGCTCGAAATGCGATTGCAGCAGACGACCGTAATGCAGGTCCTGCAGGGCTTGCAGGTAGTAGCGAGTAATGTCGATATCGGCGCACAACTCGCCGTCCTGCGGCGGATTGGCCGCCACCGGGTAGCGCTTGGGATTGAGGCCATCATCGGCCAACAGCTGCAACTGCGCGCGCAAGGCCGGCAAACGCCCGGACTCGCTGGCCCACACCGGCAGCCAGTCCTGCTGCTGATAAAACGCCTGCAATTGCGTCAGCGCGGCGCCGCTCAAGTGCGCGGCAATCGCCGGGCACGCCTGGGGCAAACCGATCAGCACCGCTTGCAACGGACTTTGCGGTTCGACCGGCATCTCCGCCGGCGGCGTCGGCAGGGTCTGCAACGGTGGCAACGGCTCATCGGCGCAAGCGACAAACGGCGCAGCGAGCAGACAAATGCTCAAGTAGCATGCGTACTTTTTGAACAACTGCTTTACTCCAATCCGTGGCCGTCTCATTGACGGCAACCTTACATCAGGTGCGCTGAACAGTCAGGCTCGAAACCGGGGTCTGTCGGGTATGACTGGGAGTCAGGAGCCAAAGTGCCAAATAAGTAGCAAGTGAGGACACTTTATAAATGTTGACGTTTTTGCGCCGACTTCTGCTGACCAGCGCGACCCTCGTCGTCGTGAGCAGCCCAGCTTTCGCCGCCGGCAAGCCATCGCCGGTTCTCTTCACCAGCCTCGCCCACGCCGCGCCGGAACTCAATCCCCAAGCGCTGAAAGGTGCCTTGAGCGCCATGCAATGCGCGGTCAACAATGGCGCGAGACCCTCACGCCACCTGGCGATCATTGATTATTCGCAACCCTCCACCGCCCGCCGGCTGTGGATCTTCGACTTGAGCAGACAGAAACTGGTGCTGCGCGATCTGGTCGCCCATGGTTCGAATTCCGGGGAAAACTTCGCCACCCAGTTTTCCAATCGCGAAGGCAGTTACCAGTCCAGCCTCGGTCTGTTCCGCACCCAGGAAAGCTACAAGGGCACGCACGGTTATTCGCTGCGCATGGACGGTCTGGAGCCGGGCTTCAATGACCTGGCCCGCGACCGCGCCATCGTGATCCACGCCGCCGACTACGTGAATCCGTTGTGGAGCAAGCGTCAGGGCCGCATCGGTCGCAGCCAGGGTTGCCCGGCGGTGCGCCCGCAAGTGGCAAGGCAGGTGATCGACAAACTCAAGGACGGCCAGTTCATGTTCTCCTGGTACCCGGACCAGCGCTGGCTGAAATCCTCGCCGTACCTCAACTGCCAGCCACAGCAGGTGGCGAGTATCTTGAGCACTCACGCCAGCTGAGAATCCTGTAGGAGCTGCGGCACGCTGCGATCTTTTGACGTTGCTTTTCAATGGCAAGATCAAAAGATCGCAGCGTGCCGCAGCTCCTACAGGGATTTGTTTCCGTCAGCAGCGCTTTGGCCGGGCTGGCCGCTTCCACGGGTGATCCGGGTTCGGCTGACGATCAGGGCCATGACCATCAGCGCCGCCGCAACCCCGAACGTACTGTGCAAGCCACTGCCGATGACTTCGGCCGGGGCTTGCGTCGGGTCGCCCGTAGCGAAGGCAAACACTGCGCCCATGACCGCCGCGCCGGTGATCAGCCCGAGATTGCGCGCCAGCCCGAGCAAGGCCGATACCACGCCGCGCTGATCCTGACTGACCGTCGCCATCAACCCGGTATTGTTCGCCGCCTGGAACAACGCGTAACTGCTGGCAACCACAGCCATCGGCAGCAGATACGCCGGCAGACCGAAACTCATCGGCAACAGCGCCAACAAACTGCATCCACCGGCCAACCCGAACAACGCCGCCGGCACCACCCGCTGTGCGCCGAAGCGGTCCACCAGACGCCCGGCCGGCACCCCGCCGCATGCCGCCAGCAGCGGGCCGACCGACAACGCCAGACCGACCACGGTGCTGCCCAGTCCCAACCCCCGACTCAGGTAAAACGGCCCGACCACCAGCGTGGTCATCATCACCGTCGTCACCAGCAACGTCAGCGCCAGGCTGCTGCTCAGACGCGCGTCGGCGAACAATGACAGACGAATCAGCGGCGCCCTGGCGTTCATCTCGACCGCGATAAACACCCCTGCGCCGCACAGGCTGACCAGCAACAATATCAGGGTAAATCCATCAACCGTCATCGCCAGCGCGTAGGCCGCCAGCGTCATCACCAACACTGCGCTGCCGAGGTAATCAAACGCGACCCTCGACTTCGCTGGCCGATCCGCCGGCAGATAGCGATAAACCAGCCACGCATTGAGCAGGCCCAACGGCACGTTGAGGACAAAGATCGACGGCCAGCCGACATGCGCGATCAGCAGACCACCCAGCGATGGCCCGAGGCTGGTGCCGGTGGCCGACATGGTTGCCAGCAAGCCCATCGCACTGCCCGCCCGCGCCTTGGGCACCGCATCCGCCACCAGCGCCACCGTCAAGGCGAACATGATCGCCGCGCCAAGGCCTTGCACGGCCCGTGCGCCGATCAACCAGCCCAATCCCGGAGCCAGTGCGCAACACAGCGATGCACTGGTAAAAATGCCAATGCCGATCAGCAGCAGGCGCCGCCGCCCGAACACATCGCCCAGGCGCCCGACACTGACAATCAACGTGGTGACCGCCAGCAGGTACGCCAGCACGATCCACTGCACCTGTTGAAACGTCGCCTCGAACGCAGTAGCCAGCGTCGGCAACCCGGCGTTGGCGATGCTGGTGTCCAGCGACGGCATCAGCATCGACAGGGCCAGACTGGTCAGCGCCCAGCGGGCTTGAGGGGGCAAGGGGGATCCGGGCATCGGGCGCTCCTGGTGCAAAGGTCAGACGGCATAGCCTGAGTCTCGACAAGGCAAGGCGCAAGACGCATGCTTTGCACTTGATACCTGCATGGAACGCCATGTCATGAGCACACCGGATCTGAACCTGTTGATCACCCTCGACGTGTTGTTGCGCGAAGGCAGCGTCGCCCGCGCCGCGCACATTCTGCGGCTGAGCCCGTCAGCGATGAGCCGCGCCCTGGCCCGTCTGCGCGAAACCACCGGCGATCCGTTGCTGGTACGCGCCGGCCGCGGTCTGGTGCCGACCCCGCGAGCGCTGGAATTGCGCGAACGGGTCAGCGCTCTGGTGCAGGAAGCCGAAGCGCTGTTGCGCCCCGCCGAAGTGCTCGATCCCGGCCAGTTGCAACGCACCTTCACCCTGCGCAACACCGACGGTTTTGTCGAAACCTTCGCCGCCGCGCTGCTCGCGCGCATCGCTGAAGAAGCACCCGGCGTGCGCCTGCGCTTTGTGCAGAAAGCCGACAAGGACAGCACGCCGCTGCGCGAAGGCCGGGTCGATCTGGAGACCGGCGTGGTCGACGACAGCACCGACCCGACGCTGCACAGCCGCATTCTGTTTGAGGATCACTGGATCGGTGTGGTGCGCGAAGGCCATCCGTTGAGCTCGGGCAAGATCAGCAGCAAACGTTTTGCCGGCGGCCAGCACATTCTCATCTCACGGCGCGGGCGCAGCAGTGGCCCGGTCGACGAAGCGTTGCTCGCCACGGGGCTGACGCGAGATATCGTCACTTCATTCGGCGGCTTTTCGGCGGCGTTGACGCTGGTCCGCGAATCGGACCTGATCGCCACGGTTCCGGAGCGTCACACCAGCAAGCTGCGCATGGGCCTGCACAGCTTCGCCCTGCCCTTCAGGATGCCGCCGATCAGCGTGTCGATGCTCTGGCACCCGCGCGTGGACGCCGACCCGGCGCACCGCTGGCTGCGCAACTGTGTGCGGGAAGTCTGCCTCTAGCGCGCATCGCCGCCGGCCGGTTTATAGAACAGGAATTTGCCGACCGCGGCGGTCTTTTTGTACTCCTTGGCCCAGCTCGGATGAACCTGGCGATCATGGAAGTACAGTGCGCCATGGGTGCGATCCGGCAACTGGCGGTTGAGTGCCTTGCCGGCGATGTCCTTGGCCAGGGTGTATTCGGCGTCTTCCTTGACCTGATCGGCCTTGCCATCGCACCACCAGGAAAACTGGCAGCTCTTGGTTTCCGAACCCTGCTTGACCACTTCGCACACCGTGCCGGGAAAGCCATCGTGCCCCAGGCGATTCATCACCACATTGGCCACCGCCTCCATTTCCGCAGTGTCGCGACCCTTGGCTTCCCAGTAGATACTGCGCGCCAGGCAGGTGATCGGATCGTCCAGCGGCGCAGTGCCGGCGGGGTCAACCGCTTGCACTTCAGTGGGGGTGATCGCTTCGGATTTGGGCGCCGGCGCCGCGCTGACTTTGTCGGCGGCTTTTTCTTCCAGCACCTGGGCTTTCTCTTCGGCCTTGGCCTTGATCGGCGCCTGTTCAGTGGCGCTTACAACACCGGCCATCAGGGTTAATGCGAAACAGCCAGCCAACCATTTCAATCCCATGTCAGTTCTTCCGGCAGCGCCCGTTCCGGGCAAGGTGTTTCGTCGGGGAGACGCCCGGCTCCCGGGGTCTTCGGAGAGTGTAGACGGCAAATACCGGCGCAACGTTCCGCAGAAAAATCCGCTCGGTGAAGAAAAAGACATTGCACTCCCCCGGGCCATTTCGCGCATCATGAACGCACTCAGCTCAAGGGAGATTTCCATGCGCTTCATGCCATCCGTTTTGCGTCTTGCCGCGCTGTCCGTGGGGTTGGCCGTGGCCGCCTCGGCCATGGCTGCCGACGAGTCGCAACTGATCGAGTCGATCAACGCCTACCGTAGCCAACCGCAGCGTTGCGGCAGCCAGGCGTCCAGTGAATTGCCACCGCTGTCGGCTGACCCACGGCTGAGACTGCCGGCCAGCGGTGCGGTCGATCTGCAACAGGCCATGGCCAGCGCCAGCTACCCGATGGTCAACGTGCAGGCGATCACCCTTAACGGCCCACGGGATGCGGCGTCGGCGATGAAGGCGATTCAGGAAAGTTTCTGTCAGGTGGTGCTGGATCCGCAGTTTGTCGATGTCGGCGTCAGCCGCGCCGATCGTGACTGGCGCATTGTGCTGGCGCGACCTTTGCTGTCGGCGAAGCTGGGCGATGCGCAGAGCGAAGGTCAGAAGTTGCTCGAACAACTCAACGCCGCCCGCGCCCAGCCGCGTCAGTGCGGCGGCCAGGCCTTTGCCGCTGCCGGGCCACTGGCCTGGAACGCCAGCCTGGGCACAATCGCCCAGGATCACAGCCGCGACATGGCCAACAACAACTACTTCGACCACAAGGACCGCGACGGCCGCACACCCGGTGACCGCGCCGAACTGGCCGGCTACGGCGGGCAACTGGTCGGCGAAAACATCGCCGCCGGGCAAGACACCGTGCGCAAGGTCGTCGACGGCTGGCTCGCCAGTCCCGGCCACTGCGCCAACCTGATGAACCCGCAATACAAGGAACTTGGCGCCGCCTACGCGACCGATCCGAAAAGCAGCGCCGGGATCTACTGGACGGCGATGTTTGGTGCACAGTAACCCGCTATCCGATGCACCACTCCTGCGACAGCGCCTGCAGGCAACAGGCGCTAGTCAGCCACCGCTATTGCGGCACACACCCGCCACACTGTACTTGAGCGTATTGAGCTGCCCTCGCGAATCTTCGTAGGTCATGGCCGTAGGCACCACCGAGCACGCTGGCTGCGGCTTCACCACGCTGACGATTTTCACCACATCCAGCTTCATTCCGTATTCGTATTCCTTCACCACCGGCGCCGCTTTGCCGAGTTCAGCCGCGTATTGCTCCATGGCTTTGGCGTTGGCACTGAACGCACGCTCGAAGGTGCGATCACCGCCGCCCTCGGCCAGTGCATTCACGGACAGCGCCATGACGCCAGCGAACACTATCGACTTAAGCATTTTCATCTCCATCTCCTTCCCGTCCAGACTCAAAAAAAGCCCGGCACCGATGCGTGATGACGGGCTTGTTTCAGGTTCAAGCAGCGTTAAAGATCCTGGGTTTTCTGCGCTTTCTTTTCATTGACCACCACCGGGTTGGCAGCGGCTTTTTCCTTGGCCACGAACAGCTCCACGGCGCGATCATTGGCGCTCATCATCCGGTCGAACGTGCGGTCACCACCGCCTTCGGCCATGGCCAGGGACGACAGCATCAGAGCAGTTGCAAAGGCACTCAGTCGGGCGAATTTCATGGTTGATTCCTCATTAAGTAACTGACGGGATCAAGGTAACAAGGCGCACCTTTCGTGACGGTGGCGAGGGAATTACAGATTCGTAATGTGGCAAGTACGGCAGCCACACAGAAAATCTCAGGCCTGAGAAATACCTTGTGGCGAGGGAGCTTGCTCCCGCTGGGGCGCGCAGCGGCCCTCGCTCTTCCTTTGAAAAAGCGCGGCCTGCTGCGCAGTCCAGCGGGAGCAAGCTCCCTCGCCACAGGGTTTGGGGTTGTTCTATTGGATAGGTGTGATGTCCTCATCCCGGCGATGGGCGATCTGGTACAGCGCGGGCAAGATCAGCAACGTCATGTCAGGCCCGAGAAATACCTTGTGGCGAGGGAGCTTGCTCCCGCTGGGGCGCGCAGCGGCCCTCGCTCTTCCTTTGAAAAAGCGCGGCCTGCTGCGCAGTCCAGCGGGAGCAAGCTCCCTCGCCACAGGGTTCGGGGTTGTTCTATTGGATAGGTGTGATGTCCTCATCCCGGCGATGGGCGATCTGGTACAGCGCGGGCAAGATCAGCAACGTCATGTCAGGCCCGAGAAATACCTTGTGGCGAGGGAGCTTGCTCCCGCTGGGGCGCGCAGCGGCCCTCGCTCTTCCTTTGAAAAAGCGCGGCCTGCTGCGCAGTCCAGCGGGAGCAAGCTCCCTCGCCACAGGGTTTGGGGTTGTTCTATCGGCTAGGTGCAGTGTCCTCATCCCGGCGATGGGCGATCTGGTACAGCGCGGGCAAGATCAGCAACGATGTCAGGCCCGAGAAATACCTTGTGGCGAGGGAGCTTGCTCCCGCTGGGGCGCGCAGCGGCCCTCGCTCTTCTTGAGAAAAAGCGCGGCCTGCTGCGCAGTCCAGCGGGAGCAAGCTCCCTCGCCACAGGGTTTGGGGTTGTTCTATCGGCTAGGTGTGACGTCCTCATCCCGGCGATGGGCGATCTGGTACAGCGCCGGCAAGATCAGCAATGTAAGAATCGTCGAGGACAGAATCCCGCCAATCACCACCGTCGCCAGCGGCCGCTGCACTTCGGCGCCGGTGCCCGTCGCCAGCGCCATCGGAATAAACCCCAGCGACGCCACCAACGCCGTCATCAACACTGGCCGCAAGCGCGTCAGCGCGCCGACGTTGATCGCCTCCGCCAGCGACCGTCCCTCCTCACGCAAATTACGAATGAACGCGATCATTACCAGTCCGTTGAGCACCGCCACGCCTGATAACGCGATGAAGCCCACGCCCGCCGAAATCGACAACGGAATATCCCGCAGCCACAGCGCCATCACCCCACCGGTCAGCGCAAACGGAATCCCGGTAAACACCAGCAGCCCATCCTTCAGATTGTTGAACATCATGAACAACAAGCCGAACACCAGCAGCAACGCCACCGGCACCACGATCTGCAAGCGCTTGGCCGCCGATTGCAGTTGCTCGAACTGCCCGCCCCAACTGGTCCAGTAACCGGCTGGCACGTGCACCTCGCGCTCGATCAGCGCACCGGCCTCGCTGACGAACGAGCCGATATCGCGCCCGCGCACGTTGGCGCTGACAATCACCAGGCGCTTGCCGTTCTCGCGGCTGACCTGGTTCGGCCCGAGCACCAGATCGAGGCTGGCGACGTCCTTCAGTGCGATAAACCCGATCTGGTTCGCCGCGCCACTCAGCGCCGGCACCGGAATCAGCAACGCCGACAAACCGTCGATATCCTTGCGCATGGCATCGGACAAGCGCACCACCATGTCGAAGCGCCGATCACCCTCGTACAAAGTGCCAGCCTGCCGTCCCCCCACTGCGACGGCGATGGTGTCCTGCACATCTCCAACGTTGAGCCCGTAACGCGCCGCCTTGTCGCGGTCGATATTGATGGTCAGCACCGGCAGCCCGGTGGTCTGCTCGACCTTCACTTCAGAGGCGCCGTTGACCTTCTGCATCGCCGCCGCGATCTTCGCCGCCGTGGCGTTGAGCACGTCCATGTCATCGCCAAACACCTTGACCGCGACATCACTGCGCACACCGGAGATCAGTTCGTTGAAGCGCAACTGGATCGGCTGCGACAGTTCATAGTTGCTGCCCGGCAGCGTCGCGGCAGCGGCTTGCAGCTCGGCCATCAGGGTTTCGCGGGACTTGTTCGGGTCCGGCCATTGATCCTTCGGCTTAAGCATCACGTAGCTGTCGGAGATGTTCGGCGGCATCGGATCGGAGGCGATTTCCGCCGTGCCGGTGCGAGCGAACACCCGTTCAACCTCTGGCACTTTGTTGAGTATCAGGGTCTCCAGGCGCTGCTGCATGTCCACCGATTGCGTCAGGCTGGTGCCCGGCACGCGCAGTGCTTGCAGGGCGAAATCACCCTCGCTGAGGCTCGGCACAAACTCGCTGCCCATGCGGCTGGTGAGCACGCCACTGAATAGGATCACAGCCAGCGCCGCGCCTACCGCAACCGTGCGATGGGCCATGACCCACGCCAGCGCCGGTGCATACACCCGACGCGCACCGCGCATCACCGCGCCCTCTTCTTCCTTGACCTTGCCGGTGACGAACAGCGCAATCGCCGCCGGGACGAAGGTCACCGACAGCAGCATCGCACCGAGCAAAGCGATGACCACGGTGAACGCCATCGGGTGGAACATTTTCCCTTCAACACCGCTCAACGCGAAGATCGGCAGGTACACCACCATGATGATCAACTGGCCGAAAATCAGCGGTCGGCGCGCCTCTTTCGCCGCGGCGAAGACTTCCTTGAAACGCTCGGCACGGCTCAGCAAGCGGCCGTGATGCTGCTGCGCGTGAGCCAACCGGCGCAGGGTGTTCTCGACGATCACCACCGCACCGTCGACGATGATGCCGAAGTCCAGCGCGCCGAGGCTCATCAGGTTGGCGCTGACCTTGTTGCTGAACATGCCGGTGAAGGTGAACAGCATCGACAGCGGAATCACCATCGCCGTGATCAGCGCGGCGCGGATGTTGCCGAGGAACAGGAACAGAATCGCGATCACCAGAATCGCGCCTTCGATCAGGTTCTTTTTCACCGTGGCGATGGCTTTGTCGACCAGGTGCGTACGGTCGTACACCGGCACGGCGATCACGTCTGGCGGCAGGGATTTGTTGATCTGTTCGAGCTTGCTGGCGACCGCTTGCGAGACCGTGCGGCTGTTCTCGCCGATCAGCATGAACACCGTGCCGAGCACCACTTCACGACCGTTTTCGGTGGCCGCGCCGCTGCGCAATTCGCGGCCGATTTCCACCGTGGCGACGTTCTTCACTCGGATCGGCGTGCCGTCGACGTTGGCCATGACGATATTGGCGATGTCCTCGGTGCTCGCCACTTGCCCCGGTGCGCGGATCAGCAACTGCTCGCCGCTGCGCTCGATGTACCCGGCGCCGACGTTGGCGTTGTTGCGCTCCAATGCGGTGATCAGATCGGTGAGGGTGAGCTTGTACGCGGCAAGGCGTTTCGGGTCGGGCGCGATCTGATATTCCTTGGCAAACCCGCCGATGGTATTGATCTCCGCCACCCCCGGTACGTTGCGCAACTGCGGCTTGATGATCCAGTCCTGAATCACCCGCAGATCGGTCGGCGTGTAGGCTGTGCCGTCGTCCTTGAGCGCCCCCTCCTTCGCCTCGACCGTCCACAAAAAGATCTCGCCGAGGCCGGTGGAGATCGGCCCCATCACCGCTTCCGCGCCTTCAGGCAATTGCTCCCTGGCGATCTGCAGACGCTCGTTGACCAGTTGGCGAGCAAAGAACAGGTCGGTGCCGTCCTTGAAGATCACCGTGACCTGCGACAGCCCCGAACGCGACAGCGAACGGGTCTGCTCCAGCGCCGGCAAACCGGCCATGGCGGTCTCAATCGGGAAAGTGATGCGCTGCTCGGTTTCCAGCGGCGAGAACCCGGCGGCGCCGGTGTTGATCTGCACCTGGACATTGGTGATGTCGGGCACGGCGTCGATCGGCAGCTTTTGATAACTGGCGATGCCGAGGCCGGCCATGAGCAGAACGGCGAGCAACACAATGATGCGCTGCTCGATGGCAAACTGGATCAGGCGTTCGAACATGGGGACCTTCCAGAATTAATGACTGTGCTCGGCCGAGGCTTTGCCCAGCTCCGACTTGAGGACGAAGCTGCCGGCGCTGGCGACTTGCACGCCCGGTTCCAGCCCTTGGGTGACTTCGACGTGGCCGGCGGCGCGGCTGCCCAGCTCCACCGCCTGCGCCTTGAAGCCGTCGTCGGTACGCACGAACACCGTGGGTTTGTCCTCGACGGTCTGGATCGCGGTTTCCGGCACGGCGACTTTGGCCAGGCGGCTCTCAGTGGCGACCCGCGCGGTGACGAACAGCCCCGGGCGCCACGAGCCCTGCGGGTTTTCCAGGGTCACGCGTACGGTCGCGGTGCGGGTCTGTTCGCCGAGCAGGCTGCCGACGTACGCCACGCTGCCGGTCACTTCGGCCTTTAACTCAGGCGCGCTGACAGTCACAGGTTTGCCCACCTGCACCTTGGTCAGATCCTTGGGTGAAACGCCGAACGTGACCCACACGCGGGACAAGTCCGAAAGGGTGAACGCGGCGGTGGTCTCATCGACCACCTCGCCCGGCGTCAGGTGTTTTTCCACCACCACGCCGTCGAATGGCGCGCGCAGTTCGTAGCGATTGCCGCCGGTGGCGACTACGCTGCCGCTGAGCACGCTGATTTTTTGCCGGGCGTTGTTCATGGCGATTTCCGCCTCTTCCAACGCCTGCCTGGCCTGGAGGAAATCCTGCTCGGCGGAAATCTTGTCCTGCCAGAGCTTTTTCTCGCGCTCGTAAGTGGTGCGCGCCAAGGCCAAACGCCGTTGTGCGGCAGCCTGTTCGCTGCGCTGATCGGAAATCTGCTGACTGGCGATCACGGCCAGCAACTGCCCCTTCTTCACGGATTGCCCGAGGTTGACCGCCACCGACTCGACCACCCCCGGCACGCGCGGCACGACGTGTGCCGTGCGGTCCTCATCGAAGCGCACTTCGCCGGGAAACGACAGGCCGAGACTGATGCTCTGCGCCCGCGCCTCGGCCAGTTGAATGCCGGCCGCCGCGATCTGCTCGGCGCTCAATTCGATGTGGCCTTCTTCGGCATGTTCGCCTTCGGCGGCAGCGCCCTCCTCGGCGTGATCCGCGTGTTCGGAAGCCTCGTCGGCGTGGGCGTCGATATTGCTCGCGACCGGCCACATCGAACCGATGCCAATGCCCAGCGCCAGGGTCGCCACCGCGACCACCATCAGTTTTTTATCCATGGAAACTCCTCTGCGCCGTGCCATCGCGCAGTTGTCTGAACAGTGAAATTCAAGGGCTGACGCTGAGGTCACCGTAGATCCGTTCGAGGCGCACGCGGGCGTCGGTCGCCTCGCTGACGGCCTGGATGTATTGGCTGCGCGCGGCGATCAGGGTGCGCTGGGCGTCGAGTACGTCGAGGAAGCCGAACTTGCCCATTTCGAAACCACGGGTGGCGCTGTCCACTGCACTTTGTGCGGCGGGCAGGATGCTCTGGTTGAACGCATTGACTTCGCCGTTGGCGGTCTGCCATTGCTCGAGGCTGGTCTGGACTTCGGTGCGCAAGCGCAGCTCGGTGGCGTTGCGCAGATCCCGCGCCTGATCGGTGCGGCGTGCAGCGGCGAGCACGTTGCCTTGATTGCGGTTGAACAACGGAATGGGCATCGACAGCCCGACCACGTTGACCCGCTCGCGCTCGGTTTCGCTGTACTGGCTGCCGATGCTCACAGTCAGGTCGGGAATGCGCTGGGACTTTTCCAGGCTCAGCGATGCTTCGCGCTGATCGATCTGCAGCTTCGCCAGACGCAGCTCGGCAGTCTGGTTCAGACGCTCGAGCAAACGGCCGGGCGGCGGCAGCGTGGCGAGGTTTTGCGTGGCGACCTGGACGTTGGTCGAGGTCGGCAACGGCGCGCCCATGACTTGCGCCAATTGTTGATAGGCGTTGGCCTGATCGCGCTCGGCGCGGCTCACCTCCAGGCGCACTTCCGAGAGCTGCACTTGCGCCCGCGTGCCTTCGACCGGCGACGATTTGCCGGCCTCGATGCGCCCCTGAGCAACACGCAAACCGTGCTCGGCCAGTTGCAGCGACTGACGCGACAGCTGCAAGCGTTGCTGCGCGGTTTGCGCGCTGTTGAACGCCTGAATCACATCAGCGCGCAAGGCATTGCGCTTGCGCTCCAGCTCGATGCCGGCGGCGTCCTGCGCGCGGCTGGCGACATCGATGCGCGCGCCGCGTTTGCCGCCCAGTTCAATCGGCTGGCTGAGCATGAGCGTGGTGGTGCGCGAGTCGCGTCGGGTGTCTTCGGCTTCCCACGACACCGCGGGATTGGGGATCAGCCCGGCCTGCTGACGATCGCCCTCGGCAATGCCGATTTCCCATTGCGCGGCGGCGAGATCGGGGTTGCCGGCGAAGGCACTTTGCAGCGCCTGATCCAGGGTCAGGGTCGATGCGCTGGCAAGGCTGCTGCACGCCAGCAACAAGAGGCCGCTGGCGGTTTTGTTCAGGCGTGATCGCGCCGTCAGTTCAATTACACCGGGCAATGGGGGACTTCCTTTAATTCAGGATTTTTCGATGCCGCCACGTTAGGGTTTTGAACTTATCGACAAGGTGACTGGAACATTACAAATCCGTTATCCACGGTTCAGCAAAGTTGTTTTGTTCTAGGATGCGAAGTGCAAATGGAGTTTTCGAAATACATCGAAACAAAAACACGGTAGTTATCTGCTGAACAGCACTGGCCTGAATGTAATAGATGTCTGCTGACGCTTCCAGGCTGCGACAGGCTGTCGCGGATGGCCGTTTTAAAGGCCTCCGAGATTGACCCTGTAGCCACTACAGCCTTTATCGTGCTTGTCATTCAGTGATTGAACTGCGTCCGGATCCCTTACAAAAACCATAACTTTCCCGGCCACCTTAATTAAATATCCCTCAAATAAAAGTGGTGATAGATCATGCGAATCCTTGTCGTCGAGGACGAGCTTAAAGCTGCCGAATACTTGCATCAGGGTTTGACCGAAAGTGGTTATATCGTTGACCACGCCGCCACCGGTGCCGATGGATTGCATCTGGCGCAACAGCAGGCCTATGACCTGATCATTCTCGACGTGAATTTGCCGGAGCTGGACGGCTGGGGCGTGCTGGAACAACTGCGCCGCACCCATTCGACGCGGGTGATGATGCTCACTGCGCGCGGGCGGCTGGCGGACAAGATTCGCGGTCTGGATCTGGGCGCGGACGACTATCTGGTCAAGCCGTTCGAGTTTCCCGAATTGCTGGCGCGGGTCCGCACCTTGATGCGCCGCAGCGAAAACATTCCAGTGCCGCAGGTGTTGAAAGTCGCTGATCTGGAGCTTGATCCGGGCCGGCATCGGGCGTTTCGTGGCGAGCAGCGCATCGACCTGACCACCAAGGAATTCGCCCTGCTGCATTTGCTGATGCGCCAGTCCGGCGAGGTGCTGACCCGTACGCAGATCATCTCGCTGGTATGGGACATGAATTTCGACTGCGACACCAATGTGGTCGAAGTATCGATCCGCCGTTTGCGGGCGAAGATCGATGATCCGTTCGACAACAAGCTGATCCACACCCTGCGCGGTGTCGGCTACGTGCTGGAGGCTCGGGAATGAAGCCCGCCAGCCTGTCGATGCGCCTCGGTTTGACGGTAAGTATTCTCGGCGCGCTGTTGGTGGTGTTTCTGGCGATCCTCGCCTATTTCGCCCTGACCCATGAGCTGAATGCGCTGTCGCGCGACAGCCTGGAAAAGAAGATGGCGCAGGTGGAACACAGCCTGTCGCTGTACGTCGACGCCAACGAAGTCAGTGGCAAGCCGCACATTCTGCTCGATCAGGTCATGGGCCATGACAACCTGACGCTGACGATTTACGACCGTTCGAACCTGCGTTCGCCGCTGCTCAAATCCGGCTCAGGGCTGAAGGATCCGCGCGCCGAATTGCGTGCGGTGCGAGGCACTACCGAGCAGTTGGCCTATAGCGACAGCAGCGATGACGAGGGCGCGAAGTTCCTTACCGCGTCGAAATTGATTCGGCTCAAGGACGGCAGCAGCGTGCCGGTGCTGCTGTCGATGGATAACGCGCATGATCAGGCTTTGCTCAGCGCCTATCTGCGCTCGACGCTGATTGCCTTGCCGCTGTTGCTGGTGTTCATCGGCCTGACGGCGTGGGGCGCGGTGCAGCGTGGACTGGCGCCGCTGCGCGAGTTTCGCAAAGTGGCGGCGAGGGTCTCGACGCAGGATCTGGAGCATCGGCTGTCGGTGGTGAACATGCCGCAGGAGTTGAGCGAACTGGCGCAGGGCATCAACTTCATGCTGCATCGGCTGGATGCCGGGGTGCAGCAGTTGTCGCAGTTCTCCGATGATCTCGCCCATGAGCTGCGCACGCCGATCAACAACCTGATGGGCAAGGCGCAGGTGACCTTGTCCCGCGAGCGTACGACCGAAGAATACAAGGATGTGCTGGTGTCCTGTACCGAGGAGCTGGAGCGCGTGGCGCGGATTGTTTCCGACATGCTGTTTCTGGCGCAGGTCAGTCATCCGTCGGCGCTGGCGCCGTTTGAATCGGTGGCGCTGGAGGTTGAAGCGGCGAAAGTGGCGGAGATGTTTTCGTTGTCGGCGCAGGACAAGCAGATTCACTTGAACGTTGTTGGCAGCGCATTGGTGCTGGGCGATCGGCTGATGATTCAGCGGGCGATTTCGAATCTGCTGTCCAACGCGCTGCGCCATTGCCCGAACGGCAAAACCATCACCTTGCTGATCGAGCAAGGCGCAACGCAGGCGTCACTGCTGGTCAGCAATCCCGGCGCCGGCATCGAGGCGCAACACCTGCCGCACCTGTTCGACCGCTTCTACCGCGTCGACAGCGCCCGTTCGCGCTCGCAGGGCAGCACCGGGCTGGGGCTGGCGATCGTGCGCTCGATCATGAGCCTGCATCAGGGGGTAGCGGAGGTGAAGAGCTTGCCAGGTGTCATGACCGTATTCCGCCTCGGTTTTCCTGCGGCGACACCCATGGCCCTATCGCTTGCAGGCAAGCTCCCACAGTGAATCGCGGTGTACCCGGGCCTGACGCCATGCTTGATACCAAGCATGAAGCTGGCATTGACCGGTGTCCTGTAGGAGCTGCCGCAGGCTGCGATCTTTTGCCTTAGCCTTTGAAGATCAGAATCAAAAGATCGCAGCCTGCGGCAGCTCCTACAGGGATCGGGGTGTTTTTGAGTTTTTTGGACGACACGCAAACTTGTGGGAGCTGGCTTGCCAGCGATGACGGCGGGTCAGTCACATCCTTATTTTTTTGACACACCGCTATCGCTGGCAAGCCAGCTCCCACAGTGAATCGCGGTGTACCCGGGCCTGACGCCAGGCTTGATACCTTTGAAGAAATTCAAACATGAAGCTGGTATTGATCGATGCCCGGTAGGAGCTGCCGCAGGCTGCGATCTTTTGCCTTGGCCTTTGAAGATCAGGAGCAAAAGATCGCAGCCTGCGGCAGCTCCTACAGAGGGTCGGGGTGTTTTTTAGTTTTGTGGACACCACTGAAACCTGTGGGAGCTTGCCTGCAAGCGATTACGGTAGATCGGGCAACAAAAAAAACGGCACCTTTCGGTGCCGTTCGCTTTTCACATTTCAGCTTTTACTTACGCGCATCCGCCCACGATTTCAGCAGTTCGTTGTAGCTCACGGTCTCGCCCTTCGGCTTCTCGTTGGCCAGTTTCGGTTTTGGTGCGCCCGGTTGATCGAACCAGTATTGTGCGTCGCGTTCCGGGTTCATTTTCGGGGCGCACACCGCTTGGGCCTTGGAGCGTTCGAGGCGGGTCATGATTGCGTCCTGATCCTTGGCCAGGCCGTCCAGCGCCTGTTGCGGAGTCTTCTCGCCGCTGGCCGCTTCGGCGATGTGGCTCCACCACAGCTGCGCCAGACGCGGATAGTCCGGCACGTTGGTGCCGGTCGGGGTCCATTGCACGCGGGCCGGGCTGCGGTAGAACTCGACCAGACCACCGAGTTTCGGCGCCAGATCGGTCATCGCCTGCGAGTTGATGTCCGACTCGCGGATCGGTGTCAGGCCGACGATGGTTTTCTTCAGCGACACGGTTTTCGAGGTGACGAACTGCGCGTACAGCCACGCCGCGAGCTTCTGTTTCTCAGGCGTGGATTTCATGAACGTCCACGAACCCACATCCTGATAGCCGAGCTTCATGCCCTCCTCCCAATACGGCCCGCGCGGCGACGGCGCCATGCGCCATTTCGGCGTGCCGTCGGCGTTGACCACCGGCAGCCCCGGTTTGGTCATGTCGGCGGTGAACGCGGTGTACCAGAAGATCTGCTGAGCGATGTTGCCCTGCGACGGCACCGGGCCGGACTCGGAGAAGGTCATGCCCGCCGCTTCCGGTGGCGCGTAGGCCTTGAGCCAATCGACATATTTCTGCGTGGCGAACACCGCCGCCGGGCCGTTGGTGTCGCCGCCGCGGGTCACGCTGGAACCGACCGGATGGCAGTCCTCGACGCGAATCCCCCACTCGTCCACCGGCAAGCCGTTAGGCAAACCCTTGTCGCCGCCACCGGCCATGGAGAACCAGGCATCGGTGAAACGCCAGCCGAGCGACGGGTCTTTCTTGCCGTAATCCATGTGCCCGTAGACACGCTTGCCGTCGATTTCCTTGACGTCTTCGCTGAAGAATTTGGCGATGTCTTCATAGGCCGACCAGTTCACCGGCACGCCCAATTCGTAGCCGTACTTTTCCTTGAATTTGGCTTTCAGGTCCGCGCGCTCGAACCAGTCGGCGCGGAACCAGTACAGGTTGGCGAACTGCTGGTCGGGCAGTTGATAGATCTTGCCGTCCGGCGCGGTGGTGAACGAGATGCCGATGAAGTCCTTGATGTCGAGGGTCGGCGAGGTGAAGTTCTTGCCTTCGTTGGCCATCAGGTCAGTGATCGATTCGGTCTTGCCATAACGAAAGTGCGTACCGATCAAATCGGAGTCGTTAACCCAGCCGTCATAGATGTTCTTGTCCGACTGCATCACCGTCTGCATTTTTTCCACCACGTCGCCTTCTTGCAGCAGGTCGTGGGTGAGCTTGATCCCGGTGATTTCGGTGAACGCCTTGGCCAGCACCTTGGACTCGTATTCGTGGGTGGTCAGGGTCTCGGAAACCACTTTGATGTCCATGCCGCGAAACGGCTCGGCGGCCTTGATGAACCACTTCAATTCTTCGAGCTGCTGATCCGCCGTCAGGGTCGACGGCTTGAACTCGCTGCCGATCCATTTTTTCGCCGCATCTTCGTAGGCATCGGCCCAGGCAGATGCGCTCAAACCGCTGAGTGCCAGCAGGGCTGCCAATGAAATGCTATGTCGCAGCTTATTGTTTTTGTCGAACATAGAGACCTCCAGTTTGAGTTACGGAGCACGATTGCCGAGCGACTCGACTAGCCCCAGCGCATCACAACCAACAGCCACACCAGAGACAGCGCGGACGCTACCCAGATGCTCCAGTCGGTGACGCCGATTACCAGCAGATGCAGGTAGGCGCTGCCGAGAAGACCGATGAACAAGCGATCGCCACGGGTGGTGGCAATCGGCAGAAAACCGCGCCGCAGGATGCTCGGCGAGCGCAATTCCCAGGTGGTCATGCCCACCAGCAACAGGCCGATGGCGATAAAGAACCCCGCCGTGGGGGTGGTCCAGCTCATCCATTCCATCATGCGTTCCTCAGACCCGACCCAGAGCAAAGCCCTTGGCCACGTGGTTGCGAACAAACCAGATCACCAGCATGCCCGGCAGGATGGTCAACACCCCCGCCGCCGCCAGCACGCCCCAGTCGATGCCCGAGGCCGACACGGTGCGCGTCATCACCGCGGCAATCGGCTTGGCATTCACCGAGGTCAGCGTGCGCGCCAGCAGCAGTTCGACCCAGGAAAACATGAAGCAGAAAAACGCCGTGACGCCGATGCCGGAGCCGATCAGCGGGATGAAAATCTTCACGAAGAACTTGGGAAAGCTGTAGCCGTCGATGTAGGCGGTTTCGTCGATTTCCTTGGGCACGCCGGACATGAAGCCTTCAAGAATCCACACCGCCAGCGGCACGTTGAACAGGCAGTGCGCCAAGGCCACGGCGATGTGCGTATCGAACAGTCCGATCGACGAATACAACTGGAAGAACGGCAACAGAAACACCGCCGGTGGCGCCATGCGGTTGGTCAGCAGCCAGAAGAACAGGTGCTTGTCGCCGAGGAAGCGATAGCGCGAAAACGCATAGGCTGCCGGCAACGCCACGCTCAGCGAAATCACCGTGTTCAGGCTGACGTAATACAGCGAATTGAGATAACCGGTGTACCAGCTCGGGTCGGTGAAGATCACCTTGTAGTTGTGCCAGGTGAATTCCTGCGGAAACAGCGTCAGTCCGCCGAGGATTTCGGTGTTGCTCTTGAACGACATGTTCAGCAGCCAGTAGATCGGCACCAGCAGGAACAGGATGTAGATCAGCAGCGGAATCAGCTTTCTTTTGCTCATGGCCGGGCCCTCAGCGGTTGGCGTCGGAATGGGTCATGGCGGTGTAGAACAGCCACGAAACCAGCAGGATGATCAGGAAGTACACCAGCGAAAACGCCGCTGCCGGCCCCAGATCGAATTGACCGACCGCCATCTGGGTCAAGGTCTGACTCAAGAAGGTCGTGGCATTGCCCGGCCCGCCGCCGGTGAGCACGAACGGCTCGGTGTAGATCATGAAACTGTCCATGAAGCGCAGCATCACCGCGATCAGCAGCACGCTTTTCAGCTTGGGCAACTGGATGTGCCGGAACACTGCCCAGGCCGAGGCGCGGTCGATCCGCGCCGCCTGGTAATACACGTCGGGAATCGCCCGCAGCCCGGAGAAGCACAGCAGTGCCACCAGCGAAGTCCAGTGCCAGACGTCCATCACCAGCACCGTGACCCAAGCGTCCATGGTGTTGGCCGCGTAGTTGTAGCTGATGCCCAGCGCATTCAGGCTCGAACCGAGCAGACCAATATCGGCGCGGCCGAAGATCTGCCAGATGGTGCCGACCACGTTCCACGGGATCAGCAACGGAATCGCCAGGATGATCAGTACCACCGACGACCAGCGGCCCTTGGTCGGCATGGTCAGGGCGACGGCAATACCCAACGGAATTTCGATCAACAGCACGCAGGCCGAGTAGATGAATTGGCGCAGCAGCGAGTCATGCAGACGCGGGTCGAGCAGCACCTGCTTGTACCAGTCAGCGCCGACAAAGTAGCGGCTGGACTGGTCAAAAATGTCCTGCACCGAATAGTTGACCACGGTCATCATCGGGATCACCGCGCTGAACGCCACCAGCAGAAACACCGGCAACACCAGCCACCAGGCCTTGTTGTTCTGCACCTTGTTCATGGCTGCACCTCGTCGTCGGCTTCAAGCAGAAACTCATCGGCATAGACCATCAGCCACTGTGCCGGAAAACTGATGTACGCCGTGCCCTGCGGCACCGGTTTGTCTTCGGCCAGACGCACCTTGAGCGGCGCGCCGTCGAGGTCGAGGGTGAGGATCTTGTAGGTGCCGAGGTCTTCGACGTGAACCACCCGCGCCTGCATCGCCTCGTCAAACGGCTCGTCCCAGACATGGATGAACTCCGGGCGGATGCCGACCTTCAGATTTTTCCACTGGCCGTGTTCGATGTGCCGTTGCAAGGCGTCGGATAGTGGCAGGTGCGTCGAAGCGAAACCGACCCCGCCCGGTTGCGGGACCACGTCGATCAGGTTCATCCCCGGGCTGCCGATGAAGTAGCCGACAAAGGTGTGGCTCGGCCGTTCGAACAGTTCCCGCGGCGTGCCGAACTGCACGATCTGCCCGCCGTACATCACCGCGATCTTGTCGGCAAAGGTCGAAGCCTCCAGTTGATCGTGGGTGACGTAGACCATGGTGATGTTGAACTGCTCGTGGATCTGCTTGAGCTTGCGCCGCAGCTTCCATTTCAGATGCGGGTCGATCACCGTCAGCGGTTCGTCGAAAAGGATCGCCGAGACGTCGTCACGCACCAGACCACGGCCCATGGAGACTTTTTGTTTTTCGTCGGCGGTGAGGTTGCGCGCCTTTTTGCTGAGCAGGTTTTGCAGGTCAAGGACCTCGGCGATTTCCTGCACCTTGCTGTGCACTTTCGCCTCGGCCATGCCCTGATTCCTCAAGGGGAAAGCCAGGTTATCGAACACGGTCATGGTGTCGTAGACCACCGGGAACTGGAACACCTGAGCGATGTTGCGCTTCTCCGGGGTCAGGTCGTTGACCGCTTTGCCGTCGAACAGCACATGCCCTTGCGAGGGGCTGAGCAGGCCGGAAATGATGTTGAGCAAGGTCGATTTGCCGCATCCCGATGGGCCGAGCAAGGCATAGGCGCCGCCCTGTTCCCAGACGTGGTCCATCTCGCGGATCGCGTAATCGTCTGGCCCGCTCGGGGTTTTGCTGTAGCTGTGGGCGAGGTGCTGCAAACGGATTTCGGCCATCAGGCAACCCTCGCGACACGCCGGCCCGGTGCCTGCACCAGACGGCCCTGCGCATCGAACACGAACAGTTTGTGGGTCGGGATGTAGATGCGGATCGGCGCATCGACGTCGTATTCGTGCACCCCCGGCAGGTGCAGCACCAGCAGGAAATGTTCGTTGCGCACATGCAGGAAGGTTTCCGAACCGCTGATCTCCGCCACTTCGACGGTGACCGCCAGTTCCAGATCGTCATCGTTGCTCGGCACCAGCGAGATATGGCTGGGGCGCACGCCAAAGCGAAACTCGCCCTCGCCTACAGGGCGCAGGTCGACGTTCAGCGGAAAGTGCACGAAATTGGCGAAGCTGACTTCGTTGCCGGCAATGCGCCCGGGCATCAGGTTGATCGGCGGTTCGGAGAACAACTCTGCCGCTAGCACGGTTTGCGGCTGGTGGTAGACCGAGGTCGAGGCGCCGCTCTGAATCACCCGGCCCTCGTGCAGAATCGTCGTGGTGCCGCCCAGCGCCAACGCTTCGTTGGGTTCGGTGGTGGCGTAGATCGCGATGGTGTGGCGCAGCTTGAACAGCTCGCGCATTTCCTGACGCAGCTCTTCGCGCAGCTTGTAGTCGAGGTTAACCAGTGGCTCGTCGAACAGGATCAGCTCGGCGTCCTTGACCAGCGCCCGGGCCATCGCCGTGCGCTGCTGCTGACCGCCGGACAGCTCCAGCGGATAGCGCTGCAGGAACTTCTCGATGCGCAGCATCTTCGCGGTTTCCAGCACTTTGCTGTGGATGACGTCCTTGGCAACACCGGCCTGCCGCAGCGGCGAGGCGATGTTCTCGAACACGGTCATGGTCGGGTAATTGATGAACTGCTGATAGACCATCGACACGTTGCGCAGGCGCACCGGGCGCTGGGTGACATCGACGCCGTTCATCAGGACGCGGCCGCTGTCGGGCTTGTCCAGACCGGCCATCAGGCGCATCAGGCTGGTCTTGCCGGACAGCGTGCGGCCGAGCAGAACGTTGAAGGATCCGGGTTCGAAGGTCAGGCAGGCATCGTCGATCCAGGTCTGGCCCTCGACGGTGCGGCTGACGTGCTCCAGGGTGAGTGACATGGCTCGGCCTTTTTTATTATTGGAGTCAAGCGACCTGTGCAGCAGAGCGACATTCGTGCCAGAAGTGGCAAGTGGTTGATTTGTCGTGAAAAGGCCTGAAAACGCGAGGAATGAGCGTTCATTGCTGAACACATTTGAACAGTTGGGCGATTGACAATGAACAATAGTGAACAACACTCTATGAACTGTTCACGCACCCTGTAGGAGCTGCCGCAGGCTGCGATCTTTTGACTTTTGTTTTTTAAAACAAGATCAAAAGATCGCAGCCTGCGGCAGCTCCTACAGGAGAAATGTGTGGGTCATAACAATAATAAAGACGCTGCATCAGAGGCCCACCACCATGGCCGCACCTGCCCCGCCGCTGTCCCATGACGCGATCGTCCAGAATTCCTGGCAACGTTGCCGCGCCTTCGGTCTCAACCATCAGAGCGCTCCGGCCTTCGATCAATTGCCCGCCGCCGGCATCGCGCAGTTGCTCGACCGGCACCACGCACTGGTGCAGACCACCCATCAGGAAGTGCTGCCGTATTACGAGAACATCCTGAGCAACTCCAACTGCCTGATCATGCTCGCCGACCATCAGGGCCAGGTGCTGACCTCGTGGGGCACTCAGCGCTTCATCGAGCCGAACCTCGCCCGAGGGTTTAGCGCCGGGGCGAGCTGGATGGAACGCTGCAGTGGCACCAATGCGATCGGCACCGCGCTGGCTTGCGAACAAGCGGTGCACATCGAGCACGATGAGCACTTCCTCAAGGCCAACCGTTTCATGACCGGCTCCGCCGCGCCGATTTTCGATGCCGAGCGCAAGGTCATCGCGGTGCTCGACGTGTCCAGCGACAGTTACCTGCCGCCCTCGCACACGCTGGGCATGGTCAAGATGATGAGCCAGACCGTGGAGAACCGGCTGATCCTCAACCTGTTCCACGGCCAGCACTTTCAACTGACCTTCAACACCGGGTTGAACAACCTCGACAGTCAGTGGGCGGGGCTGTTGATTTTCGATGAGAGCGGCCAGGTACTGTCGGCCAATCGCCGCGCGGACAACCTGCTCGGCGTGCGCCTGTCGCGGGTCAGTGTCGAAAGCCTGTTCAACGTGTCGCTGCTGGAACTGATGAATCAGCCCGACGGCTTGCCGTTCTCCCTGCAGACCTCGGGGCGCAACCGCTTCCAGTGCTTGTTGAAGCGCCCGCAACAAGCGCCGATTCAGCCAAGGGTATTTGCCGAACCCAAGCCCACCGCAGCGCCGCTCAAAGTGCCGGGTACGATCAGCCTCAACTCCCTGCACTTTGGCGACAGCCGCGTCGAGAAAGCCGTGCGCCAGGCCGAACGCCTGCTGGAAAAAGACATCCCGCTGCTGATCCACGGCGAAACCGGGGTCGGCAAGGAAGTCTTTGTCAAAGCCCTGCATCAGGCCAGTTCGCGCAGCAAACAGGCGTTCATCGCCGTCAACTGCGCGGCGATCCCTGCCGAACTGGTGGAGTCAGAACTGTTCGGCTATGAGAAAGGCGCGTTCACCGGCGCCAACCAGAAAGGCAGCATCGGCCTGATCCGCAAGGCGGACAAAGGCACGCTGTTTCTCGATGAAATCGGCGACATGCCGCTGCCAACTCAGGCGCGGTTGTTGCGGGTGTTGCAGGAGCGCTGCGTGCAACCGGTGGGCAGCAGCGAGTTGTTTGCGGTGGATTTGCGGATCATTTCGGCGACCAACCGCTCTTTACGCGAACAAGTGCAACTGGGGCGGTTTCGCGAAGACCTGTATTACCGCATCGGCGGTCTGACCCTGGAGTTGCCGCCGCTCAGAGAACGCAGTGACAAAGAAGCGCTGTTCAAACGCCTGTGGGAACAGCATCGCGAACCGACGCAATGGGCCGGGCTCAGCCACGAAGTGCTGGAGCTGTTCGAGCGGCATCCGTGGCCGGGCAATCTGCGTCAGGTCAGCAGCGTGATGCAGGTGGCGCTGGCGATGGCCGAGGAACAACCGGTGCGGCCGGAGCATCTGCCGGATGATTTTTTTGTCGATCTGGAGATGGAGCCGGTGGAGAGCGTGCAGCCGCTGGGGCTGGATCTGAATGATGTGGAGGCGTTGAACCGAGAGTTGAAAGCAGCCGGGGGCAATATTTCGCATCTGGCGCGCAGACTTGGGGTGAGTCGCAATACCCTCTACAAGCGTTTGCGCCAGGCTGAATGAATCGTTGCCTGGGCGAACCTCATCGCTGGCAAGCCAGCTCCCACAGGGTTTCGGGTTGTACGCAACAAGGGTGAACCACAAATAAACTTGTGGGAGCGGGCTTGCCCGCGATGGCGTCAGACCATTCACTCCACCACCACTAAACCGCCCCCATTGACCGAACCGACTAGACTGTGACGAAATGTTTCAGCTTTTCGCCCTGCCTTTGATCCAGACACCTCCCTCCTCCTGATCCTCACAGGACACGTGCTTTGACCAACATCTGTTCCACCGGCCTCGATATCGGCTTCGCTTCCCTGGACTACCTGCAGATCGGCTTCCTCGGCATCATTCAAGGCATCACCGAGTTGCTGCCCGTTTCCTCCACCGCGCACATGCGCATCGTCCCGGCCCTGCTCGGCTGGCCGGATCCCGGCTCGGCGTTTTCCGCAGCGATGCAACTGGCCGCACTGGCGGCGGTGGTCAGTTATTTCTGGCGCGATGTCCGCCAAGTGGTCGGCGGCAGCGTCGATGCGGTGCGCCAACGGGATTTCAACAACCGCTGGTTCATCCTCGCGGTGGCGATTGTGCTGGCGACCATCCCCATCGGCATTGCCGGGATCGCGTTGTCCTCAACGCTCAACGCCTGCAACTCACCGTTGCGCGGCCTGATGGTGATCGGGATTTCCTGCGTGGTCATGGCGGTGCTGCTGGCGGCTGCCGAACTGACCTGTCGCCATCGGCGCAGCGTCGACGAAATGCGTCTGCGCGATGCGCTGATCGTCGGCATCGCGCAGATTGGCGCGTTGATTCCCGGGGTGTCGCGCTCCGGCTCGACGCTGACGGCGGCACTGTTTCTCAACTTCAAGCGTGAAGAAGCGGCGCGGTTCTCGTTCCTGCTCGGGCTGCCGGCGATCGCCCTCGCCGGTCTGAAAGAGTTGTGGGTGCTGTTCCATGCCGACCTTCCCGCTGCTGTTTGGGGGCACCTGATTTTTGGTCTGGTGATCGCCAGCATCTCGGCGTTCTTCGCGATCTGGGGCCTGATGCGTTTTCTGGAGAAGTTCTCCACCTGGCCGTTTGTGGTTTACCGCGCAGTGCTGGGGATTTTCCTGATCGTCGCGGTCAGCACCGGCGCCCTGAGCTAAGGCCCCGTCAGAAAAAACAAAACCCGCACTCGGCGGGTTTTGTTTTTTACGGATCAAACAATCAGTCAGCCAGACGCCAGGTCGTGCCGCCCTTGCCGTCTTCCAGCACCACGCCCATGGCGGTGAGCTGGTCGCGGATGCGGTCGGATTCGGCCCAGTCCTTGCCAGCGCGTGCCGCCAGACGTGCAGCAATCAGCGCGTCGACTTCAGCCGCATCGACACGCCCTTCGGCGCCCGCTTGCAGGAAGTCATCGGCTTCCAGCTGCAACACGCCCAGCACGCTTGCCAGTTCTTTCAGACGTGCCGCCAGACCGGCCGCCGCGTCGAGATCGCTCTCGCGCAGACGGTTGATCTCACGCACCATCTCGAACAGCACCGCGCAGGCTTCCGGCGTGCCGAAGTCGTCGTTCATCACCGTGGTGAAACGCTCGACGAAGGTTTCGCCGCCGGCCGGAGCAACGCTCGGCAGGCCTTTCAACGCGTGATAGAAACGCTCCAGAGCGCCCTTGGCGTCCTTGAGGTTGTCTTCCGAGTAGTTGATCGCGCTGCGGTAGTGACTGGACACCAGCAGGTAACGCACGACTTCCGGGTGGTACTTGTCGAGCACGTCGCGAATGGTGAAGAAGTTGTTCAAGGACTTGGACATCTTCTCGCCATTGATACGGATCATGCCGCAATGCATCCACGCGTTGGCGTAGGTCTTGCCGGTGGCCGCTTCGCTCTGGGCGATTTCGTTTTCGTGGTGCGGGAACTCGAGGTCGCTGCCGCCGCCATGAATGTCGAACGTTTCACCCAGGCAGCAGGTGGACATCACCGAGCACTCGATGTGCCAGCCCGGACGCCCGGCGCCCCACGGCGACTCCCAGCTCGGCTCGCCCGGCTTGGCGGCTTTCCACAGGACGAAATCCAGCGGGTCTTCTTTCGACTCGTCGACTTCGATCCGCGCGCCGATGCGCAGGTCTTCGATCTTCTTGCGTGACAGCTTGCCGTAGCCCATGAACTTGGCGACGCGGTAGTACACGTCGCCATTGCCCGGGGCATAGGCGAAGCCCTTGTCGATCAGGGTCTGGATCATCGCGTGCATGCCCGGAATGTGATCCGTGGCGCGCGGTTCCATGTCCGGCTTCTTGATGTTCAGGCGCGCTTCGTCTTCGTGCATCGCGGCGATCATGCGCTCGGTCAGCGCTTCGAACGACTCACCGTTCTCGCGGGCACGATTGATGATCTTGTCGTCGATGTCGGTGATGTTGCGCACGTAGGTCAGGTCGTAACCGCTGAACCGCAACCAGCGGGTCACCAGGTCGAACGCGACCATGCTGCGGCCGTGGCCGAGGTGGCAGTAGTCGTACACGGTCATGCCGCACACGTACATGCGCACCTTGTTGCCATCCAGCGGCTTGAAGACTTCTTTGCTCTTGGTGAGCGTGTTGTAGATCGTCAGCACGTTAATTTCCTTGACGCAGAATCACTGGCCCCACGAATCACGCAGGGTCACGGTACGGTTGAATACCGGCTGACCTGGTTTCGAGTCCTTGATGTCGGCAACGAAGTAGCCTTCGCGTTCGAACTGGAAACGGTCTTCCGGCTGTGCGTTGCCAAGCGATGGCTCAGCACGACAACCGGTCAGCACTTGCAGTGAGTCAGGGTTGATGTTGTCGAGGAAACTCGCGCTGTCTTCGGCCTTCTCCGGGTTCGGAGAGCGGAACAGGCGATCGTACAGCCGCACTTCGCACTCGATGCTGGCAGCCGCCGGCACCCAGTGGATCACGCCTTTGACCTTGCGGCCTTCAGGGTTCTTGCCGAGGGTGTCCGGGTCGTACGAGCAACGCAGCTCGACGATGTTGCCGTCGGCGTCCTTGATCGCTTCGTCGGCGCGGATCACGTAGCTGCCGCGCAGGCGCACTTCGCCGTTCGGCTCCAGGCGCTTGTAGCCTTTTGGCGGCTCTTCCATGAAGTCATCGCGGTCGATGTAGATTTCACGGGCGAACGGCAACTGGCGCACGCCGAGCTCTTCTTTCTGCGGATGACGCGGCAGTTCGAGGTTGTCGACCTGACCTTCCGGGTAGTTGGTGATCACGACCTTCAACGGACGCAGCACGCACATGGCGCGCGGGGCGTTGGCGTCGAGGTCCTGACGGATGCTGAACTCGAGCATGCCGTAGTCGACCACACCGTCGGAACGGTTGGTGCCGACCATCTCGCAGAAATTGCGGATCGATGCCGGGGTGTAGCCGCGACGGCGGAAACCCGACAGCGTCGACATGCGTGGGTCGTCCCAGCCGTGCACGTGCTTTTCATCCACCAACTGCTTGAGCTTGCGCTTGCTGGTGATGGTGTAGTTCAGGTTCAGGCGGCTGAACTCGTACTGGCGCGGGTTGGCCGGCACCGGCAGGTTGTCCAGGAACCACTCGTACAGCGGACGATGGCTTTCGAACTCCAGGGTGCAGATCGAGTGGGTGATGCCTTCGATGGCGTCCGACTGACCGTGGGTGAAGTCGTAGTTCGGGTAGATGCACCACTTGTCACCGGTCTGGTGGTGATGGGCGTGGCGGATGCGGTACATGATCGGGTCGCGCAGATTCATGTTCGGCGAGGCCATGTCGATCTTCGCGCGCAGCACGCGGGCGCCGTCCGGGAACTCACCGGCACGCATGCGCGCAAACCAGTCGAGGTTCTCTTCCACCGAACGGTCGCGGAACGGGCTGTTCTTGCCAGGCTCGGTCAGGCTGCCACGGTATTCCTTGGCCTGCTCAGGGGTCAGGTCGTCGACGTAGGCCTTGCCGGCCTTGATCAGCTCGACCGCCCAGTCGTGCAACTGGTCGAAATACTGCGAGGCGTAGCGCACTTCGCCGGACCACTCGAAGCCCAGCCATTTGACGTCGGATTCGATCGCGTCGATGTATTCCTGGTCTTCCTTGGCCGGGTTGGTGTCGTCGAAACGCAGGTGCGTGACGCCGCCGAACTCCTGGGCCAGGCCGAAGTTCACGCAGATCGACTTGGCGTGGCCGATGTGCAGGTAGCCGTTGGGCTCAGGCGGAAAACGGGTGACGATCTGGGTGTGCTTGCCCGAGTCCAGGTCTGCCTGGATGATCGGCCGCAGGAAATTGACCGGCACGGCAGGGCCGGACTTGGCATTCGAGGTAGGGTCGACAGTGGGCTTGCTCATAGGATCCTTGACTTACATGTGCGCGGCCGCAAAGGGGGCCAGACAAAACAAAGCCGCTATCATAGCCGATGCTGTCAAGGGGCTGACAGAGCACGGCCTATAAAGGAGCGCATTTAATCGCCGGGATTTGAAAAACAGCCTCGAAATTCGCGCCTGTCACGCTAAACTGCGCTCCTTGGCCGAAGCAGGCTGAACCGGTTTCGGCACTCGGTGTCCGAAAACCACGAATTCCTAATACAGAGTAGCGATCATGACTCAAGTCAAACTGACCACCAACTACGGCGACATCGTCATCGAACTGGACGCGGAAAAAGCGCCGATCACCGCTGCCAACTTCATCGAATACGTTAAGAAAGGTCACTACGAGAACGTGGTGTTCCACCGCGTGATCAAGGGCTTCATGATCCAGGGCGGCGGTTTCGAACCTGGCATGCAGGAAAAGAAAGACAAGAGCCCAAGCATTCAGAACGAAGCTGACAACGGTCTGAAGAACGAGAAGTACACCGTTGCCATGGCCCGCACCATGGACCCACATTCGGCTTCGGCGCAGTTCTTCATCAACGCCACCAACAACAGCTTCCTCAACCACACCGCCAAGACCGCTCAGGGCTGGGGTTATGCCGTGTTCGGTAAAGTCGTTGCCGGTACCGAAGTAGTCGACAAGATCGAAGGCGTGGCCACCACTTCCAAGGCCGGTCACCAGGACGTGCCGAAAGACGACGTGATCATCGAGAAAGCCGAGATCATCGAAGCGTGATATTGCTGATTTCAGACTTGCATCTGGAAGAGGAGCGCCCGGACATTACCCGGGCGTTTCTGGATTTGCTCGCCGGACGCGCCCGCTCGGCGAGTGCGTTGTATATCCTCGGCGACTTTTTCGAGGCGTGGATTGGCGACGACGCCATGACGCCCTTCCAGCGTTCCATCTGCCAAGCCCTGCGCCAATTGAGCGACAGCGGCACGGCGATCTTTCTGATGCACGGCAATCGCGACTTCCTGCTCGGCAAGGCCTTCTGCAAAGAAGCCGGCTGCACGCTGTTGAAGGACCCGAGTGTCGTGCAGTTCTATGGCGAGCCAGTGCTGCTGATGCACGGCGACAGCCTGTGCACCCGCGACGAAGCCTACATGAAGCTGCGCCGCTACCTGCGTAACCCGATCACCCTGTTCATCCTGCGCCACCTGCCGCTGAGCACCCGTCACAAACTGGCGCGCAAGCTGCGCAGTGAAAGCCGCGCGCAGACACGGATGAAGGCCAATGACATCGTCGATGTCACGCCAGAGGAAATTCCGCGGATCATGCAGCAATACGGGGTGAAAACCCTGATCCACGGCCACACCCATCGCCCGGCGATCCACAAGTTGCAGCTCGGCGAGCAGGCGGCGAAGCGGATTGTGCTGGGGGATTGGGATCGTCAGGGTTGGGCGTTGCAGGTGGATGAGAACGGGTTTGCCCTGGCGCCGTTCGACTTTGCTCCGCCACTGGCTTTGCCGCACGGCTGAAGATCGCTACCCCCTCACCCCAGCCCTCTCCCCCAGGGGGGCGAGGGGGAAAGGGAGCCGATCTTCATGCTATTCAAAACCTGAGTTCAACTCGGTGGCTCAGGTCGGCGGACCTCGAAAGAAACCCTCAGTCAGTCCCCTCTCCCTCCGGGAGAGGGTTAGGGTGAGGGGCTTTTGACCTTAGTGTCCTGAAGCAGCAGGCCCGGCCTTCGCCGCAAACGGCGGTTTCGCCAGCCACACAATCAGAATCAGCCCCATGAACCCCCAGCCCAGCAGCGTGAAGTAATCCACCGTGGAGAGCATGTACGCCTGACTGGTGAGGATCTGATCCATCTGCGCATAAGCCGATTGGCTCGCGCCGCCCAAATGATTCAGGGTCTCGCGGGTCGCCGGTTCGAAGGTGCTGATGCTTTCGCTCATGTACGCATGATGCTGATCGGCGCGGCGGATCCAGATCCACGTGGTCAGCGAGGCGGCGAAGCTGCCGCCCAAGGTGCGCAGGAAGGTCGCCAGGCCTGCGCCGTCGGCAATCTGACTCGGCGGTAAGTCCGACATCAGGATGCTCAGGGTCGGCATGAAGAACAGCGCCACGCCAATCCCCATGAACAGCTGCACCAGGGCGATGTGCTGGAAGTCCACCTCGTTGGTGAACTCGGCGCGCATGAAGCAGCTCAGGCCAATCGCCAGGAACGCCAGCCCTGCCAGCAGGCGCAGGTCGAACTTGTTCGCGTACTTGCCGACAAACGGCGACAGCAGCACCGGCAGAATGCCGATCGGCGCCACTGCCAGTCCGGCCCAGGTCGCGGTGTAACCCATCTGCGTCTGCAGCCACTGCGGCAGGATCAGGTTGATGCCGAAGAAGCCGGCGTAACCCAATACCAGCACCAGCGTGCCGATGCGGAAGTTGCGGTGGGCAAAAAGCCGCAGGTTGACCACCGGATGCTGATCGGTCATTTCCCAGATGACGAACACCGCCAGGGCGATCACCGAAATCGCCGCGCCGATGATGATGAAGTTCGATTCGAACCAGTCCAGGTCATTGCCCTTGTCGAGGATCACCTGCAACGCGCCGACGCCGATGATCAGCGTGATCAGACCGACGTAATCCATTGGCTGACGGCTGGTCTCCACCGGACGCTTGGCCAGTTGTGAGCGCACTACCATCACCGCAAAGATGCCGATCGGTACGTTGATGAAGAAAATCCACGGCCAGCTGTAGCTGTCGGTGATCCAGCCACCAAGAATGGGCCCGGCAATCGGCGCGACCACCGTGACCATCGCCAGCAACGCGAGGGCCATGCCGCGCCTCGCGGGGGGATACACGGCAATCAACAGGGTTTGCGTCATCGGGTACAGCGGCCCGGCCACCAGGCCTTGCAGCACGCGGAAACCGATCAATTCCGGCATCGACGTCGAAATACCGCAGAGGAACGAGGCCAGCACGAACAGGATGGTGGCCCACAAAAACAGCTTCACCTCGCCGAAACGCCGACTGAGCCAACCGGTCAGCGGCAGTGCGATGGCGTTGCTCACGGCAAACGAGGTGATCACCCAGGTGCCCTGCTCCGAACTCACCCCGAGGTTGCCGGAGATGGTCGGCAGGGCCACGTTGGCAATGGTGGTGTCGAGCACTTGCATGAACGTCGCCAGCGACAGGCCGATGGTGCTGAGCAACAGGCTGGGCGGCGTGAAAGAGGCGTTATTGCTCATTGTGAATCCTATGAAACCGGGTTGACGCCCTGGAGCGTGCCTTTGTGGCGAGGGAGCTTGCTCCCGCTCGGCTGCGAAGCAGTCGCAAAGCTATTGGTGCCGCTTCGCGCCCCAGCGGGAGCAAGCTCCCTCGCCACAAAAGCCCGCACCTGAAGAGTGTGATCTCAGCGTTGCGCGGTCTTGCTCACCGCAGCGCTGTTGTCGTGGATCAGCTGCGCAATCATCGCGTCGGCTTCGGCCAGTTGGCGGTCGTAGACGTTGGTGCTGAACGAGGCCTTTTGCGGCGGTTGCTGGGCCAGCACCGGGCCGCTCTGGTCGTGCAGATTCACCTCAACGTTGGTCGACAGACCGACCCGCAGCGGGTGCTGGGCCAGCTCTTCGGCGTTGATGTGGATCCGCACTGGCACACGCTGGACGATCTTGATCCAGTTACCGGTGGCGTTCTGCGCCGGCAGCAGGGCGAACGCGCTACCGGTACCGGCGCCGAGGCTGTCGACGGTGCCGCTGTATTTCACGCTGCTGCCGTAGATGTCGGATTCGATGTCCACCGGTTGGCCGATGCGCATGTCACGCAGTTGGGTTTCCTTGAAGTTGGCGTCGATCCACAACTGATCCAGCGGAATCACCGCCATCAGCGCAGTGCCCGGCTGTACGCGCTGACCGAGCTGCACGGTGCGTTTGGCGACGTAACCGGTGACTGGCGCGATCAGGGTGCTACGGGCGTTGGTCAGGTACGCCTGACGCAGATCGGCAGCCGCCGACATCACGTCCGGGTGCGACGACACCACGGTGTCGTCGACCAGCGCGCTGGTGGTTTTCAGTTGCTGTTTGGCGTTGGCCAGGGCGTTTTGCGCCGAGGTCAGATCGTCGCGAGCGTGGGACAGTTCTTCCTGGGAAATCGCCCCGCCAGCGGCGAGGTTTTTCCGGCGGTTGTAGTTGTCCTGCGCCTTCTGTACTTCTGCCTGTTGCGCGTTGACCTGGGCTTTCATGCCATCGACGTTGCTGTACAGGCCGCGCACCTGACGCACGGTGCGCGCCAGTTTCGCCTGGGCACTTTGCAGGCCGACTTCGGCGTCGTTCGGGTCAAAGTTGATCAGCACTTGCCCCTCGTGAACCAGATCGCCATCGTCGGCGCCGATGCTGACCACGGTGCCGGTCACCAGCGGGGTGATCTCAACAACGTTGCCGTTGACGTAGGCGTCGTCGGTGCTTTCGTTGAAGCGCCCGATGAATTCGTGATACGCCCACACGCCAGCACCGGCGAGCAGAACCACGACGGCCAGCACCAGCAGCATGACTTTGCGCTTGCGCGGATTGCCGGTGTCGGGGGTGTTGGCTTGGGTTTGAGTGTTTTCGGCAGTGGCCATGACAAATACCTGAAATTAGTTGTGCGACGTGGCTGGGGTGGCGTTGGCTGCGGTCAGGGTTTCACCCTGAAAGCCGCCGCCCAGCGCTTGCATCAGTTGAATCGACAGGTCGATCTGCTCGGCATTGAGGTTGGCCAACTGACGCTGGGCCTGCAGCAATTGCTGCTCGATGCTGAGCACGTCCAAGTAGTTGCCGATGCCGGAACCGTAACGCTGGACGACGGTGTTGTAAGAATCCTGGGCAATCTCGGTGGCGTGTTGCTGCGCGCCGATCTGCCGGCCGATGTCACGCAACTGGTTGATCGTGTCGCTGACATCGCCCAGTGCCTTCACCAGGTTTTTGTTGTACTGCGCCACCGCCAGATCGTAATCGGCGTCGCGCGCATCGAGGTTGGCGCGCAGGCGCCCGCCGTCGAAGATTGGTACCGAAATGGTCGGGGCGATGCTGAAGAAGCGACTGGCCGACCCGAACATCGCGTCACCCAACAAGGATTCGGCACCGGCCGAGGCCGTGAGGTTCAAGTTGGGATAGAAGCGGGTTTTCGCCGAGTCGATGTCTTTGCTCGCCGCCTCCACGCGCCAGCGCGCCGCGACCAGATCCGGGCGCCGGCCGAGCAGTTCCGCCGGCAATACCGACGGCACCGCCACGGCGCTGGCTTGCAGGACTTTCGGCCGGGCGATTTCGTTGCCACGATCCGGGCCTTTGCCGAGCAGCACGGCCAGGGCGATTTTGGCGCTGTTCAAACGTTTTTCGGCGTCGATCAGGCTGGCTTCGGAGCTGGCCTCAAGGCTTTGGGTTTGCTGGAACTGGTACTGGCTGTCGATCCCGGCACTCAAGCGGCGCTGGCTCAGATCGAGCATCTGTTTGGTGCGTTTGAGATCGTCGTTGGCCAGGTCGTAAACGATGTGCGCCTGCCCCAGATCGCTGTAGGCCCGGGCCACGTCGGCGGCGAGGGTCAATTGCGCGGCCTGACGGTCGACTTCAGCGGCGCGGGCCTGGCCGAGCGCGGCCTCCCAGGCATCACGCTGGCCGCCCCACAGGTCGAAGTTGTAATTGAACCCGGCGCTGACGTTGCGCACAGTGGCGTAGGCATCGCCCTGCCCGCGCGGGTCCTGATCCTTGGCCAGACGCGAACGGCTGATACCGGCGCTGGCGTCGAGGGTCGGATAGCGTTCGGCATCGGCGGCATAGGCTGCGGCGCTGGCCTGATGGGCGCGGGCTTCGGCGATCTGCATGTCCGGGCTGTCGTGCAGCGCTTCGCGGATCAGCCCGTCGAGTTGCGGATCGCCAAGGCTGGTCCACCAGTCGCTCTTCGGCCACGCGGCCGGCGACAGGGTCACGCCGCTGAGGGATTGGCCGACTTTCAGGCTTTTCGCATCGAGATTTTTGCCTTGGGTATCGAGGCCGCTGTAATTGGCGCAACCGGCCAGAATCATCGCCGACAGCACCAGAGTCAGGCTGCTGCGCAAGGTTTTACTGCTCATTGTGTTCACCTAAGCGCTGGATAGTGATCGGGTCACCGGCTGCCAGCAGGATTTTCTTGAGGATGTATTCCAGGGTCTTCAACTCGTCCGTGGTGACGGCACCGGCCAGTTCATTCATGGCATCGGCGCCGATGTGCGGCAGGCGATCGGCCAGTTGCTGGCCCTGCTCGGTGAGCTTGAGCTGCACCTGACGGCGATCACCTTCGCTGCGTTGGCGAGCCAGGAAACCTTTCTGCTCCAGACGATCGAGCATGCGCGTCATCGAACCGCTGTCGAGCGACAGGTGCCGGCACAGCTCGGCCGGGGTGTCGACGCCGTACTGGGCCATGATGATCAACACTTTGAACTGCGCGGCGGTGATGCCGTGGGGTTCCATGTGGGTGTCGATGATCCGGTCCTTGAGCAGCGCGGCACGGCCGAGCAACAGGCCGAGATGGCAATGTTTGAATCCGTCCGGGGTGAAGTGCTTCATGTGCTCACCTAATAACTGCCTAGGCAGTGAATGTATGTCGAGATGTTACTGCCTAGGCAGCGAATGTCAACGTAATAGTTAGGTTGCTTTGTAATTAGTTGACCAGTGGAGTGGGTTTTGTGTTTGGCGGGCGAACGCTATCGCTGGCAAGCCAGCTCCCACAGGTTTCTATGGCGTACGTGAATTTTGAGTACACCACTGACCCTGTGGGAGCTGGCTTGCCAGCGATTGGGGCAACCCGGTTTAAAGGCGTTCAGACTTCATCCGAAGGACGGGCAGCCGCCGGCGGCTGAAGGGGATGCACTTCGCGCCCGCGCAAGGCCGTGACTGCATAACCGCAGGCGCGTCGGGTCACCGCAAACATGCTGTGCCAGCCCGGCGGCGCGGGCTCGATGGCGGCATGCAGCGCCCGGGCATAGTCGAGCACCAGCCCGGGCGTCCACGCCATCACTTCGGCGCGTTTACGCACCTGCGCCGCCACCCAGAACTCGGGGCTGAGTATCACTCTGGCGAAATCGAGCATGCTCGAATGCCCGCGATTCATCGCCCCTTCAAGGGCTGCTTCGAGGCTGTGAGCGACGGCACTCGAGCAGTTGCGGCTGGTGAGGTTGTATGTGCTGTTCTGCCGATACTCAGCCCAGAACGCCTGCAACCGCCGGGCGTCGTAGTGAGCAAAACTGACCTGAACCGAAGACGAGCACCAGTCCGCCACCTCCCCCGCATAGTCAGTCAAAAACCGCCCGGCGACATCGTTGTTCGGCGTCGCCCGCAGTAAACGCACGAAATCCCCCGCCGAGCGATCGATGTCGTCCAGCGGGTAATGGCTGATGTAAATGTCCGGGCCACATTCCAGCGCCGCGTGGCCGGCGGAAATGACCCCATTGATATCAACCGCCGCGATATAGCGGTTGAGCAGACGGTTGCGCACCAGAGTGTCATCAACGGTACCGCTGGGCGTCCAGATGTGGATGACCAGAGCGTCGCTGCTGGCCGGCGCACTAACCGCAGCAGGGTCGGTCAGCGGCGGCAGGTGCCTGAAGCGCACGGCTTGGCGCAACAACGCGCAGCCCGAGAGAAACAGGCTCATGCCTATGCAGAACGGCACCGTGCCCTTATACAGTGTCGGATACGGCTCAAGGATAAACACGCCAAAGCCGATTTCGAACAATCCGGTCAGCAACGACAATTGCCAACCGACAAAGCGCACCACCACCGCAGCCGCCAGCCTGAAGACGCCATCAACGATGAAAGCCCCGCCAAACAGCACCGCCAGAATCAGCCCGGCAGCATGTTGCCGGTCAACGATCAGCAGCCCCAGCAAGAGAAACGCCAGACCTCGCGCTTTACGCAGGGCCGCAGCGGTCCCGGTTTGCGGGGCTGGCACCAGCAGCAGGATCAGCGCTTCGAGCAACAACAGATAGCCGAAGAGATGCAGCGGAAAATACAGAACGCCATCCAGCGCATCGATGAAGATCGCCACCCCGGCCGCGCCCCAGACAATGCCGGTCAGCGCCAGCGCGGACCAACGCTTGCGGACGAAGTCGTTACCGAGCAGGACCATACTCAAGCGAACCATAGACGCAACCGGCAAGGTTTTCGGGGGTTCGGTGAGTCTAATACATCCTGAAAAAACCGGATCGCAGCGTCACGACCCGGCTATTGGCCACGTTCTCAGAAATCGCGCTTGTAGAAGATATCCAGCGAACTGGCGACACCGCTGGCGGCTTCGACATATACCTTCTTGCTCAGCTTGTAACGCAGCGCAATGGTGTTGGCCGGCTCAAACACTCCGACGCCATAACGCAAACTGAGCTTCTCGGAAATGTTGCCGCTGGCGACCACGCTGGTGGTGTTGCCGCTGCCCTGGGTATCGAGCTGGAAATCCTGAATCCCCAGGTCTTTGGCCAAACCGCTGGTCACCCCGGAACTGCCCATCAAGCCCAACCCCAACGCCGCTTGCGCGAGCATGTTGTTGTCTTCGCCGTTGGTGCTCAGCGGTCGGCCCAGCACCAGATAGGACAACGCCTGCTCCTGGCTCATGGCCGGTTCGGAGAAGATCTGCGTGGTCGGTTGTTCGGCACTGCCGCTCAGGCGAATGCCGGCGATCACGTCGTCGGTCTGGCGGATCGCTTCGATGTCCAGATACGGCTGATCGATCGGGCCGGCAAACAACAGACGCGCACGGCGCACGTTCAGGCGCTGGCCGTAGGCGCGGTAACGTCCGTCGTTGAGCCACAGCTCGCCACGGGTGTCCATGTTGTCGCCGATGTGCACGTGACCTTGCAGGTTGGCGGTCAGGCCGAACCCGGCGAAGCTCAGTTTGTCTTCGCCGACCACCACGTCGATGTCCATTTTCATCGCCAGCGGTGGTTTGCCCTCTTCGGTCTGCGCCCCGACGATGATCGTGTCGTCGGAAACCTTTACCGTTGACGGCGGCAGTTCACGCACGGTGATTTCGCCTTGCGGCACCTGCACCTTGCCGGCAATCTTCAGCTCATCGCCGGCCATGGAAATCTTCAGGTCTGGCGCCACTTCAAGCTTGGCGTACGGCTCGACGGTGACCGGCAATTGCGTGCCCTTGAGCGCCAGATCGACTATCAGCGCCTGCCCCCACGCGACATTGCCATTGAGACTGCCCTGCCCGGTCTTGCCGCTGTTCCAGCCGCCGTCCAGGCGCACCGATTCGCCGGCAATCACCGCTTGCAGCTGCAGGTTCTTGAGTTCCATCGGCAGCTCGGCGCCGGAGACTTCGCCGTCACTGAGCTTCACCGTACCGTTGACCAGCGGCGCCAGCAGCCCGCCGGAAATCGTCCCGCTACCGTTCAGGCGCCCGGTGAGCTTCTCGACCATCGGCACAAACGGCCGCGCCACCGACAGGTCCAGTCCGCTGAGACGGAACGAACCGCTCAGCGGTTTGTTTTTCGGCAGCGGGTTGAGCTGCGCCTGCACCATCAACTCGCCGAGTTTGCCGCCGACGAAGTTGAGGTCGGTGTCGATGCGCTTCGGTGTGAGTTTGCTGGTGAGTTTCAGGGTCTGGTACGGGAAGTCCAGCCACTGATCCTTTTCCTTCATACGCAAGGTGCCGCCGCTGGCGTCGATGCTGACCACGCCGTTCGGGCCGCTGGCCGGCAGGTCCAGTTGCAGGTCGGCGTTGAGTTTGCCCTGCCAGGCGAAATCCTTGGGTAACCATTGTGCGAGGCTTTCAATCGGGAACTGCTTGAGGTGATAGCGCAGTTTCGGCTCGGGCAGCAGTCGCTGATCTTCACCGCACAGACTGGCATCGCCGGACATCCAGCAATGCGCGCCGAAGTTGATCTTGCCGTCGGCGAGGCGTTCAAGCTTGGCCGGGTTCTGCAGTTTCCAGTCCTGGCCGCCGGCCTGAATATCGCCGCTGGCCAGACGGCCGCGCCAGTTGCCCTTGTCCAGATTGCCGTCCAGACCGAGCGCCAGTTTCAGCTTCGGCCCGAGCAGGTCGAGGTTGAGTTTCTGGCTCTTGATGTCGCCTTGGGCGCTGGCGGTCAACACGCCGAGGTTGGTATCGCCGGCCTGAATGCCACTGCCCTTGAGATCGATCTTCGCCCGTTGCGCACTGTCGAGGGTCGCGTCGAGGTTGAGGCTCTGCAGGCGATTGTCCTGAAATGCCAGTTGCGAACCTTGCAGATCAAGTTTGCCTTGCGGTGCTTTCAGCGTGCCGGCGACGTTGACCTGTCCCGTGACCTGCCCGCGCAGCTGTGGCCAGAGCTGGGCCAGACGCGTCAGTTTGATGTCGATCTGGCCGGTGAGTTTCTGTTGCAGGCTGCCCTTGCCGCTGATGCTGTTGTCGCCGAGGCGGATTTGCAAAGCGTTAAGGTTCCACTGCTCACCGGCACCGTCAGCCTTGGCCTGGAGGATCGCCGGTTGCCCGCGCAATTTGCCTTTGAGGTCGAGGTCGGCGCTGAGGCTCAGGCGTTCGTTCTTCATTTCGCCTTTGCTGCGCAGCGGCCCCGCCAGCGTGCCCGGCAACTCCGCGACCCAGTACGCCGGGTTCAGCGCAGAGAGATCCAGCGCGGTGTCCCAGGCGATGCCGTCGGCGAACTGCACGTTGACATGCCCTTCGGCCTTGCCCTGCCCGGCTTCCATCTTCAATTGCGGCAAGGCGATCTGCTTCAGGTTGCCGCTGAACGGACTGCTCAGGCTGAACGCCCCCGCCGGACCATCGAGGTCGGCGGCGAAGTTACCGAGATACTGACCGTCGGTGTAGGAGACTTCGCCGGTAAAGGTACGCAACGCGACTTGCGGCTCATCGATTTCGTTATAGAGCCGATGCCACGGGAAATCCTGCCAGTTGACGTTGGCTTGCGCCGTGAGGCCCTTGCTCCAGTCGACACTGCCGGTGAGCTTCAGGCTTTGCTTATCGTTGGCCGTCAGGTCGAGGCCGGCGATCTGCGCGCCGCTGGCATCGACCTTGCCTTTGAGCAGCAGCGCCACCGGGCCTTTATCGGCGGGCAGCGTGGCGTTGCCGTTTAACTGGTAACCGTTTTTCAGATCGCCTTCGCCGGTCAAAACCAGTTGATTGAGTTGCAGGGTGTCCGGCAAATCGGCGCTCGGTTTGAACGCGTCGCTGGTAATGCGCACCTTGGCCGGCAGGTTTTCTGCCAGCGGCTGCAGTTCGCCGCTCAACTGGCCGTCGAGGTAACCGTGGCTGTCGGCGTGCAGGTTGAGGGTTTTCAGCAGATCGCCGTCGACTTTCAACGCCAGCGTCCATGGGCCTGTGCCTGGGGACGGCAGGGTCAGGTCGCCGGCAATGTTCAGCGGCCAGTTGCCGGTCGGTTGCAGCAGGCCGGAAAGGTTCAGGCTCAAGTCGTCGCGTTGCAGTTTCACGCTGTCGATCTGCATACCCTGGGCGGTCCAGTGCGCCGCCAGTTGCAGGCCCTTGAGCTGCTCGCTGCCGTTGAACAGCAGGCTGCCGACTTGCACGTCACCGAGCTCGATGCCTAGCGGCAATTGCAGATCCGGCAGTTTGATCGGGCCGCTGTTGGTGGTTTCCTCACTCGGCGGGAATTGCAGAATCACCTGATCGGCCTTGAGCTGTTCGATGCACAGGGTCATGCGGGTCAGGCACAGCGGCGACCAGGCAAAAATCGCCTTGTTCAGTTCGACCCGGCTGCTGTCCTGTTGCCACAGCAGATGGTCGGCGCTCCATTGGCCGCCGAGGCGACCCTGGAAATTATCCACGCTCAAACCCGGCACTAAACCCAGCACCCAACGGCTGCCCGCTTGCGTGCCAAACACTGCGGTGACGCTCAATACAACCAACAGCACCAGCGCCAACAACGCCAGTGCCGTTATTTTCAAACCACGCTTCACAGCTCAGGCCCCATGGAAAAGTGCAGCCGGATGCCGCCGTCGTCGTCCAGCGCGTGGGCCAGGTCGAGGCGGATCGGCCCCACCGGCGAGACCCAGCGCACACCGATACCGACCCCGGTCTTGAGGTTCGGCAGTTCGAGTTTGTTGAAAGAGTTGCCTTGGTCGACGAAGGTCGCGACCCGCCATTTCTCGGCAATCGAATATTGATACTCGACGCTGCCGGCGACCATGTAGCGGCCACCGACGCGGTCGCCCTTGGAGTTTTCCGGGGACAGGCTCTGGTAGTCATAACCGCGCACGCTCTGATCGCCACCGGCGAAGAAGCGCAGCGACGGCGGCACCGAGTTGTAACCATTGGTGGCGCTGCCGCCGACCTGCACCCGGCCGAGGAAGCGGTGATTGTCGAACACCGTGGTCAGGCCTTTGATCAACGCCGTGCCATATAAAAGGTTGTTATCCGAGCCGAGGCCTTCCTTCGCCACTTTGCTTTCGAAGGTCAGGCGATAGCCGTTGTGCGGGTCGATGCGGTTGTCGCTTTTCAGGTACGAGTAACTGATGCCGGGCATCAGCAAGGTACTGAGGCCGGAGTCGTCGCCGAGTTCATATTCTTCGCGCTGCCATTTCAGCGAGATCACTCGCTGCCAGCCGCTGGGCAACTTGCTGTGCCATTCCGGGCCGAAGGTCAGCAGCTTGCTCAGGGTGTCGGAGCCGTCGATGTTTTCATACTGATAACCACCGGCCCAACGCAGTTTGTCGGTCAGCGGCGGGTCGAGCGGGATGTCATAGAACAGCCCGACGTTTTGCCGGGGTGCCGACAGTTCGGCTTCCCAGCCGTAGCTGTCGCCCTGCGGGTTGACCCAGTGGCGCGTCCAGTTGGCCTTGATCCGCGGGCCGACGTCGGTGGAATAACCGAGGCCCAGGCCCATGGTGCGTGGTTTGCGCGTGTCGAGTTTGACGTCCACCGGGATCACGTCGTTCTTCGCCGCCGTCGGCGCCGCATCGACGCGCACGCCTTCGAAATAGCCGCTCGATTGCAGGTCGCGGTTGAGTTCGGCGATCAGTTCGGAGTCATACGGATCACCGGCCTTGAACGGCACCATGCGTTGCAGCAGGTCTTCGTCGAACGGCGTATCGCCCTCGAAACTGACTTTGCCCAACGCATAACGCGGGCCGCTTTCGTAGATCAATTCGACATCGGCCACCCCGGCACGCGGATCGACCAGGAGTTTTTGGCTGGTGAAATGACCACTGAAGAAACCGAAGCGCGAGGCCTGGTTCTGGATCAGGCGTTTGGCGTCTTCATAACGCCCGTGGTTGAGCACGGCGCCGGACTTGAGCGTGTCACTGCTCGGCACACGAAAGGATTTGAGGGAGGCGGCAGGCCCGTCGACGCGGATGGTGACGTTGCGCAGACGAATAGGCTCGCCGGGATCGATGTTCAGTACCAGGCGCGGTTTTTCGCCGCCCTTCACGTCACTGTCGATCTGCGGCTGGTAATAACCCAAGGCCTGCGCGGCTTTGCGCGCCTGCTCTTCGGCCCCGCGACTGAAGCGCAGCAAGGCTTGTTCGTCACGGTCGCCGAGGCTGCCGATATAGCCTTCTATATTGGCCTTGAGTTCGTCGTTGGACGGTTTGATCCGCACGTCCAATTCACTTTGCGCCAGCGCCGCGCAGCTGGTTAACAGCATGAGCACGCCACTGGTAAATCTTCCTGGAAACTTCATAGGCGCGGATGCTATCACGGGCTTGGGAGCGTGATAGAACAGGAAATTTCCGAAGAAGTTCGATCGCTATGCTGTTGCAGTTTGTAACACCTGCGGATTGGCGTGGAAAAATACGTGCTCGCGCACCGGGCCGACGGCCACTTCGCCGATCTCTTCGTAGCCCTGGCGTTTATAGAATTCCAGGTAACGCGGGTTGCCGGTGTCGAGCACCACGCCTTGGGAGGTTTCGTCCACCGCGCACCAGTTGTGCACAGCGGTCAGCAACTGCTCACCGAAGTGTTTGCCCTGAAACTGCGGATGAATCCCCAGCAGCGGCAGCATGTGCACCGAATCACTGGGCACGCAGGCGGCCACGGCATCGTGGTATTCCAGATAGCGCCGGGTGCAGCGAAATCCGGTGCTGAGCACCATGCGCAGACGCCAGGCCCAACTCTCGGTGATGCCCAGGCGACGCTGCGGCGGCGCGATCAGGGCGATGCCGATCAGGCGGTCGTTGACCAACAGGCCGATGGCCGGCTGATCCTGCAGAAAATGCTGTTTGACCAGTTCACGCACCGTGGCCCGCACGCGCTGCTCGTAACCCGGCCGCTCGGCCTCGAACAGGTAACCGAAGGTCGGCTCGTGCCGATAGGCCTGATACAGCAGCGAGCGGGCTTCGCGCGAGTAACCGCGGTCGAGCATGTGGATGTCGGCGATGGCGGTCTGGGTTTCAGGCATAACGGTGATTCTCCCCCGGGGCGCGGCTCAAATGACTGCGCTCTTGTTGGTACGAACCTTTTGCGGGTGGCGCAGTTCCCCACAGGTATAGACCAACTCGGGATCTTCATCGACTGGGCGGGCCTCATCGCTGGCAAGCCAGCTCCCTCAGGTTTTTCGGGTGTACATGAATTGTTTGTCCGACATGGACACTGTGGGAGCTGGCTTGCCAGCGATGAGGCCCATCCAGGCACCACCCATCCCACAGATGAAAATGATTTCTCCCACCCCACACTGGCCCCCATCCCACATGTCAGCTAGCATCGCCCTTTTGCCAGGACTGCCGACCATGAAGATTGTTTCCTTCAACATCAACGGACTGCGCGCCCGTCCGCATCAGCTGGCAGCGCTGATCGAAAAGCATCAGCCGGACGTGATCGGCCTGCAGGAAACCAAGGTCCACGATGACCAGTTCCCGCTCGAAGAAGTGCGTGCGCTGGGCTATCACGTTTATTTCCACGGCCAGAAAGGTCATTACGGCGTCGCCCTGCTCTCGCGCAATGAACCGATCGCCATTCACAAAGGCTTCGCCAGCGATGAAGAAGACGCCCAGCGCCGCTTTATCTGGGGCACCTTCGCCGACGCCAATGGCGTGCCGGTGACCATCATGAACGGCTACTTCCCACAGGGCGAAAGCCGCGACCACCCGACCAAGTTCCCGGCCAAGCAACGTTTTTACAGCGACCTGCAAACCCTGCTGGAAAGCCAGTTCCACAACGAACAGCCGCTGGTGGTGATGGGCGATGTGAACATTTCCCCGGAAGACTGCGACATCGGCATCGGCCCGGACAACATGAAGCGCTGGCTCAAAACCGGCAAATGCAGCTTCCTGCCGGAAGAACGCGAGTGGATGGCCCGCCTGAAAAACTGGGGCCTGACCGACAGTTACCGTCACCTGAACCCGGACGTGACCGACATGTTCAGTTGGTTCGACTACCGCAGCCGTGGGTTTGAAGACGAACCGAAACGCGGTCTGCGGATCGATGTGATCCTGGCGTCCCATGGTTTGCTGCCGCGGGTCAAGGATGCGGGCGTGGACTATGAACTGCGCGGCATGGAAAAACCGTCGGATCATGCGCCGATCTGGCTTGAGTTGAGCTGATTCACAACGCTTCTCCCTGTACGAGTGAGCCTGTGGTGAGGGGATTTATCCCCGATGGGCTGCGAAGCGGCCCCAGTCGTCTCTAGTAGATCGAAATGAAGATTTTGGGTCGGCTTCGCCAACCATCGGGGATAAATCCCCTCACCACAGGCACACTCCTACATTGGATCCCTGTCATGTTTTGGTCATGCGCCTGACTTAATCTCCCCGGCAATCCCCTTGGCCTGATTCGGTGCCGGCATGACCCTGCGTGTTCTGTTCGCTTTTCTGTCGAGTGCATGGCTGACGGTCAGTGCCGCCGCCCTGCCCATCCCTGAAAACGGCCCGGCATTGCGCATCCAGGGTTCCAACACCATTGGCGCCGATCTCGGCCCGGCGTTGGTTGAAGGTTTTTTGCAGGATCAGGGGCTGCTGAAGATCCACCGCGAAAACCCCGACACTGCAAACGAACAACACATCGTCGGCCAGACTGCCCAAGGCAAACGGGTGGTGATTGAAGTCGCCGCCCACGGTTCCAGCACCGGTTTCACTGCACTGAAAAGCGCCAGTGCCGACCTCGCCGCCTCCTCCCGCCCGATCAAGGACAGCGAACTGCTCAGCCTGCAAGCGCTCGGCGATCTGAAAAGCGCCGCCGCCGAGCAGGTGATTGCCATCGACGGTCTGGCGATCATCCTTCACCCCGGCAACCCACTGCAGCAACTGGACACCGAGCAACTGGCGCGGATCTTCAGCGGTGAGGTGAAAACCTGGGAAGACCTCGGCGGTCGCGGCGGCGCGATTCATTTATATGCGCGGGATGATCAGTCCGGCACCTTCGACACGTTCAAGGAATTGGTGTTGGGTCGGCGTGGGAAAAGTCTGAGTGCCAGTGCGAAACGCTTCGAATCCAGCGAGCAATTGTCCGACGCGGTGAGCAGTGATCCGCAGGGTATCGGTTTCATCGGTCTGCCGTATGTGCGCCAGGCCAAAGCCGTGGCGATTGCCGACGGCGCCTCGCAATCGATGTTGCCGCTTAACAGTCTGATTGCCACGGAGGACTATCCGCTGTCCCGGCGCCTGTTCTTTTATCTGCCGCCCGGCAACCAGAATCCGTGGGCATCGGCATTGGTGGCGTTTGCGCAAAGCCCACAGGGCCAGAAGATTGTCGCGGCCAACGGTTTCATCAGCCAGACCGTGCACGCCATGACCGTCACTCCGAATGCGCTGATGCCCGAGGGTTATCAATCCCTCAGCCGCCACGCCCAGCGTCTGACGGTGAATTTCCGTTTCGAGGAAGGCAGCGCCAGCCTCGACAACAAGGCGCGGCAGGATCTGGCGCGCGTGCTCGACTATATACAGCGCCACGACAAGACCGAGCGCGCGGTGACGCTGGTGGGATTTGGCGACGAGAAAGACGATCCGGCCCGCGCCGATCTGCTGTCGAAGCTGCGGGCGATGGCGGTGCGTCGCGAACTGGTGAAGAACGGCGTGGTGCTGCGCGAGGTGCGCGGGTTTGGCGCGTTGATGCCGGTGGCGGCGAACAGTGCGGATGAAGGCAGAATCAAGAATCGGCGGGTTGAGGTTTGGGTGTATTGAGCCTGATGTTGATGTGTTGAACCTGCTTACGTCATCGCTGGCAAGCCAGCTCCCACAGAAATTTCCAGTGAACACAAAGTTTGTGAACACCACACAAACCTGTGGGAGCTGGCTTGCCAGCGATGAACGATGACGCGGTACTGGATCAGCGCTCGTTACGCAGCATCTCTTTCGGCACATACTTGCCGATCTCGAACTTGCCGATCGCCGCGCGGTGCACTTCGTCCGGGCCGTCGGCCAGGCGCAGGGTGCGTTGCATGGCGTACATGTAGGCCAGCGGGAAATCATTCGAGACCCCGGCCCCGCCGTGAATCTGGATCGCCCGGTCGATCACCCGCAAAGCCACGTTTGGCGCGACGACCTTGATCTGCGCGATCTCGCTCTTCGCCACTTTATTACCGACGGTGTCCATCATGTACGCCGCTTTCAGGGTCAGCAGGCGCGCCATGTCGATTTCCATCCGCGAGTCGGCGATCTTGTCGACGTTGCCGCCCAGACGTGCCAGCGGTTTGCCGAACGCGGTACGGCTTACCGAACGTTTGCACATCAATTCCAGTGCGCGTTCAGCCATGCCGATCGAGCGCATGCAGTGGTGAATCCGCCCCGGGCCGAGGCGACCTTGAGCGATTTCGAAGCCGCGACCTTCACCGAGCAGGACGTTTTCGTACGGCACCCGCACGTTGTCGAACAACACTTCGGCATGGCCGTGCGGGGCATCGTCGTAGCCGAACACCGGCAGCGGGCGGACGATTTTCACCCCGGGGGTGTCAACCGGCACGAGGATCATCGAGTGCTGCGCATGACGCGGTGCGTCGGGGTTGCTCAGGCCCATGAAGATCAGAATCTTGCAGCGCGGATCGCAGGCGCCGGAAGTCCACCACTTCTTGCCGTTGATCACCCACTCGTCGCCATCACGCACGGCGCGGGCGGCCATGTTGGTGGCGTCGGATGAGGCCACGTCCGGTTCGGTCATGGCGAAGGCCGAGCGGATCTCGCCGCGCAATAGTGGTTCGAGCCAGCGCTGTTTCTGTTCTTCGTTGGCGTAACGCACCAGCACTTCCATGTTGCCGGTGTCCGGCGCCGAGCAGTTGAACGGCTCCGGCCCCAACAGCGAACGGCCCATGATTTCCGCCAGCGGGGCGTATTCCAGGTTGGTCAGGCCGGCGCCGAGTTCCGATTCCGGCAGGAACAGATTCCACAGGCCTTCGGCTTTGGCCTTGGCCTTGAGCTCTTCCATGATCGCGGTCGGCTGCCAGCGATCACCCTCGGCAACCTGGCGTTCGAACACGGCTTCGGCCGGGTAAACGTAAGCGTCCATGAACGCGGTCACGCGCTCACGCAGTTCTTGCACCTTGGGCGAATAAGCGAAATCCATGAGCAATTACCTTCTTTAGGCAGAGGTTGTTCAGATCATGCAATCGATGCTAGAACAGCGCGGATAATTTACCTAGCCTATTCTCGGCGTGTATAAACATTCATCACCGATATATGATCCGCTGATTGTCAGCCCACAGAACAAGAGAAGCCGCGTTATGAATCTGAGTAAGGTCGACCTCAACCTTTTCATCGTCTTCGACGCGATCTACACCGAAGCCAACCTGACCCGCGCCGGGCAGATTGTCGGGATCACCCAGCCGGCGGTGTCCAACGCGTTGGCGCGGTTGCGCGAGACCTTCAACGATCCGCTGTTCGTGCGCACCGCCCAGGGCATGGTGCCGACACCGATGGCGCAGAACATCATCGGCCCGGTACGCAACGCGCTGTCACTGCTGCGGGTGTCGGTGCAGGAGAGCCGGATTTTCAACCCTGCGCAGGCAGTGAAGACTTACCGCATCAGCATGACCGACCTGACTGAGGCGGTGATTCTGCCGCCGCTGTTCCAGCGTTTGCGGCGTCTGGCGCCGACGGTGATCATTGAAAGCTTTCTGTCCAAACGCCGCGAGACCACCAAGGAACTGGCCGCCGGACGCCTGGATTTCGCCGTCGATGCGCCGCTCAACACCGACCCGCAGGTGCGTCACGTCAAGCTGATGGAAGACCGTTACGTCTGTGCGATGCGCAAGGGCCATCCGCTGGCGGGCAAGGAGAAACTGTCGCTGGATGACTATCTGTCGCTGACCCACATCCATATATCCAGTCGCCGCAGCGGGCTGGGCTATGTGGATCTGGCGCTGGGCAAAATGGGCATTCAGCGCAAGATCGCTCTGCGCTCGCAGCATTATCTGATGGCGTCGCAGGTCATGCAGCAGACCGACATGGTGATGACGGTGCCCGAGCGCTTTGCCCGGCGTAATGACTTGCATGCGTTCAACCTGCCGGTCAACGACGTGCCGCCGCTGGAGACTCACCTGTATTGGCATGAAAGCACCGACCAGGATCCGGCCAATCGCTGGATGCGCGAGCAGATCATCGAGTTGTGCCAGCAGGTGGCGGCGCAGGAGAAGAAGCTCGACAAGGTGTAAGGCTGGCAACCGCGTTATCGTTCTTCGCGAGCAAGCTCGCTCCCACATGGACGTGTGCGCGCCACTGATCCTGTGGGAGCGAGCTTGCTCGCGAAGAGGCCGGCACTGACAACAACGATCCTTCCTGCTTGACGTAAACGTCAACTCGCCATTAGCTTAGCGCCAAGACCTTTTTCCGAGCGCTTTCATGAGCAGCCAGACCTACAGCATTTCCGACCTCGCCCGCGAGCTGGACATCACCACCCGGGCGATCCGCTTTTATGAAGAACAAGGCCTGCTCAGCCCTGAGCGCCGTGGCCAGGAACGCATCTATTCACCGCGCGACAAGGTCAGCCTGAAGCTGATCCTGCGCGGCAAGCGCATCGGTTTCTCGCTGGCCGAATGCCGCGAGCTGATCGAGCTCTATGACCCGTCCAGCGGTAACACCAAACAGCTCAACAGCATGCTGGCGAAAATCAGCGAGCGCCGCGAACAGCTCGAACAGCAGCTACTCGACATCGAACAGATGAAGCTGGAACTCGACACTGCGGAAGAGCGCTGCGTGCAGGCGTTGGAGCAGACGCTGAAGAGTCAGCAGGCGAGCTAGCAAACAACACCAATCCCTTGTAGGAGTGAGCCTGCTCGCGATAGCGGAGTGTCAGTCGAGCAAATACTATCTGACTCACCGCTATCGCGAGCAGGCTCACTCCTACAGGGGTTCACCTCGAATTCAGAAGAGCAGGTCAATCCCATGTCCCTCCCCTCCCAAGTACGCCTGATCGAAGTCGGCCCGCGCGATGGCTTGCAGAACGAAGCCCAACCGATCAGCGTGGCTGACAAGGTGCAACTGGTCGACGCCCTGAGCGCCGCCGGCCTTGGCTATATCGAAGTCGGCAGTTTCGTATCACCGAAATGGGTGCCGCAAATGGCCGGATCCGCTGAAGTGTTCGCGCAGATCCAGCGTAAACCCGGTGTGACGTACGGCGCACTGGCGCCGAACCTGCGCGGCTTTGAAGACGCGCTGGCGGCCGGCGTGAAGGAAGTCGCGGTGTTTGCCGCCGCGTCCGAGGCGTTCTCGCAGCGCAACATCAATTGCTCGATCAGCGAAAGCCTGGCGCGCTTCGCGCCGATCATGGAAGCGGCGAAACAGCATGGCGTTAGCGTGCGTGGCTACGTGTCCTGCGTGCTCGGTTGCCCTTATGAAGGCGAAGTGGCGCCGGAGCAAGTGGCGATGGTCGCGCGTGAGCTGTACGCGATGGGCTGCTACGAAGTGTCCCTCGGCGACACCATCGGCACCGGCACCGCGGGCGCGACCCGGCGGCTGTTCGAGGTGGTGTCGGCGCAAGTGCCACGGGAAAAGCTTGCGGGGCACTTCCACGACACCTACGGCCAGGCCATGGCCAACATCTACGCCAGCCTGCTGGAAGGCATTGCGGTGTTCGACAGCTCTATCGCCGGCCTCGGCGGCTGCCCGTATGCCAAAGGCGCGAGCGGTAACGTCGCCACCGAAGACGTGGTGTACCTGCTCAATGGCCTGGGTATCGAGACCGGTATCGACCTGGACGCCCTGATTGCGGCGGGTCAGCAGATCAGCGCGGTGCTCGGTCGCCCGAGTGGTTCGCGTGTGGCCAAGGCCCGTAACGCCCAGTGAGGGCGAAGGTGTTACCGCTGTGTCCGAAACGTGGGCGTAGTCGAGTAACACGGAAACAAATTGTCTGGTTTGCTCTGAAGGAAAAATCCTTAAAAAATCTCAAGCCATTGATTTACAAGGGTTTTAAAAAGTTGGCATGGCTCCTGCTATCTCTATGGCATAACAAGAATAAAAAGCAGCAAACCAATAAAAATAAGACGTACCGACTCTGACATAACAAAAACAACACGGCAGAGACGCAGCTAACAGATTTTTTTGGAGAAGGTGTGCTTTTCAGGGTGCTCTCAGGAGTGACCCGCAACCGGGCAGAGAACAATAAAACTACCTTCAGGTAGCTCCCGAATCGGTTGGATCGTTTAACGAGAAAGCAGATCAGCGCTCAAAAAAATACGTTTGCTCTTGACTCCGGATGGGGGTCGCCAAAAACAGCGGTAAAGGGCCACGGTTGCCAAAAACAACAACAGACCGCCCCTCAATAATAAAAAAGAGCACGCGACGACAAAATTAAAGGGGAGCTTCGGCTCCCCTTTGTGCTTTCTGTGATTCCCGAATCCCCGAACATCCCTGTGGGAGCTGGCTTGCCAACGATAGCGTCAGGTCAGCCAGCATCAATGTTGAATGATCTACCGCAATCGCTGGCAAGCCAGCTCCCACAGGGGTGGTGGTTACCGTTCGATTGTTTTTAAGTCTTCGATGCTGATCTCACGCATCCTGAATTTCTGAATCTTGCCCGTCACCGTCATCGGAAACTCTTCGACGAACTTGAAATGCCGCGGCGTCTTGAAGTGGGCGATGCGCTCCTTGCACCAGGTTTGCAGCTCCAGCTCGGACGCAGTGTGGCCGGGGTGGAATTTAATCCAGGCGACAATCTCCTCACCGTAACGCGAGCACGGGATGCCGATCACCTGTACATCCGCCACCGCCGGGTGGGTGAAGAAGAACTCTTCCAGCTCACGCGGGTAAATGTTCTCGCCACCGCGAATGATCATGTCCTTGTTACGCCCGGCGATGTTCACGTAGCCCTCATCGTTCATGCTCGCCAGGTCGCCAGTGTGCATCCAGCCTGCTTCATCGATGGCTTCGGCAGTGGCTTGCGGGTTGCTCCAGTAACCGAGCATCACGCTGTAACCGCGGGTGCACAGCTCACCGATGGTGCCGCGCGGCACTAGATTGCCCGCCTCGTCGATGATCTTGCTTTCCAATTGCGGCTGAGTGCGGCCGACGGTGGTCACGCGCAATTCCAGTTCATCGTTCGGCCCGGTTTGCAGCGACACCGGGCTGGTTTCGGTCATGCCGTAGGCAATCTGCACTTCGCTCATGTGCATCTCGCTGATGACCCGGCGCATCACTTCGATCGGGCAAGTCGCCCCGGCCATGATCCCGGTGCGCAGGCTCGACAGATCGAATTCACCTCGCAGCGGCTGATCGAGCATGGCGATGAACATGGTCGGCACGCCGTACAGACCAGTGGCTTGTTCTTCGGCGACGGTTTGCAGGGTCAGTAACGGATCGAACGCGTCGTTGGGGTAGATCATCGTGCTGGCGTGGGTGATGCAGCCGAGATTGCCCATGACCATGCCGAAGCAGTGGTACAGCGGCACCGGGATCACCAGGCGGTCGCTCGGGGTCAGGCCAATGCTTTCGCCGACCATGTAACCGTTGTTGAGAATGTTGTAGTGACTGAGGGTCGCGCCCTTGGGGAAACCGGTGGTGCCGGAGGTGTACTGGACGTTCACCGGTTGATCGAAGTGCAGGCTGTCGCTGCGTTCACGCAACTGGTCGGGCGTCACACTGCTCGCCAGATCGGCCAGTTGCGACCACGGCAGGAAGCCCGACGGTGGCTGTGCGTCGAGGCTGATCACCCCACGCAAATCCGCCAGACGTTCGCTGCGCAACTGGCCGATGGATTGCTCGGCGAGTTGCGGTACCAGCCCTTGCAGCATGGCGTGGTAGTTGGAGGACTTGAACGCGCCGGCGCACACCAGCCACTGACAACCGGACTGTTTGAGCACGTATTCCAGTTCGGAGCTGCGGTAGGCCGGATTGATGTTGACCAGAATCACGCCGATTTTCGCCGTGGCGATTTGTGTGATGCACCACTGCGCACAGTTCGGCGCCCAGATACCGAGCCGATCACCGGCCTGCAAACCCAGCGCCAGCAAGGCTCTGGCGTGCAGGTCGACGCTATCGGCCAGTTGTCGCCAGGTGTAACGCAACCGCTGATGGCGTACGACCAGGGCCTCGCCGTGCGGGTGTTGCGCAACCGTCTGGTCGAACTTTTGCCCGATGGTCATCGCCAGCAAGGCTTTGTCCTGGGAACCACGGGTGTAGCTGCGCTGCGGGTTTGCACTGGGTTGATCCATGATGACCCCTGTTGTCTTTATTAGTGGGTTTACCGGAGCTCACTTTTTTGCGGATGGCTTTTGTGGTGAGGGGATTCATCCCCTCACCACAAAGGCTACTTCCACAAAAGCCTGTCCGTTTTCAATCCTGAACTGCCCCTACTCTCACCCAAGTTGACGTTAACGTAAAGGGTGATTGACAGCCAACCGCCGCAGGCTTACGTTAACGTAAAGGTGAGAGCCGTTCGACCGCCCTCCCAACCTACAAAAAAGCCAAAAGGTGACCCATGAGCTATCCATCCCTGAACTTCGCCCTCGGTGAAACCATCGACATGCTGCGCGATCAGGTTCAGTCCTTCGTCGCCGATCAGATCGCCCCACGCGCCGCGCAGATCGACCGCGACAACCTGTTCCCGGCCGACATGTGGCGCAAATTCGGGGACATGGGCCTGCTCGGCATCACCGTGCCGGAAGAGTACGGTGGCGCGGGCCTGGGTTACTTGGCGCACGTGGTGGCGATGGAAGAAATCAGCCGTGGCTCGGCCTCGGTGGCCCTGTCCTACGGCGCGCACTCCAACCTCTGCGTCAACCAGATCAACCGCAACGGTAACCACGAACAAAAATCCAAATACCTGCCAAAACTGATCAGCGGCGAACACGTCGGCGCCCTCGCCATGAGCGAACCGAACGCCGGCTCCGACGTGGTTTCGATGAAATTGCGCGCCGACAAACGCGGCGACCGCTTCGTGCTCAACGGCAGCAAGACCTGGATCACCAACGGCCCTGACGCCAACACCTACGTGATCTACGCCAAGACCGACCTGGAAAAAGGCCCGCACGGCATCACCGCGTTCATCGTCGAGCGCGACTGGAAAGGCTTCAGCCGCAGCAACAAGTTCGACAAGCTCGGCATGCGCGGCTCCAACACTTGCGAGCTGTTCTTCGATGACGTCGAAGTGCCGGAAGAAAACATCCTCGGCGTGCTCAACGGCGGCGTGAAGGTGTTGATGAGCGGCCTCGACTACGAGCGCGTCGTGCTCTCCGGCGGCCCGACCGGGATCATGCAGTCGTGCATGGACCTGATCGTGCCGTACATCCACGACCGCAAGCAGTTCGGCCAGAGCATCGGCGAATTCCAGCTGATCCAGGGCAAAGTCGCCGACATGTACACCCAGCTCAACGCCAGCCGCGCCTACCTGTACGCAGTGGCCCAGGCCTGCGAGCGCGGTGAAACCACGCGCAAGGACGCCGCCGGGGTGATCCTCTACACCGCCGAGCGCGCCACGCAAATGGCCCTCGATGCGATCCAGATTCTCGGCGGCAATGGCTACATCAACGAATTCCCGGCCGGGCGCCTGCTGCGTGACGCCAAGCTCTACGAAATCGGCGCCGGCACCAGTGAGATCCGGCGCATGTTGATCGGCCGCGAACTGTTCAACGAAACCCGCTAAACGGAGCTGCACATGGCTATCCTGCATACCCAGCTCAATCCCCGTTCAGCGGAGTTCGCCGCCAACAGCGCGGCGATGCTTGAACAGGTCGACGCCCTGCACACCCTGCTCGCCCAGGTGGCGCAGGGTGGCGGCGCGAAAGCCCAGGAACGGCATACCTCGCGCGGCAAACTGCTGCCGCGTGAACGCATCAATCGCCTGCTCGATCCGGGCTCGCCGTTTCTGGAAATCAGTCAGCTCGCCGCCCACGCCGTGTATGGCGAAGAGGTTCCTGCCGCTGGCGTAATTGCCGGGATCGGCCGGGTCGAAGGCGTCGAGTGCATGATCGTCGCCAACGACGCGACGGTGAAGGGCGGCTCGTACTACCCGCTGACCGTGAAAAAACACCTGCGCGCGCAGACCATCGCCCAGCAGAACCGCCTGCCGTGCATCTATCTGGTGGACTCGGGCGGCGCCAACCTGCCGCGTCAGGACGAGGTGTTTCCGGATCGCGAGCACTTCGGCCGGATCTTCTTCAACCAAGCCAACATGAGCGCGATGGGCATTCCGCAGATCGCCGTGGTCATGGGCTCGTGCACCGCGGGCGGCGCCTATGTGCCGGCGATGGCGGACGAAGCAATCATGGTGCGCAATCAGGCGACGATCTTCCTTGCCGGCCCACCGCTGGTGAAAGCCGCGACCGGTGAAGTGGTCAGCGCTGAAGACCTTGGCGGGGCCGATGTGCACTGCAAGATTTCCGGCGTGGCCGACCATTACGCCGAGAGCGACGAACACGCCCTCGCCCTCGCCCGCCGCAGCGTTGCCAACCTCAACTGGCGCAAGCTCGGTGAAGTGCAACAGCGCCCGCCGATTGCACCGCTGTACGCCAGCGACGAGTTGTATGGCGTGGTGTCGGCCGACGCCAAACAGCCGTTCGACGTGCGCGAAGTGATTACGCGGCTGGTCGACGGTTCGGTGTTCGATGAATTCAAGGCGCTGTTCGGCACCACGCTGGTGTGCGGCTTTGCCCATCTGCACGGCTATCCGATCGCGATCCTCGCCAACAACGGCATCCTCTTCGCCGAAGCCGCGCAGAAAGGCGCGCACTTCATCGAGCTGGCCTGCCAGCGCGGCATTCCGCTGCTGTTCCTGCAGAACATCACCGGGTTCATGGTCGGCCAGAAATACGAGGCCGGCGGCATCGCCAAGCACGGCGCGAAACTGGTGACCGCCGTGGCCTGCGCCAAGGTGCCGAAATTCACCGTGATCATCGGTGGCAGCTTCGGCGCCGGTAACTACGGCATGTGCGGGCGCGCTTACGATCCGCGTTTCCTGTGGATGTGGCCGAACGCGCGCATCGGCGTGATGGGCGCCGAACAGGCGGCGGGTGTGCTGGTGCAGGTCAAGCGCGAGCAGGCCGAACGCAGCGGCCAGGCCTTCAGCGCCGAGCAGGAAGCCGAGATCAAGCAGCCGATCCTCGACCAGTACGAAGAGCAGGGTCACCCCTACTACTCCAGCGCACGCCTGTGGGACGACGGCGTCATCGACCCGGCGCAGACTCGCGATGTGCTGGCCCTGGCCTTGTCCGCGTCGTTGAACGCGCCTATCGAACCGAGCCGCTTCGGCGTGTTCCGGATGTGATGCTTTTTGTCGGAGCGAGCCTGTGTGGAGAGGGAGCTTGCTCCCGTTCGATTGCGCAGCAATCGTAATCCAGGCCCACAGGCAGCTCCCACAAAAACCGTGGAGACGGATAAATATGAGCGACTTCAACACCCTCGAACTGCACAACGATCCAAGGGGTTTCGCCACCCTTTGGCTCAACCGTGCGGAAAAGAACAACGCGTTCAACGCCGAAATGATCCGCGAACTGATTCTGGCGCTGGACAAGGTTGCCAGCGATTCCAGCCTGCGTTTCCTGCTGGTGCGCGGGCGTGGCAAGCATTTCAGCGCCGGCGCTGACCTGGCGTGGATGCAGCAGTCGGCCGAACTCGATTACCACACCAACCTCGACGACGCCCGCGAACTGGCGGAGCTGATGTACAACCTCGCCAAGCTGAAAATCCCGACCGTGGCCGTGGTGCAAGGCGCGGCGTTCGGCGGCGCGCTGGGGCTGATCAGTTGCTGCGACATGGCGATTGGCGCCGATGATGCGCAGTTCTGTCTGTCGGAAGTGCGCATCGGTTTGGCGCCGGCGGTGATCAGTCCGTTCGTGGTGCAGGCCATCGGCGAACGTGCCGCGCGTCGTTATGCGCTGACTGCCGAGCGCTTCGGCGGGCAGCGGGCGCGGGAAATCGGTTTGTTGTCCGAGAGCTACCCGGCCGCCGAGCTTGATCAAGCCGTCGAGCAATGGATCGACAACCTGCTGCTCAACAGCCCCGCCGCGATGCGCGCCAGCAAGGATCTGCTGCGCGAAGTCGGCAATGGTGCGCTGACCCCGGCGCTGCGCCGCTACACCGAAAACGCCATCGCCCGGATCCGCGTCAGCCCTGAAGGCCAGGAAGGCTTGCGCGCCTTTCTGCAAAAACGTCCGCCGAACTGGCAAGCCGCAACCACCACCAAGGAGCCGCGTTGATGAGCGCACCTGTCCTCACCACCCTGCTGGTGGCCAACCGTGGCGAAATCGCTTGCCGGGTCATGCGTACCGCAAAGGCCTTGGGCCTGACCACCGTCGCCGTGCACAGCGCCACCGACCGCGAAGCTCGGCACAGCCGCGAAGCGGATATCCGCGTTGATCTGGGCGGCAGCAAAGCCGCTGACAGTTATCTGCAAATCGACAAGCTGATCGCGGCGGCCAAGGCCAGCGGTGCGCAGGCGATTCACCCGGGCTACGGCTTTCTGTCGGAGAACGCCGGCTTCGCCCGTGCCATCGAACAGGCCGGGCTGATTTTCCTCGGCCCGCCCGCCTCGGCCATCGACGCGATGGGCAGCAAATCTGCAGCCAAGGCGCTGATGGAAACCGCGGGCGTGCCGCTGGTGCCGGGATATCACGGTGAAGCGCAGGATCTCGATACGTTCCGCAATGCCTGCGAACGCATTGGTTATCCGGTGCTGCTCAAAGCCACGGCCGGTGGCGGCGGCAAAGGCATGAAAGTCGTCGAGGACGTCAGCCAACTGGCCGAAGCCCTGGCCTCGGCGCAACGTGAAGCGCAGTCGTCGTTCGGCGATTCGCGGATGCTGGTGGAGAAATACCTGCTCAAACCGCGTCACGTGGAAATACAGGTATTCGCCGACCAGCACGGCAACTGCCTGTACCTCAACGAACGTGATTGCTCGATTCAGCGCCGGCACCAGAAAGTCGTCGAAGAAGCCCCGGCCCCAGGGCTGACCCCGGAACTGCGCCGGGCCATGGGCGAAGCGGCGGTGCGTTCGGCGCAGGCCATCGGTTATGTTGGCGCCGGTACAGTGGAATTTCTGCTCGATGCGCGCGGCGAATTCTTCTTCATGGAGATGAACACGCGCCTGCAGGTCGAGCATCCGGTCACCGAAGCGATCACCGGCCTCGATCTGGTGGCGTGGCAGATTCGTGTGGCGCGCGGTGAAGCGCTGCCGATCACCCAGGATCAGGTGCCGCTCAATGGCCATGCGATTGAAGTACGGCTGTATGCCGAAGATCCGTCGAATGATTTCCTGCCCGCCACCGGACGCCTGGAGCTTTACCGCGAATCGGCCGCCGGACCGGGGCGTCGGGTCGATAGCGGCGTTGAGCAAGGCGATGAAATTTCGCCGTTCTACGACCCGATGCTCGGCAAGCTGATCGCCTGGGGCGAGGATCGCGAGCAGGCGCGCCTGCGGCTGTTGAGCATGCTCGATGAGTTCGCGATTGGCGGTTTGAAGACCAACATCAACTTCCTGCGGCGGATCATCGCGCATCCGGCGTTCGCCGCTGCCGAGCTGGATACCGGGTTTATTCCGCGTTATCAGGAACAGTTGTTACCGACGCCGCGTGCGTTGAGCGATGAGTTCTGGCAGGCCGCAGCGCAGGCGTTCGTGCAGAGTTTGCCGGGCGCTGTTCGGGCGGATGACCTGGGTTCGCCGTGGGCTTTGAAGAGAGGTTTGCGCGCGGGGTTGCCGGCGGAAATCACTTTGCATTTGAGCTGCGAAGGTCAGGATCGGGCGTTGACCTTGAGCAGCACCGGCAACGCCAAACTGTCGGATGAAGCATTGGTCGTCGAGCACGATGGCGTACGTCGCACCTTGCGCGCCATTCGTCAGGGCGATTCGCTGCACCTGCAATGGGACGGCGAGTTGCGGCGTATTCAGACGTATGACCCGATCAGCGCCGTCGACGCCAGCCACAGCCATCAAGGCGGTCTGACTGCCCCCATGAACGGCAGCATCGTGCGGGTGTTGGTGGAGGCCGGGCAATCGGTCGAGGCCGGTGCGCAACTGGTGGTGCTGGAGGCGATGAAGATGGAGCACAGCATTCGCGCGCCCCATGCGGGGGTGATCAAAGCGCTGTATTGCCAGGAAGGTGAAATGGTCGGCGAAGGCAGCGCTTTGGTGGAACTGGAAGCCGTGTGAATGGGAGATCGATCCTAGGCAAAGCGAGGATCGATCTGACTAGAAACGCGCCGTGGCTTGAACCACCACACCGATGATTCGACACTCATCGGTGAACAGGGCTTTGGGCCAGGTCGGATTGAGCGGTACCAGATAACGCTGGCCGCCCTCTTCGTCGAGCTTGCGAAAGATCGCTTCATCGCAGCCCTGCCACTGGGCGATCACCAGTTTGCCCGGCAGCGCTTCCGCCTCCGGATCCACCAGAATCAGCATTCCCTCGGCGATGCTCTGGCCTGAAGGTGCGGTCATCGAATTCCCCGTCACTGTCAGCCAGAACGCTGCGCCACGGGCGTGATAGTCCGTCAGCTCGAAGCGCTGCTTGTCTTGCGTCGGGGCGTAAGCGGCGGTTGCACTCTCGCGTGATTCGCACGGCGTGTGCCAGTCGCTGACCGGATAGCGGAAGTACGGGTTGTACTTCTGCGCCAGCGGCATCTCGTCATCGTCGGTCTCCTGCGGCTCGCGAATCACCAGCACCACTTCCAGGAAGTCCATGCCCAGCGCCTGCAATACGCGGTTCATTTCCGTAATACCCGGCTCGCGACGTTTGTTCAGCCAATGGCCGATCCCGCCCTGGGACATGCCGACGCGCTCTCCGAGCTCTGTTTGAGTGATTTTGAGTTCACTCATCTTGGCCTTGACCAACTCAATCCATTTATCCATGTGCGGCACCTTACTTGCCCCGCCTTCGGCCGGCAAAACACATATTGTAGTATTTAAATTCTGGTCACAACTACGCACCGTACTATGCTGGCAGCACGGACTTTCAATCGAACAAGGAGTGACCCTTCACCATGAATATCAGCAGCAAAGACTTGCCCGATCTGCAAATGGACACCACGTTCACCTCCCCTCAAGGCAACGCGGCAGCGCAGCGAGCACTGGACTATTACTTGAAACCAGCTGTTTCAGAACCGGAGGTGGATGAACGTTTTTTCGATGTGAAACGCCATCTCAGCGGCGAAGAAGCCCTCGTGCACGCGTCGGATCTGTTGCGCTGCGCGGCCGCCACCGCCTTCAAGGCAGCGGAAAACCTGCAGGGCGCGAGCCGAGATCTGGCATTTTCGGTGGTGCATATGGTGGATATGGCGCGAGCGATGGTCGACCATTCAATTGATGGCGAGCAGCTCTGACTGAGACGGGAAGCGGACGGACAGGAAAGAATTTTCCAATCGCGCAGATAAAAACATTTGACTTGCAAATGATAATGATTATTATTGCAAGCAGCTGGTCGCGAGATCAGTCGATGGACCAGAGACCTCAGGTCGGTCTTCTGGACTATCTCCTCATCAGGCTAATCACGGTTTTTGACCCGGCTTTTTGCCGGGTCTTTTTTTTGCCCGTTTTTCGGGCTTATGGCTTCAGGCTAATGAAGTCTTTGGGTGCTGCAAATTCGATGGCGCGGATAATATCAAAAGAATATCGCTTGGCAAGCAAAGCCCGGCCCGATTGGGGCAAACTAATGACAATTAGCACTTGAGAATCAATCGCACAGTCTCTAAGCTGCTTGCGCGTCACGGAAGACGCCCCCCACCGCAACCCGCAATTTCCCTCGGTTTCACCGCAGTCTTGCGTGTAAAGTAGCTGCCATAAAAATCATATTCAGGAACCGATATGACCGTGGCCAAATCTTCGTTCGACATCAGCGCCAACTTCGACAGCGGTAACATCCAAGTCATCGACATCTCCAATCCGCTCAACCCGGTTCTGGCCATTCGCCCGGATACCCGGAGCGCTCACTTCCAGTGGTTCCACTTCAAGGCCAGCGGCCTGCATGTTCATCAGGAACACTGGTTTCGCCTGGTCAACGCCAGCCAATCCTCCTACAACAAAGCCTGGACCGGCTATCAGGCGGTCGCTTCCTACGATCACGTCAACTGGTTCCGCATTCCCACCAGTTTTGAAGGCGACAGCCTGCGCTTTTGCCTCGAAGCCGAGCAGACTCACGCCTGGTTCGCCTACTTCGAACCCTACAGCCGCGGTCGTCACGACTGGCTGATCGAGCAGGCGCTGAGCAAGGCCGGCACCGAACTGGTGTCCACCGGCAAGAGCGTCGAGGGTCGGGACATTCAACTGCTGCGCAAGGGCAGCGGCGCAGAAGGCCAGCGCAAAGTCTGGATCATCGCGCAACAGCACCCGGGCGAACACATGGCCGAATGGTTCATGGAGGGCGTGATCGAACGCCTGGAACGCCACGACGACCCGGTATTGAACAAACTGCTGGCCAGCGCGGATCTGTATCTGGTGCCGAACATGAACCCGGACGGCGCCTTCCACGGCCATCTGCGAACCAACGCCATGGGCCAGGACCTGAACCGCGCCTGGCAGAGCGCCAGTCAGGACGTCAGCCCAGAGGTACTTTTCGTACAACAGCAGATGGAAAAGTACGGCGTCGATCTGTTCCTCGACGTACACGGTGACGAGGAAATCCCCCACGTGTTCACCGCCGGTTGTGAAGGCAACCCGGGTTACACACCGCGCATCGAGAAGCTTGAAGAGCATTTCCGCACGCACCTCAAGCACACCACCAAAGACTTCCAGACCCAGTACGGCTACACCCGTGACGAACCGGGCCAGGCCAACATGACCCTGGCCTGCAACGCGGTCGGGCAGAAATACGACTGCCTGTCGCTGACTCTGGAAATGCCGTTCAAGGATCACGACGACCATCCGAACAAAGAAACGGGCTGGTCGGGCAAGCGCTCGAAACAGTTGGGCAAGGATGTGCTGACCACCATCGCCGACATGGTCGACACCTTGCGCTGATCCCTCCCCCGCTCCACCCAAAGATCGCAGCTATGCCTGCGATCTTTTTTTTGCGCATTCAAACGCCATAACCAACAAGGTTGCAAATTAAAACCAGAATGCTTACCGTGATTCTGGTTTTAATTTGAAACCCAAAAAGGAATCAGGGCATGCAAACTCAACCCCTCAAAAGCAGCGTGGTGCTGCTGTTCGCCATTGCCTGCGGTCTGGCTGTAGGCAATGTGTATTACGCGCAGCCGTTGCTGGACGCCATGGCCGAGGCCTTCGCCATGTCGCCGGCAACCATCGGCATCGTCATCACCCTGACGCAGATCGGCTACGGCATCGGTCTGGTATTGCTGGTTCCACTCGGCGACCTGCTCAACCGACGGCGGCTGATCGTCACCCAGACCCTGCTCTCGGCCGCCGCGCTGTTGATGATCGCGCTGGCACCCAATAGCGTGTGGTTGCTGCTCGGCATGACCCTGACCGGCCTGCTCGCCGTGGTGACGCAAGTGCTGGTGGCGTATGCCGCGACACTGGCCATCCCGGCGCAACGCGGGCGCGTGGTCGGCGTGGTCACCAGCGGCATCGTCGTCGGTATTCTGCTCGCGCGCACCGTTGCCGGGGCCATGGCTGATCTGGCCGGTTGGCGGGCAATTTATCTGCTGTCGGCGGGGCTGATGCTGCTGATGGCGCTGCTGCTGTTACGCGTATTGCCCAAGAATGAAGCCGCGCAGCCGGCGAGCCGTTACGGCGCGCTGATCGCTTCGGTGTTCAGCCTGTTCAGGCAAGAGCCGGTGCTGCGACAACGGGCGATTCTCGCGCTGCTGACCTTCGCCAGCGCCATGGTTTTGTGGACGCCGATGGTGCTGCCGCTGGCCGCCCCGCCTCTGTCTTTGTCACACAGTGAAATCGGCCTGTTCGGCTTGGCTGGTGCCGCCGGTGCGCTCGCCGCCGCGCGTGCCGGACATCTCGCCGACCGCGGCCTGGGCCAATGGGTCAGTGGTCTGTCGCTGTTGCTGATGCTCGCCTCGTGGCTGCCGATCGCCCTTACCCAGTCCTCGTTGTGGGCGCTATTGCTCGGTGTGATCACCCTCGATCTGGGCTTGCAGGCCGTGCACGTCACCAGCCAGAGCATGATCTACAGCGTGCGGCCCGAAGCGCAAAGCCGCCTCACCGCCGGCTACATGCTGTTCTATTCGATCGGCAGCGCATTGGGTTCGATTACCTCGACGGCGATGTACGCCTGGGCCGGCTGGACCGGCGTGTGTCTGCTTGGCGCCGCTATCAATGCAGTGGCGCTGGGCTATTGGTGGCTGACCCTGAAAAGTGGCGCACCGCAGCGGTGCGCCACGCAGGCGGGTTAATCGCGATCGCGACCGCGCAACATGCTGTCGAGCACCTCGTCGCGGCGTACCCAACCGTGGAACAGCGCCGCCGCCAGGTGCAACAGCACGGTCAGGAACAACAGATACGCCAGATAGCCATGCGCCTTGCGCAGCAGGGCAAACACTTGCGCATCGGCCGGCAGGATCGACGGCAACTGCAAGGTATTGCTGAGCATCACCGGCTCGCCCGAGGCACTGATCATCGCCCAACCGAGCAGCGGCAACACCAGCATCAAGGCGTACAACAACACATGCGAAGCCTTGGCCGCCATCACCTGCCAGCCCGGCAGATCGGCCGGCAGCGGCGGCTGTCGGGTAGAAAATCGCACCAACAGACGCACGACTACCAGCAGCAGAATCGCGATCCCCAGCGGTTTGTGCAGATGAATCAGCCATTCATGCCGCTGTGAAACCGAAGTGACCATGCCGGCGCCAATGAACAACATGGCGATGATCATCAGCGCCATCAGCCAGTGCAGCAGCCGCGCCAACAGCGCGAAATGAGTCGGTTGCGTGCTCATGGGCGAGCCTCCTGACGGGCGGCGGGCAATTGGCTGACTTCACTGGTACGCCGCAGATAGGAGTCGGCGTAACCGGCTGAACGCGCGGCGAGCAGCGGGTCGTCGGAGCCTTCGATACCGGCCGGCAGTACCAGCGGATCGTAGTTGATGTCGCGGCATTCGCCGCTGAGCTGCGGCTGAGTCTTCTCCAGCACCAGCGTGCCGGCGTTGATCACCTTGCGACCCTCGGGCCAGGTTTTGCTCGCATCGTTCACTGGATCACCGGGGTTGGCCAGGGTGATATTCAGCTGCCAGCGCAACGGCCCCTCGGCCAGGCGCTGCACCAGATCCTTCTCGAGAAAATCCGCACCCTCCGGCGCCGCGGCTCCGGCGGCATAACGCGCCAGTGGCGTGACACTCCAGCGCACCGCCTGCTTCTGCCCGCTGGCGTTGACCAGATAGAACGCATTCACGCTGTTGTAGGTTTCGGTGGCATAGCTGGCCGACGGTTTGGCGGTTTTCACCCACGTCAGAAACGGCACGGCTTCCGGGTGCGCGGCGAAGAACGCCGGGACTTTCGACGGATCCGGTTTACCTGTGGCCGGATCCGGCGACTGTGCCTGCTGCAACTGGTAGAACGCCTCGGGAGTGCCGACCGGGAACACCGGCATGCTGTTCATCCCGGTTCGCCATTGCTGACCGTTGGCCTGGGTGAAACGCAGCGCCAGACTGCGGATCGGCACGCTGCTGTCCGGGGCGTAGGGATTGCCCGCCGGCAATGCGAAACGCCCGACCACCGGCGTCTGCGCCTCGTTGAACACCTGCGCGGAAGAGAACGCTCGCGCCTCGCCAGTGCTCTCGAAATGCCCGATCACGCACACGCCCTTGGCGTGGTTGCGCCGAAACCCGGGATGCACGCCGTTGTTTTTCTCCAGCACATCGACCAGCGCCTTGGGCGTCAGACGTTGTGGGTCAAGATTACCGTGCACGTAGGCAAACGCCCCAGCGACAGCGGCAACCACCACGGCAATCGCCGTCAGGCGCAACACTGTGCTCGCGGCACTCAAGGGCGGACGCGGCGGCCTGCCCGGCGGTGAAGTGCGATCAACCATGAATAACTCCAGGGCCATCGGCCACAAGTAGGAAGAATCAGCAAGACGCACCCCAGCGGGATTTATTCCATGGCCCGGTATTTATTTTTCCGAACGTGGAATAACCTCGAACGGCAGACGTCTCCCTAGTCCACAGCGTAGTGACTAGCAGAAATTCATGAGCGAATTCGACGAACAGTTGAGAGAAATCATTCCCAGATTGCGCCGCTTTGCCGTGTCGTTGACCCGCAACAGCAGCAGCGCCGACGATCTGGTGCAGGCCAGCCTCGAGCGGGCCCTGTCCGGCTGGGGTGCGAAACGCGCCGAAGGTGACGTGCGCGCGTGGCTGTTCGCGATCCTCTATCGGCAGTTTCTCGACGCCCACCGACGCTCCCGTCGTTATGCGCGGATGCTCGAATTCTTCACCGGTCGCGACGACGCCGAACCCTCGACCGAGCGCACCGTGATCGCCCAATCGACCCTGCAAGCCTTCGATCGCCTGCCCACCGAGCAACGCGCGCTGTTGCTGATGGTCTCGGTCGAAGGCCTGAGCTACAAGGAAGTCGCCGAAATTCTGGACGTCCCCACCGGCACCGTGATGTCGCGCCTGTCCCGCGCCCGCCAGGCCTTGCGCCAACTCAGCGACGGCGAAATCAGCAGCCCTTCTTTGCGGATACTCAAATGATCAGCATGCCCCCCAGCGAGCGCGACCTGCACGCGTACGTCGATCACCAACTCAACGAAGCCGACCGGCGTCTGGTCGACACCTGGCTGACCACTCACCCGGAAGCCGCCGCGCAGGTGCGCGCCTGGCAGCACGACGCCCAGTTGTTGCGCGCAGCCCTGGGTGGTGCGTTGCAGCAACCGGCCAACCCGGAGCTCGATCCGGCGCTGATTCGCCAGCGCCTCAAGCGTCAGTCGCGTCGTCACCTGGCCAGCGCGGCGGTGTTATTGATCGCGGTCGGCATCGGCGGTTTCAGTGGCTGGCAGGCGCGGGAAATGACCCTCGTGAGGTCTTCGATGTTGCCGATGACCGACGCCTTGCAGGCCTATCGTTTGATCGCCCAGCAAGGGATATTACCGGCGGACTACAAGGTCGACACTGACGGCGATATGCAGCGTTGGCTCGACCGTTATTTCACCCAGGCCAGCCGCTTGCCGGATCTGAAATCCGCCGGTTTCGAACCGGTCAGCGGCCGCCTGCTCAGCACCGACGAAGGCCCGGCGGCGATGGTCATGTATGAGGACCGCAGCGGCCATAAGGTCAGTTTCTATGTGCGACCACCGGGGCCGAAGAACACCTTCCTGCCTCGCGGTAGCCGCAGCGACGGCGATCTGCAGGCCGATTACTGGTCCGGTGACGGGTACAACTATGCGATGGTCAGCCCGACGGATTCGCCGGCGGCAAAACAACTGAAGCAATCAATGCAATTCTGAAAGCCCCACTGTAGGAGCTGCGGCACGCTGCGATCTTTTGATTTTTAACATCAAGGTCAAAAGATCGCAGCGTGCCGCAGCTCCTACAGGGGACTGTGTTGGGTCAGAAACCTACGTCGAGCACCACATTGTCCAGGTAAGTGCCCGCCGGCGGCGTGGTCTGGTCGGTGTAGATCTTCGCGTTGTAATTGAAAATCTGGCTCCCCGTACCCAAGCCATTCCCCGGATTGACCTCGGCATCGGTGCTTGACCGGCGCGCGCTGCCGACGCTGCCCCACCGGGTGGTGCCGGCACTTTTGAAGATGTCGTAGGCCAGATAGTTGCTCCCGGAAATCATCCGCCGCCGACCGCCAACACTGACCGGGTTCTGCCCGTCGCTCAAACCGACGGTGTAGGCGCTGCCCTTGGTGCAGGCCAGATTGATGGTCTGCCCGGTCACCGGGGTAAAGGCGCTGATCACCGGTGCACTGCCAAAGGCAATGTTCGGCGCAGTAATCGTGCAGTCGTTGGACACCGTCAGGTTCACCGTCAACGTCGCCGTACCGCTGTTAATGTCGCGCCCCAGACAAACACTGCCGATACCGATCCCGGAGCAGTAATTCCAGTTCCAGAAAATGCTCAGGGTTTCCGTATAAATCCCGGCGGCGACGTTGCTGCCAATGGTCGTGCCCAGATACAGCGGCACGGTTTTCGGGGTGGTACCGTTGAGCAGTCCCAAGGCGTCGATGATGCCGTTGCGCGCGAAGTCATAGGCGGTGCCGCGAGTCACCGGGTAGCTGGTGCTGTTGTTGGCGTAGATTGTGTAGCCAATGACGTCGCCCGTCGGCCCGAGCAAGCCGCTCTGGGTCGAGGTGATGGTGGCGTAGAAATGATCGTTGCTGGTCAGCAATGACAGCAGTGAGCCGGTGCAGCTCAAGCCTGCATTGAGCGTGGAACTGGGCTGCGTCGTGGTGCGCACGGCAATCGAACTGATCGAACCGAACGCCGCCGGCGTGGTGCTGACCACCGAGCACAAGGCCTGCGCCATCCCCGGCAGCAGCAACGCCAGGCACAGACAGATCCGCGCCGCACTCATTGGCACACCAACGGGCCGATCAGCGGTACCTGGCTTTGCTGCATATCCACTTCGAATTGCGTCTTGCAGGTTTTGCCGTCGGCCAGCGTCACCTGCAACGAGTTCTGCGCCTGCAGGTTTTCCAGATAGACCAGCCCGTCCCAGCCGACCACCGTGCGCGCCCCACTCTGCTCGTGCAGCACGCCCGCGCCCAATGGCAGTTCGCGTTGCTGCGCATCCACCAGCACGATGCTCGCGGCGATCACCCGGGTCAGAGGAAACTCCAGCAAATAACCGCTGCCACGGCGCACGGCGATGCGTTGTTCGACGTTGGGGCTGCGCACGTTGGCCGGCAGATTCAGCGGATCGATTTCGTATTTGCCGCGGTAGTACGCGCTGCTCCACGGCACCAGCAAGTGGCCGTTTTTATCGGTCTGCCCGACCTGCTGGTTTTCGTAGCGCACCGGAATATCGGCGAAACCCTCGGTGCTGACCACCACAAACGCGTCGTCGATGCGATTGGCGGCGAACACCTGGCGGTCCATCCACACCAGCGAGCCACTGGCATCGGCCCAACGGGTCTCGGCCTCGGACGTGCCGTAGACCCCGGCCTGCAACTGCACCGACTGCATACGCCAGGTCACGTCGGCCTGGCGATAGTCAGGACCATCACCCTTGGCGTAACCCAGATTGAAACCGACCCCGCCCTCGGTCGGCACCGAGCGGCTGTAATTGACCCGCTGCTGACTCTGCCCGGTTTTGCTGCGTTCACTGCTGATCGCCAGGCTGCCGCGCAGATCGAACGGGATCACCAGTTGCGCCTGCACTGCCCAGTTGCTGTCGCCGATCTCGCGGTTGGCCGACAGGTAGAAGCTGCTGTTGCGCCACAGCGGTTTGCTCCAGCTCAGGTTGAGCAGACGCGTGCGCGAATCGTCCGCCGCGCGCACGTCGAAATAACCGGCACCGAGGCTGCCCCAGCGCTCGAGGTTGACACTCAGGGTCGCCTGCTCGCTGCGCCGGCTGAGGCTGATGTAAGGGCTGTCGATCACGCTCAGGTCGGCGTATTGGTCGCGACGTTGCAGGCGCTGCCAGGAAAAGCTGTAGCGCTGGCTGCTGTACTGATAACCGAGGCTCAACTGCTCGCCGCCGTCGCCGTCGAATCGGCTCTGACTGATGGCGCTGTTGAGTACACCGAAATTGCCCAGACGCAAATTGCCGCCGATGCCGCCGAGGCTCAGCGAGTCAGCCGCTTCGGCGTGGCTTTCCAGGGTGAAGCTGTCGCTGACACCGTAGCGCAGGCTGCCGGAAGTCACGCCAGGGCCATAGCTGAAGTCCTTCAAGCCGTAATCGCGGCGCAACGTACCGGCCGCCACCGAGAAATCACTCAGGCCTTTTTGCAGCAGACTGCTGGTGACATAGAACGGCACCGTGGTCGACACCTGCCGCCCCAATGCATCAGTGGTCACTACCACGGCCTCCCCGGCGCCGTTGATGAAGGGAATATTGGTCAGGGTATACGGCCCCGGTTGCAGGTCGGTGCTGCTCGACTTGTAGCCGTTGATGAACAGATCCACCGACGACGGCACCGCGGCCTCGCCGGCGAACTGCGGCAACGGATAGGTGACCAGATCCGGACGCACGGCAAAATCCCGTGAAAATTGCACGCCGCCCAGACGCACCGAGTTGCTCCAAGGCAAGGCGCCGCTGATCACGTCCCCGCCTTCGTAGGTGAGCATTCGCTCGTCATCGGAGTAACGCCAGGTGGTGTCGTAGCGCAGGTAACCGTTGTCGAGCGTGCTGACCGAATCCCCGGACAAGGTGCGCCGGTACTGCCCGGTATTGGACAACGTGCCCCAGCTGTCGAACAGCCGCAGCTCATTCCAGGCCGCCAGATAAGTGCCGGCATCGTCAGTGTCGTTGAGGTACAAGTCGTAGTTGAACAACGCGCCGAAACTGCTCAGCGCCGGGGTGCGTGGATAGTTCTCGCGGTTGCCGATGAACTGGTCCGGCAACCACTGCGGTGGTACATCCAGCAGCAGACGCTGGCCGACACTGTCGTATTCGCTGTGCAGTCCCGGCAAACCGTCGAGATCGACTTCGTCAGCGCTGCCCTCGGGCAATTTCATTCCGGTTTCGCGCAGTGCACTGGCCGGCAGAAACAGATGCCCGTTACGCTGCTGCACCGCCACCACCCGCCCGGTGTTCATCTGATTGACCACCAGTTCCAGAAACAACTGTGCATCACTCACAGCCTCCATGCCGCTGGGCGGCGGCGGCAGTTCGCCGGCCTCAGATGGTTGCACGAACATCAGGCACCACGCGCCGGTCATGAGCCACAACGGACGCTGAATACGACGAGCCCATCCCGGGCTCATACACGCTTTACGTCCGTCAATGGACTTGATCCTCCTGATGCCACTCTTGCCAAAGCCAGTTATCTTTCTCTGGAATTTTGACGACCTGACGCAATCATTGTGGCGAGGGAGCTTGCTCCCGCTCGGCGGCGCAGCCGTCGTTAGATCTGTTTAAGCGGGCTACCTGACACTGCGTGCTCGCCTGACTTGGGGCTGCTTCGCAACCCGGCGGGAGCAAGCTCCCTCGCCACAGTAATCCACTCAACACAGGGTCTTGGTTCAGCGTCCCGGCGCAATGTTCTGCACCTGCGCCCCGCCATTGACCCGCACCTGCAACGCCGACTCACTGGCCAACGGCCCCGGTGCCGGCCAGCGCATCACCGCCCCCGGCAACACGTAACCCAGCAAGCCTTCGGCCAATGGTTTGTTCTGTCCGCCCTGTTTGATCGCCACGTCGGTGAGCCGCGCATGCACCGCGCCCTGATTGCGCACCTCGACATACGGCCGGCCGTCCACCGTCACCGTGCGCCAGCTCAGTTGCGGCACACCGATACCTTTGGGATCACGCGGGCGGCTGCTGTCTTCCTTGCTCCACAGCCCCGCGCCGTAGGCAAACAAGGGCACCGAATAGCGCATCTGGAAGCGGATCGCGGCGGCGGTCTTGCCGCCCTCGGCAGCCGGCGGCTGGGCGGAAGGGATTTCGTCGATGATGATCCGGTAGGCCAGCTCCTGCCCCGGCGGCACATCCTTGGTCCGGGTCAGACGCACCAGTTGCTTTTGCCCTGGCTCGATCTTCGCTACCGGCGGGCTGCCGATCACGTCGCGCTGATTCTGGTATTGCTCTGCAAAACCGCTCTGGCTCCAGCCGAACACACGGATCTGCAGGTTGGCGGTTTCCGTGCCACGGTTTTCCAGCCACAGCGCACTGGCCTGTTGATCGGCCTCCAGCACCGGATCGATCGGCCAGATCAGCACCGAACTGGCGGCCTGCGCATGGCCGGCCCCGAGCATGACCAGCGCCAGCAACGCGCCCTGCAACAACGAATGTCCAGACGTAACTGCCCCCATGAACCTGCTCCTTGTCGGCCATTCAAATGTCGCTTTACCACGACAGCTGCACCTGCAACACGTCGCTGTACGTCCCCCCAGGCTGATTGCCCGGCAATTGCACCTGGCCGTAAATCGGCAGGCTGATGTTGTTCGCATCGCTATAGGCCACCGCCACGCTCTGACCGATGCCCAGGCTCTGGCTGTACGCCGCATCGCGAAACAGCGCATACGCCACCCGCGCACTGCCGCTGTTGATCTGCATATGCCGACCGCTGCTGTTGTACTGGCCGCCATCGACGCTCATGTTCAAGGTCACCCCGGGGGTGCATTGCAGCTGCACGCCGCCGGTCAATGCCACTTGCACCGTTCCCGTCGCGAGGGCCGAGCGCGAGCCGAAATTCAGCCCGCCGTAATTCGACACCCCGCCAACTACCAGACACCCCGGCGTGATGGTCGCGCTGACCTGGAAGCTCTGGCTGGTCGCCGCCCCCAGCGGCAGCGGCACACTGCCCGCACAGAGCAGGAGCAGCGCGGCACAGCCCTGGCGGCGCATGGCATCAGAACGTCAGTTCGACAGCGACGGTGTCGGTGTAAGTCCCGGCCGGCAGCCCGGCCTTGCCCACCGCCTGACCGTAGATATTCACCGTCTGCGCCACGCCAGTGCTGGTCGCCAGGTTGATCGTGCCGTCGATCGGCAGCAGCTGTGAATGCCCGGCATCGGTGTAGAAATCGTACGGCACGTAGTTGGCGACACCGTCGTACAGTGCACGAGCGCCGCCCGGCGACTGCCCGTCGTGAGCACCGGCGCGCACTTTGACCACCGGGGTCGTGCCGCTGGAACAGAGTATCGACAACGCCCCGCCGCCACCGCCGAGCACTTGCCCGCTGGCGGTGGTGAACAGACTGTTGGCGGTACCGAAGTTCAGCGCACCGAAGTTCAGCCCCGTGGAGCCGCCGGCGCCATTGACCTGACAGCTGCTGATCAGAGTCAGACTGGCGGTGATCTGGCCGGTGACCGTGGTGGCGGCGTGAGCACTGGAAACCAGCGTCAGGCCGAGCAACGACAAACCTATCCTTGATGCATACGTACGCATGGTGTCCGTCCTCTACGGGGTTACCAGTCGAGCGTCACCGTCAGCGTGTCGGTATAGACACCTGCCGGTACCGCGCGGGTATTCGCCACCACCGTGCCAAACACCGGAATCGGTATTTGCGCACCGCTGGTGACAGCGAAATTGTGTTGTTGACCAATGCTGTAGCGCTGGCTGCCGGAGGCATCCAGAAAGAGTTGATAAGGCAGGGTCTGGCGCCCGTTGCTCAGGCGGCGGGTGGTGCCGTCACCGTGGCTGCCGCCATCGATGGTGACGGTGAAACCAGTGACCGAAGGATTGCAGGCGACATTCAGCTTGCCGCTGCTGTCGCCGTCGAGACTGGCCTTGATCGGCGCGTTCCAGGTCGGCCCCTGCTGACCGAAATCGAGGGTGCCCAGATTGCTCACCGGGATCGCCGGGGTGGCGCTGTTGGTGACTTCGCACCCGGCGATCAGGATCAGCCGCGCATTGATCTGCCCGCTGATTGCCGCCTGTGCGTCGTCAGCGAGCAACAGCAGCGTACCCGTGGCGATGACCATCCAGTGCTTGCCTGTCATTGCGTCCGTCCCTGCTCCTTGAGGATGTCTGCGTACCTTGCGTTCGTCATCGAACGCCCCTTCCCTGCGCAATCCGCCTCCAGCGAATTGCCTGAAATCCTGCACTCACCAGGTCACGGTGACTTTCACCAGATCCGAATAGCGGCTGACCTGCGGCACCTGCGCCAGACGCTCGATCCGTGCATACAGCGGCAGCTCCACCGTGCCGGTGTCCGGCACCCGGCCGCTGACCGGCACGTCCACCACCAGCGGCACCCGGCGCGCCGCGTCCTGATACAGCCGATAGGGAATCGGCTGGCTTCCCGCAGCCCCCGCCATGTAGCGAACCTCACCAACGCCGCCATGCAGGCCACCGTCGACCCGCAGCTGATACGGCGTGTCGGGGTTGCACTCCAGGCGCGGCAAGCGCTGGTTGGTCAGTGCCGCACCCAGTGGTCCGGCCGGATCATCGAGGCGCGCAGTACTGCCGAAATCCAGCACACCCAGTTGTTCGATACCCGCCTCGCGCTGCTGGCCGATCAGTTGGCAGCCACGCTGCACGTCAACGCGGACTTCGACCTGAAAATCCGCCGCATGCACCGAGGCCCCCAGCACCCCGAGCAGGCCCATCACCACACGTACAATCACTGTCCCATTCCTTGTGAGGGAACATCCTGGATGACGTTACTGTGTTTCAGGTTAGCAACGGTCGACGATTCCGCCAGTCGATTCGATCCATGGATCTGCCGGGATATGTTTCGAAAGTTTGGCAACACGACGAATTACATCGCTGAAAATAGCTGTACGTCCCGCACAAATCTGTTCAGTGATCGCCCACAGTCGACGAGCCGCGATGGAAGCCGGGCGCAGCCTCTGGTTACACTACGGCGCCGCGCGTCCGGGCGCCGGTCTGATGAACACGGAGTGACTGCACTGTGCCCTCTCGAGCGCCCAAACGATCGCCACTGACCCTACGCTGGTCGGCGCTGCGCCGCTGGTTCGCCAAGGGTCGGCCAGCGCATGCCGGGCATGACGCGAATGCCCAGTCGATCCGCGACTATTTCCGGCACAAGGCTCAGGGCCAGGGTTACACCCTCAGCCACAGCCAGCAGCGGGTGATTGATTGCATGGCGCAGCAGGCCAGCCTGTTGTTCGGCGCCAGGCCGCAAACGCCGCCGAGCCTGTACCTGCATGGTGCGGTCGGACGTGGCAAGAGCTGGCTGCTCGACGGTTTTTTCCAGGCACTGCCCACCGCGCAGAAGCAGCGCGTGCATTTCCATGCGTTTTTCGCCCGCCTGCATCAGGGCATGTTCGAGCATCGCGAACAGGACGACGCCCTCGCCGTCACGCTCGATGAGCTGCTAAACGACTGCCGGGTACTGTGTTTCGACGAATTTCATGTGCATGACATCGGCGATGCGATGCTCATCACCCGCCTGTTCAAGGCCTTGTTCCAGCGCGGCATCCTGTTGCTGGTGACCTCCAACTATCCGCCGGAAGGCTTGCTGCCCAACCCGCTCTATCACGCGCGCTTCAAACCGGTGATCGAATTGATCAACGCCCGCATGCAAGTGATGGAGGTCGGCGGCCCGCACGATTACCGCAGCCAGGCGAGCAACCATGCGCATCAGTTATTCACCCAGGGCCACTATGTGTGGCCGGCCACCGCGACCCAGCGCCAGGCCTTGAACCTGCCCGCGCAGGACGCGCCGGCGATTGCCTTGCCGGTGGGCATCCGGCACTTGCAGGCACGGCTGTGCGAAGGCCGCACCGTCGGTTTCACCTTCAACGATGTGTGTGAGCAACCAACAGCGGTCATGGATTATCTGGAGCTGTGTCGACGTTTCGATCACTGGATCATCGATGATCTGCCGGAACTGGGAGAGTGCCCGATCGCCGCGCAACAGCGCTTCATCAACCTGATCGACGTGCTCTACGACCAGGACAAACACCTGACCCTGCTCAGCCGCTTGCCACTGCGCGAGGCGCTTGGCGGCAATGCCATCGACCTGGCCCGCACCCGCAGCCGTTTGGGGCAGCTGCAGGAAATCCACTGATCCCATTGATCACCACCGATTACCACTGTGGGAGCGAGCTTGCTCGCGAAAGCGGAGTGTCAGTGACGAATCACTGACTGACAGGACGCCTTCGCGAGCAAGCTCGCTCCCACAGGGTTTCCGGTGTTATCGAGGGTCGGGTCAATGCAAATCCAGCCATTGCCGTTATCATGTCGCCCATTCCGAGCGCCCGGCGCTTCTTTCCCTTGATAGTGAACATCCCCATGCACACCCTTGCTCAATTGCGCGCCGGCGAGTTGTCGGGCATTAACCGGCTGGATCTGTCCTGCGGACTGACCGAGTTTCCCCGGGAGATTTTCGAACTGGCCGATACGCTGGAGGTGCTCAACCTCAGCGGCAACGCCTTGAGCAGCCTGCCGGACGACCTGCATCGCCTGACCCGGATGCGCATCCTGTTCTGCTCGGACAACCGCTTCACCGAGGTGCCGGAGTGCGTCGGAAAATGTGCGGCGCTGACGATGATCGGCTTCAAGGCCAACCGCATCAGCCACGTGCCGGGCGCTGCATTGCCGCCGCTGCTGCGCTGGTTGATCCTGACCGATAACTGCATCGAAACCCTGCCGACCGAACTGGGCGAGCGCCCGCACCTGCAAAAGTTGCTGCTGGCCGGCAATCGCCTGCAAGCGCTGCCAGCCTCCATGAGCCAGTGCCATCGCCTGGAGCTGATCCGCATCGCCGCCAACCAGATGCGTGAACTGCCGCAGTGGCTGCTGACCCTGCCGCGCCTGACCTGGCTGGCGTACGCCGGTAATCCGCTGGAAACCGAAGCCGATGCCGCCGCGCTGGAAGCCACGCCGCTGATCGACTGGTCGGCGCTGCGTCTGGAACAACGCCTGGGCGAAGGCGCGTCGGGGGTGATTTCCCGGGCGCAGTGGCAGCGCGCCGACGGCTCGCAAGTGCCGGTCGCGGTGAAACTGTATAAAGGTGAAATGACCAGCGACGGTTCGCCGCTGCACGAAATGAACGCCTGCATCACCGCCGGCCTGCACCCGAACCTGATCCGCGTGGAGGGCCGTATTCACGGGCATCCTGATGGCCAACAGGGGCTGGTGATGCAACTGATCGACCCAAGCTTTCGCAACCTGGCGGCATTGCCGAGCCTGGCGAGCTGCTCACGGGATGTCTACGCAGAGGATTGCCGTTTCAGTACCGAGGTGGCCTTGAATATTGCCAAGGGTATCGCTTCGGCGGCCGAGCACCTGCATCAACAGGGCATCACCCACGGCGACCTCTACGGCCACAACATTCTGTTGAACGATCAGGGCGATTGCTTGCTCGGGGATTTCGGCGCGGCGTCGTTCCATGCCACCACCGATAACCTGGAAACCCGGGCGCTGCAGCACATCGAAGTGCGGGCGTTCGGGGTTCTGCTCGGGGAATTGCTGGCGCGCATCGACTCAGGGTTGAGCGATGAACGACGCGAGGTGCTGGAGGCGCTGGAACAGCGTTGCTGTCAGCCGGATGTGCTGGCGCGGCCGGGGTTCAGCGAAGTGATTGAGGTGCTGGAAAAGCTGTAACTGACCCAAATCCTGTGGCGAGGGAGCTTGCTCCCGCTGGACGGCGAAGCCGTCCCAAAAACAACGACTGCTATGCAGCCGAGCGGGAGCAAGCTCCCTCGCCACAGGTTATCTTTGCAGCAAATCAGCCCGCCAGACCGACAAACATGTCCTGCACGTCGTCGTGGTTGTCGAGGCCTTCGAGGAACGCTTCGACTTCAGCCATCTGCTCGGCACTCAGGCCGCTGACCGGGTTCTTCGGCTGGTAGCCGAGTTTGGCCGACAGCACGGTAAAACCTTGCTCAGGCAGGGCTTTCTGCACGGCGTCGAGGTCGGTCGGATCGGTCAGGAACAGGGTCGCGCCCTCTTCACCCGGCTCGAAGTCCTGGGCACCGGCTTCGATCGCGGCCATTTCCGGATCGGCGTCCGGGGTGTCCGGCGAGGCTTCGATCATGCCGACGTGGTTGAAGTCCCAGGCCACCGAACCGGAAGCACCCAGCTGCCCCTTGCGGAACGCCACGCGGATTTCCGCAACGGTGCGGTTGATGTTGTCGGTGACGCACTCGACGATCAACGGAACCTGGTGCGGTGCGAAACCTTCGTACGTCACACGGTGGTATTGCACGGTTTCGCCCAGCAGGCCGGCGCCTTTCTTGATGGCGCGGTCCAGGGTTTCCTTGGGCATCGAGGCTTTCTTGGCCTGTTCGACCACCAGACGCAGGTGTGCGTTGGTGGCGGTATCGGCACCGTTGCGGGCAGCGATGGTGATTTCTTTCACCAGTTTGCCGAAGATCTTGCCCTTGGCGTTGGCTGCCGCTTCTTTGTGTTTAACCTTCCACTGTGCGCCCATTACTCACTCTCTTGATCTGTGGCGCCGAGACATCTATTGGCCGACGCGTGGCGCCAAGTTTATACGGCCTAAAGTCGGCAATCGACCAAAAAAATCATTGTTGGATCGACATCTTCACCACGACTTGTAGGGCGATTCTGAAAAGCCCACCAGCCATGACCATTCGTGCTCGCGTTTTCGTACCCTCTGCCGTCCGTATTGCCCACAGAGCCCGTACGAATGCTCAATGACAAGGATAGCCCGTTCACCCTGACCCTGACCGACGGCCCGCTGTGCCTGCCGGTATTGCGTTTCAGCGGCACCGAAGCACTCAATCAGCCGTTTCGCTTCGAGATAGAAGTGATCGGTCTGGCGCCAGCGTTGCCCCCCGGCAGCCTGCTGCGCCAACCCGCGTTCCTGCGCCTGGGTACCGATCACGGGATTCACGGCCTGATCCACAGTGTCAGTTGCGAGCATCGCGCCAGCCACCGCATCGGCTACCGGCTGATCCTCGTCCCGCTGCTGCTGAGTCTGGACCAGCCGCCCCGGCGCCGGGTCTTCGTGCAAACGAGCGTGCCGACGATCCTTGCGCAACTGCTCGAAGAACATCAACTGCCAACGGACAGTTACCGGATCGAGATGAGTGTCGGCCAATACCCGCCACGGGAATTTTGCCTGCAATACGAGGAGAGCGACCTGGCCTTCGTGCAACGGCTGTGTGAGGAGGAAGGTATTCACTATCACTTCGAACATCACCCGAACGGGCATGTGCTGGTGTTTGCCGATGACAACCTGAGCCTGCCGCAGGAGCCGCTGCCAGTGCCGTTTGCCGTTGCCGACGACACGCCGTCACCACGCATCAGCACGCTGTTACAGCGTCATGACGCGACACCGGTCATGGCCGCGCCCGGCATTCGCAACCGGGGCCAGGCGGTCATTACCGCAGACGCGGCCAACCACCCCGTGCCCGCGCTCACACCGCTGAACCTGTCGAGCGACCAGCGTCACTCCGAACAACGCAGCCGGCGCCATCTGCAGCGTCAGCGCTGCCAGTCGCGCACGATCCGCGGCTCCGGCGACTGCAGCGCGTTGCGCAGCGGGCATCTGTTGCAGATCAGCGAACACCCGATCAATGCTTTCAACGAGCAATGGTTGATCACCGAGCTGCACCATCAGGGCCAGCACCCCTCGATCCTCGATCCGACAACCGACGTGCATCGCTACCGAAACGACTTCAGCGCCCTGCCCTGGTCGAGCGATTTTCGCCCGCCCCTGGCGCAGCCGCGCCCGAACATCGGCGGCTATCACCTGGCACGAGTGCTGGGATCGCCCGGCCAGTCAGCAGCACTGGATGATCGCGGGCGCATCGGCGTCAGTCTCTGGCCTGCGCAGACAGCCGAGTCCGCGTGCCTGTGGCTGCCAATCGCGCTGACCGGCACCGGCCGGCTCGCCGCCCACCAGCTGCCCCGCGCCGGCAGTGAGGTGTGGGTGAGCTTCCTCGACAGCGACCCGGATCGACCTATCCTCTGCCTCGCCAACCCGCGCTCCGCACCACCGAACGAAACGCCGCCACCGCGCGACAGCAGCCTGTTGCTCGATTGGCTGCTGCATGGGGCCGATCCGTAAGCGTCGCAGACATTGGCATTGAGTACACCTGGAAGAAACTGGGTGGTTGTGAGGTCGCTATCGCTGGCAAGCCAGCTCCCACAGTTGGATTGGGTGTGAGCTGTTGAAGATTGGTCGGCTGGGAGATTGCTATCGCTGGCAAGCCAGCTCCCACAGTTGGATTGGGTGCGGGCAGTTGGAGGCTGGTCGGCTCGTAGGCCGCCTTCGCTGGCAGGCCAGCTCCCACAGGGAGCTAAAGCCAAGCGCATGCTTTTCACCACTCAATGGCCGAGTGTCAGCTCGCCGAAAGTTCTTGATCTTGCCGTGCCGGCCCCTTCGGCAGGCTGAGTGGAGGGATTTATCCGGGGGTGGGAGCGCAGCGACCGTTTGGCGCAGCCAAACACAGCGAGAGGAGGTGCAGCGAAGCAAACCGTAGGCGCTGCCCCCCGGATGAATCCCGTAACGAAGGAACCCGAGCCTAAGCGAGGGCCGTACGCCGGGGCCCAGCCTTTTGGTTACTTTTTGGCGTCTGAAAAAGTGACCCGCCGTAAGGGCGGAACCCTAAGCCGCCGTTACCGCAGCAATGGATATGTCCCCATAAATCAAAGCCCCCAGTCACCCCTTGTCAGCCTTCCCCGCCGCCGCCGCAAACTTCGCCAACCGCACATCCAGATGCCGCGGTCGCCGCCCATGATCCTCAGCCCGCTCCTTGCGCCGAATCGCATTACGCACCATCAACGACCCCAGATACCGAATCGGCTCCGGCGGAAAATACCCCAGCGGCCCGTTCACCAACGGCGAACGTGTCCAAGGGTTATCAAGCCCCTGCACCAACGAGGCAAGAATCTGCCCGCCCATGTGACACGGCCCGACGCCACTGCCGGAATAACCAAAACCATAAAACACATTGCCACTGGCACTCATCTGCCCAAAAAACGGCAACCCGGTCACCGAACGATCCGACGGTCCATTCCAGGTCGCATCCACCTTGACCCCGGCAAACGCCGGAAAAAACTCCCCAAGGCTGCGCTTGAGCACATCCGCATAAGGCGATGGCTGATCGAACACCGGCAACATCCGCCCACCAAACGCGAACGTGTTGCCACCCTTGCCGAGCATGATCCGGCCGTCCGGGGTGTTGTGGTAGTAGTGCACGAAAATCCGCGAATCGAGCACCGTGACGCCGCTGGTCAAGCCGATTTGCTGCAGCAGATCCGGGCGCGGCTCGGTGATCAGCATGTCGCTGGAAACAATCGCCACGCTGCGCTCGAACTGCGGAAACGCTCGGGCCATCCATGCGTTCATCGCCAACACCACACGATCGGCGATCACGCAGCCATTGGCCGTGTGAATGCGCGCCGGACGGCCCTCCTCCAGGCCTGTCATCGCCGTGTTTTCGTGGATCTTCACGCCCAGTTGCAACGCCACCCGGCGCAGCCCGCGCACCAGTTTGCCCGGTTGCACACTGGCCGCCGCCGGCGAAAACCAGCCCTCCAGATGCTTGCTGGAACCCGCCATGCGCTGCACATCGGCCACCGGGCGTTGGGTAAAGGAGTTGATGCCATTGCGCTCCAGCGCCGCGATCACCGCGTCGGTCGAACCGACCTGCGCCTTGTTGGTAGCGGTGTACAGCGTGCCGTCGAGGCGGTAATCGGCGTCGACGCCGTACTGCTCGCAGAACTCGCCGATGGCGTGGATGCTGCGCTCGGATTCCTTGACCAAGCGCACCGCTTCCTCGACGCCGAACAGCCGCTCAAGGGTGAAATACTTGGCAGACCACGACAACGCGCAACCACCGTTGCGCCCACTGGCACCGGCGCCGCAGATGTCGGCTTCGATCAGCAATACGTCGAGTTCCGGGTTCTGCTGCTTGAGCATGGTCGCTGTCCACAATCCGGTGTAGCCACCACCGACGATGCACACGTCGGCGCGCATTTCGCCTTGCAGCGGGGGGCAAGTCGGGGATGGATCGGCCTGCAAGGCTTGTTCGAGCCAAAAAGGTCGCATGGGATTCTCCAGTCGGATAGCCACCCCACAGCCTGCCGCGAGCACCGCAGCAGGCCGCGAGGCAAGGGTTTTCAGTTGCGCAGGGGTTTGATCGCCAACGGGCGATTGGGAATGGACGCACGCGGCTCCATCACTCCGGTCGGGCGGCTGTTCCAGTGCGGAATCAGCACCAGCGCCGAGAACAATGCGCAGCCGGCGAAGACGATGAACACCGTCACCGAATCGAAGTAACCCGGCAGTAATCCGCCGAGCACCGCGCCGACCGAGCCGCAGCCGTTGACGAAACCGGCCGCCGTGGCACCGGCCTTGGCCTTGCCGAAGTCGATGGCCGCCGCGCCGCTGATCATCGAATCCGGCCCGTACAGAGTCAGGCCCATGACAAACAGCAGCGCCACCACCAGCATCACGCTGCCGGTGTGCAACGCGCCCATGAACAGCGCCAAGGTCACGGTCAGCGCCAGCAGGCTGAGGACGCAGGCCGGCATGCGCCGGGCGCCGAACAGTTTGTCCGAGGCCAGACCGATCATGATCGGCCCGAGCAGACCGGCCAGTTCGAACGAGGTGGGAATGATCGCCGCGCCGACCTTGCCGACACTCGGCATCTGCTCGAAGACGATCACCGGCCCCCACAACAGAATCGCGTAACGCGCCGGTTTCAACATGAAATACGCCAGGCCCAGCACCAGTACCGTGCGGTTGCGCAGGATTTCCTTCAACGGCTCCCAAACGCTGAGCTTGCTGTTGGCTTCGGTTTCTGCGGCACTGAGTTCCGCCTCCGGTTCAACCGCTGGCAAACCGACGTCTTCCGGTTTGTTGCGCTGAAAGATGAAGAACAACAGCGCCACCACCGCGACCACTGCCGCGCTGGAAATGAACGCCGCGTGCCAGGTGCCCATCAGCGTATACGCCCACCAGCCGGCGAACGGCGAAGCCACCAGACCGCCAAACGCATAGCAGGAACTCCACAGACCGAGCACCCGCCCGCGCTGTTCGGCGGGGAAGAAACTGCCGAGGTTTTTGCACAATCCCGACCAGCCGGTGGACTGCGCCAGCCCCTGAATCAGCATGCAGGTGGCGAAGATCGGCAGCGTGGCGAAACTGCCCATCACCAACGCGGCGCCAGCGGAAATCAGCAAGCCGCCGAGCACCACGACCCGTGGGCCGAAGCGGTCGGCGAGCATGCCCCAGGTGAATTGGCCGATGGCGTAGGCCGCCAGATAGATCGCATCGAGGTTGGCCATGGCCATCTTGTCGAGCATGAAGGTCGGGTCTTCGGCGATGCCCAGTTTGGCCACCGAAAACGCTTTGCGGGTGAAATAGAAAGCGGCGTACGCGAGCCAGGTGACAGCGAAAATCTGCATGCGCCAACGCGCAATGGTGCCGATGTGCTTGTTCATTGTGGTTCTGACCTCAGGGTGTGAGTGTGCCGGCAGAATCGTTAAGTAAACGCCTGTGTTTTTTATTGTTGAGCACTGCGCCAGCGCCCCATCCCTATGGCGATAGCGGTCAGATGAGTCCTGTTGTTGCACGCACAGGCTCATCGCCAACCTTGCGGCCCGAGCGGGCAGTCAGTGATGGCGTGAGCGGATCAAAGCAATTACTGTTTAATAAATAAAATCGATTTATCGTATTTCACACATAAGCTCAGCTTGTTACCGGAGGCTGCATGTCGGTGTCCCACGCCCAGCTCAAAGCCTTCCACGCCGTGGCCGTGCATGGAAGCTTCACCAAAGCCGCCGAACGGCTTTTTCTCACGCAACCGGCGATTTCCGACCAGGTGCGCAAACTCGAAGAACGCTTCGGTGTGTTGCTGTTTCATCGCAACAAGCGTTCGGTGCGCCTGACCGATCTGGGCGAGCGCCTGCTGGCGATCACCCAGCGGCTGTTTGTGATCGAAGCAGAGGCCCAGGAACTGCTGCAGGAATCCCAGGCGTTGCAGACCGGCAGCCTGATCCTCGCTGTGGACGCCCCGGTGCACGTGCTGCCGCAGATCGCGCGGTTCTGCGAGCGCTACCCGGGGATCAACGTGAAGATCGAGACTGGCAACACCGATGAATCGCTGTTTCGCCTGTTCAACTACCAGGCCGATCTGGCGCTGCTCGGGCGGGATGTCACTGATGAACGCCTGCTGTGCGTGCCGTTGCGCAACGACCCGATGGTGGCGTTCGTCTCGCGCCATCACCCGTGGGCCGAACGCGAGTCGATCTGCCTGGCTGATCTGGATGACACGCCGTTGGTGCTGCGCGAACACGGCTCGGTGACCCGCCAGACCCTGGAAGAAGAAATGGCCCGCGCCGGTTTTCGCATTCGTCCGGCGATTCAGGTCGAGGGTCGGGAGGCGGCGCGTGAAGCGGTGGTGGTGGGGATTGGCGTAGGTGTGGTGTCGGCAGCGGAGTTTGGCGCGGATTCACGGGTGTGCGCGCTGCCGATCACCGATTGCACCCGGCGGTTGACCGAGACGCTGGTGTGCTTGCGTGAACAGAGTTCGCGGCGGGTGGTGGCGACGTTTCTCGAGATGGTGCGCGAGAGTCTTGCTTAGACAGTCACGGCCTCATCGCTGGCAAGCCAGCTCCCACAGGTATGGCGTCGCACACAAATTTGGGGGCCACCACAAATTCTGTGGGAGCTGGCTTGCCAGCGATGAAGGCACCACGGTGTATCAGACTGGCGCCAGGCCGAAAAACGCCTGGATCAGGCGCAATTCCCGCCGCCGCTCCATACAGCCGATCATGTGCCGATTGACCAGCCCCTCCCCGACAATCGGAATCGCCACCACCCGCGGGTCATGGCTGACTTCTACCGACGACACCACACCCACCCCCAATTCCGCTGCCACCGCCTCGGTCACCGCCTCGCGGCTGTCCAGCTCCAGCAACACTCGCGGATGCACCGCCGCCTGCATGCAGGCCTGATCAAAGGTGCGCCGGGTAATCGAACTCGGCTCGCGCAACACCATGATCACCTGATCCAGCTCCTTGAGCCGCACCTCGCCGGTACGCTGCGCCCACGCATGCGCCGCCGGTACCAGCGCGCAGATCCGCGATTCGCTCAACGCTTGCAGATGCAGGCCCTTGCGCGGTTCGACCTCGGTCAGCACCGCCACGTCGGCATGCTCGGACAACAGCGCGGCGAGGGTTTCCTGCGCATTGCCCAGACGCAAATTCACCGTGATCCCCGGATAGCGCGCACGCAGGCTGGCGAGCATCGGCATGACCATGTGCGGGCCGTCCGCCGCCACTTCCAGGCGCCCGGTGAGCAACTGACGGTTGGCTTCGAGCAGGGTCTGCGCTTCTTCGGCCAGACCGAACATGGCGCGGGTGATAGCTGCCAGTTTGGTGCCCTCCTCGGTCAGTTCCACCCGGCGTGCGGTGCGACGCAACAAGGTGATCTGGTAATGCTCCTCCAGCGCCTTGATGTGTCCGGTGACCGCCGGCTGGCTGATGAACAGGCGCGCGGCGGCACGGGTGAAGCTGCCTTCCCGGGCCACGGCATCGAAGGCGCGTAGCTGGAACAGATTCATGGATAACCCTCGCTGATGGCTGGCATAACAACAAACAATTTGATTGATAGACCGCCGAATTGCAACGTATGCCCCGTAGCTTCATCCCACAGCGCTATCGCGAGGACACACGAATGAGTACTGCCGCACCCATCCTGCTCACTCCCGGCCCGTTGACCACCTCGGCCCGCACCCGCCAGGCAATGATGGTCGACTGGGGGTCATGGGATGACCGCTTCAATCAACTGACCTCCAGCCTCTGCGAGCAACTGCTGGCGATCCTCAACGCCGCCGCCACTCACCACTGCGTACCGTTGCAGGGCAGCGGCACCTTCGCCGTCGAAGCGGCCATTGGTACCTTGGTACCGCGTGACGGCAAGGTGCTGGTGCTGATCAACGGCGCCTACGGCAAGCGTCTGGCGAAGATCTGCGAAGTGCTCGGCCGCTCGTTCAGCACCTTCGAAACCGCTGAAGACGAACCGACCACCGCCGCTGACGTCGACCGCCTGCTGCGCGCCGATGGCGACATCAGCCATGTCGCGCTGATCCACTGCGAAACCAGCACCGGCATCCTCAATCCCCTGCCGGAAATCGCCGAGGTCGTTGCGCAACATGGCAAGCGCCTGATCATCGACGCCATGAGCTCATTTGGTGCATTACCAGTGGATGCGCAAAAAGTCCCGTTCGATGCGCTGATCGCCGCCTCGGGCAAGTGTCTGGAAGGCGTGCCGGGGATGGGTTTTGTTTTCGCTCGCAAGGAATCGCTGGCAGCAGCGGCCAGCAACTCGCATTCGCTGGCGATGGACCTGTACGACCAGCACAGCTACATGCAAAAGACCGGTCAGTGGCGTTTCACCCCACCGACCCACGTAGTCGCCGCGCTGCACGAAGCGTTGCTGCAATACAACGAAGAAGGTGGCCTGCCGGCGCGCCATGCGCGTTACGCCGCCAACTGTCAGGCGCTGATGGAAGAGATGAGCAAACTCGGCCTGCGCAGCTTCCTGCCGGCAGCGATCCAGGCGCCGATCATCGCCACCTTCCATGCCCCGAAAGATCCGCGCTACCAGTTCAAGGACTTCTACGAACGGGTCAAGGCCAAGGGTTACATCCTCTACCCCGGCAAACTGACCCAGGTCGAAACCTTCCGCGTCGGCTGCATCGGCCACGTCACCCCGGACCAGATGCGCCAGGCCGTGGCGGCCGTGGGTGAGGTGCTGCGCGAGATGGAAGTGCTCGATATTTGAATCACCACGATACCTGTGGGAGCGGGCTTGCCCGCGATAGAGGTCTGACCATCAGCATAGATGTCGACTGAAAGGGCCCCATCGCGGGCAAGCCCGCTCCCACAGGATCGCCAAACCTTTTGAATTGCATTGCCAACACAGGATTCTTATTGCCATGAACTACGTAAACCCAAGCAAACTGCAAGCCGCCATCCTCGACTGGGCCGGCACCGTGGTCGATTTCGGCTCGTTCGCGCCGACGCAGATTTTCGTCGAAGCCTTCGCCGAATTCGACGTTCAGGTCTCCATCGAAGAAGCCCGTGGCCCGATGGGCATGGGCAAGTGGGACCACATCCGCACCCTGTGCGATCAGCCGCAAGTCGCCGAGCGTTATCGCAAAGCCTTCGGCCGCACCCCGACCGATGACGACGTGACCGCGATCTACAACCGCTTCATGCCGCTGCAGATCGAGAAGATCGCCGAGCACTCGGCGCTGATTCCCGGCGCCCTGGAAACCATCGCCAACCTACGTCAGCAAGGGATCAAGATCGGTTCCTGCTCCGGCTACCCGAAACAGGTGATGGACAAGGTCGTGGCCCTCGCTGCCACTAATGGCTACGTCGCCGACCACGTGGTCGCCACCGACGAAGTGCCGAACGGTCGCCCATGGCCGGCTCAGGCCCTGGCCAACGTGATTGCGCTGGGCATCGACGACGTAGGCGCCTGCGTGAAGATCGATGACACCGTGCCGGGCATCCTCGAAGGCCGTCGCGCCGGGATGTGGACCGTGGCGCTGATCTGCTCGGGCAACGCGCTGGGCCTGGACTACGCCGGCTATCGTGCGCTGGGCAGCGACGAACTGGCCAGCGAACGCAAACGCATCCATGCGCTGTTCGCCGACTCACGCCCGCACTACATGATCGACACCATCAGCGATCTGCCGGAAGTGATTGCCGACATCAACAAGCGTCTGGCCAACGGCGAGATGCCGCAATCGAGCTGATCACGCCTTTTTTCAAAACAACAAAAAACGCCAGGGTCTTCGCGACTCTGGCGTTTTTTTTGGCTAAAGCCCTGACTCAGCGCATTGAAACTCCGATCAGCCTCAGGCAAATCCGCCAAAGCGGATTACAGTTAAAGCATGCCGTCGCGCAAGAACGGCACGTGGCGACCCTGATCTGTGAGGAAATACCGTATGCCGTGGACAAGTTCCGAATCCCGCTACAGCACTGTATCCGTGCTGTTGCACTGGCTGATGCTGCTTCTGTTGATCCTGGTGTACGCCAGCATGGAGCTTCGGGGGATCTTTCCAAAGGGCAGTGGCGGCCGCACGCTGATCCGCGAAGTGCATTACATGCTCGGCCTGACCGTGTTCGTGCTGGTGTGGTTTCGCCTGGTAGCGCGCAGCATCGGCCCGGCACCGAAAATCTTCCCGGCCTCGCCGCAATGGCAAACCCTGCTGGCGCGGGTGATGCACTGGTTGTTGTACCTGTTCATGATCAGCATGCCGATCCTTGGCTGGCTGATCACCAGTGCCGAGGGGCATCAGGTGATGTTCTACGGTTTCGATCTGCCACTGCTGGTTCATGAAGACAAGGCTTTCGCCAAGCAGGTGGAGCACTGGCACGTGTTGATCGGCAATACCGGCTACTGGCTGATCGGCCTGCATGCGCTGGCGGGGCTGTATCACCATTATGTGGTGGGCGATAACACCTTGTTGCGGATGATGCCCAAGCGCGGTTGAACATTGCCTAGGTGAAATTCCCCTGTGGCGAGGGAGCTTGCTCCCGCTGGGCTGCGCAGCAGACCTGATTCCTGAAAATGTGGACTGTCAGGCGAAACTGTATTCGCTGAATTGACGACGGCTGCGCCGCCGAGCGGGAGCAAGCTCCCTCGCCACAGAAGCTCAACTGCAGGAGATGAATCCTCTCCGCCCCTGCAAACCGCCCGTGTGCACAAAGATCAGCCGGGTGCCTGACTCGAATCCGCCCGCTTCGATCCGCTCCTTGAGCGCCAACAACGCCTTGCCGGTATACAACGGCTCCAGCGGTATGCCGCTCCCGCGTTCAGTAATCTCGATGAATTCAAGCAACTGCTCATCAACCTTGGCGAAGCCACCGCGGCTGGCGTCGAGCAGCTCGTAGCCGGCAGCAGCGACACCGGCCTCCTGCATAATCGCCGCCACCTGCGGCGCCACGCCATGATCCTCCGGCACCGCCAGAGCGCCGTACACCGGATGCGCACCCGCCTCGGCGAGCACCAACCCTGCCAGGGTCGTCCCGGTGCCGCACGCCAGCCACCAGCCGTGGTAATCGCTCCAGCCCAGCGTGCTCAGTTGCGAACTCACCTGTTGCTTTAGCACCTTGCAGCCCAGCGCACCGGCCAATCCGCCGCCACCCTCTGGCACTGCGTGCAGATTCGGGAACTGCGCCTGCCAAGGCTCCCAGAACCCGGGCTCATGCCGCGCCCGATAGCCGCCGTAACCGAGCCAGTGCAGGTGCATGCCGAACGCCTGCAGATCGGCAACCGTCGGCGTTTGCTGTGGATGGCCACGCAACAGCCCAACGGTTTCGAAACCCAGACGCTTGCCAGCCGCCGCCAGCGCATGCAGATGATTGGAATGCGCGCCACCAAGGCTGATGATGCCCTGCGCGCCGGCGCGGTCGGCAGCTTTGAGGTGTTCGGTGAGTTTGAACCATTTGTTGCCGCTGATCAGCGGGTCGATCTGGTCGAGGCGCAGGATGGCGACCTCGATTCCGGCGATGGTGAGCCAGTCGAGTTGCAGCCATTCGAGGGGGGCTTGGGGTAGCCAGTTGGCGGGAGGAAGAAGCATGGGCGACTGATCATTCTGGGCAGAGGCCCACATTCTAGTCGCGCATAAGCAGCCATCGCGAGCCGGCTCACTCCTGCATTGGCTTGATGGTGCTCACCGAATCAGTGAACAACACAAACACTGTGGGAGCGAGCTTGCTCGCGAAAGCGGAGTGTCAGCCAATACATATGTCGACTGACACCACGCCTTCGCGAGCAAGCTCGCTCCCACAGGTTAAGCGGCGTAGCTTAAAGTTCAGCGGCGAGACGCGAGCCCTGGTTGATCGCGCGCTTGGCATCCAGCTCCGCCGCCACATCGGCGCCGCCGATCAGGTGCACGTTCTGTCCCGCTGCCACCAGACCTTCCTGCAGCTCGCGCAGTGGATCCTGTCCGGCGCAGATCACGATGTTGTCCACCGCCAGCACTTGCGGCTCGCCGGTCTCGCCGATGCGGATGTGCAGGCCTTCATCGTCGATTTTCAGGTATTCGACGCTGTTGAGCATCTGCACCTGCTTGTTCTTCAGACCGGTGCGGTGAATCCAGCCAGTGGTCTTGCCCAGACCATCGCCGACCTTGGTTTTCTTGCGCTGCAACAGGAACACTTCGCGAGCCGGTGCGTGCGGCGCGGCTTTGATCCCGGCCACGCCCCCACGGGCTTCCAGATTCGTGTCGATGCCCCACTCTTTCCAGAACGCGGTGCGATCCAGACTGGTGGCCACGCCTTGGTGCACGAGGAACTCGGAAACGTCGAAACCGATACCGCCGGCGCCGATCACGGCAACGCGCTTGCCCACCGGCTTGCGCTCGAGGATCACGTCCAGGTAGCTCAGCACTTTGGCGTTGTCTACGCCCGGAATCGCCGGCACTCGCGGCGCGATGCCGGTGGCGAGGATGATTTCGTCGTAGCCGCCCTCGACCAGTTTCGCCACATCGACACGAGTGTTCAGGCACACCTCGACACTCGTGGTCTGCAGCTTGCGCTTGAAGTAGCGCAGGGTTTCGAAGAATTCTTCCTTGCCCGGCACACGCTTGGCGATGTTGAACTGGCCACCAATCTCGCTGGCCGAATCGAACAACGTCACCTGATGACCGCGCTCGGCGGCCACGGTCGCGGCGGACAGACCGGCAGGACCGGCACCGACCACAGCGATTTTCTTGATCTGCTGCACCGGCAAATAGTTGAGCTCGGTTTCATGGCAGGCACGCGGGTTGACCAGGCAACTGGTGAGCTTGCCGCCGAAGGTGTGATCGAGGCACGCCTGGTTGCAACCGATGCAGGTGTTGATTTCGTCGGCACGGCCTTCTGCAGCTTTGTTGACGAATTCCGGATCGGCGAGGAACGGCCGCGCCATCGAGACCATGTCGGCATCGCCTTCGGCGAGGATCTGCTCAGCGATTTCCGGGGTGTTGATGCGGTTGGTGGTGATCAGCGGAATGTTCACCGAACCACGCAGCTTGGCGGTGACCTTGCTGAATGCCGCGCGCGGCACTTTGGTGGCGATGGTCGGGATCCGCGCTTCGTGCCAGCCGATACCGGTGTTGATGATGGTCGCGCCGGCCTGCTCGATGGCTTTGGCCAGGGTCACGATCTCTTCCCAGCTGCTGCCACCCTCGACCAGATCGAGCATCGACAAACGGAAGATGATGATGAAATTCGGGCCGACCGCTTCACGTACGCGGCGGACGATTTCCACCGGCAGGCGCATGCGGTTTTCGTAACTGCCGCCCCAGCGGTCGGTGCGGTGGTTGGTGTGCGCGGCGAGGAACTGGTTAATGAAATAACCTTCCGAGCCCATGATTTCCACGCCGTCGTACTCGGCGGTTTGCGCCAGTACCGAGCAGGTGACGAAATCGCTGATCTGCTTCTCGATGCCTTCCTCATCCAGCTCTTTGGGCTTGAACGGGTTGATCGGCGCCTGAATCGCACTCGGCGCGACCTGTTTCGGGCTGTAGGCATAACGCCCGGCGTGGAGAATCTGCATGCAGATCTTGCCGCCCGCCTCATGCACCGCGCGAGTGACGATGCGGTGCTTGAGCGCTTCTTCCTCGGTGGTCAGCTTGGCTGCGCCGGAGTACACGCCGCCCTCGTCGTTCGGGCCGATACCGCCGGTGACCATCAGGCCGACACCACCCCGGGCGCGCTCGGCGAAGTACGCGGCCATGCGTTCGAAGCCGCCCGGTTTTTCTTCGAGGCCAGTGTGCATCGAACCCATCAGGGTGCGGTTGCGCAGCGTGGTGAATCCCAGGTCCAGCGGGGCCAACAGGTGCGGGTAATGAGCGGCGGTCATCGGTAACTCCACAACGTGCGATCACGGAAATTGCGGGAGCTCTGCGTCCCCCGTCAGTCATGTTCGACAGACTAAGAGTCGCACTGCTGTCACTCAATGACCGAAACTGACAACTTATTGATCCAAATGCGCAGCGCCCCTTGGCAAGCGCAGGTATGCGCCCTACCCTAGTCGCCACACCCTGTACCCGGCTGTTGTTGGTTTTCATGCGCAAACTTCTGTATCTGTTTTTCTCCATGGCCATCGTTGCCGCCCTGACCACCTACGCCATGTGGGCGGCGGACCGGCCGGCGGGGCATTACCTGTCGGATCTGCGCATCAAACTGGCGGTCGATCAGGGCACGCCCGCCGACCGTGGCAATCTGCTGGGCATCCAGCCGGAACTGTTCCCCACCGACTACCAAAGTCCCGAGCGCCTGCACCGCAAACTCGCGGCCTATCTGCAGCAGGCACAGGATCAGGGGCTGCTGAACGAAAAAACCGTGGTTGTGCTGCCCGAGCATGTCGGTACCTGGCTGATGATCAGCGGCGAGAAAGACGAGCTCTACCAGGCGCCGACCTTGGTCGAAGCGATGAACTGGCTGGCGGCGAGCAATCCGTTGCTGTTCGCCCGCGCCTGGCTCACCGCCAAGGGCGAAAATCGCCTCGACGACGCGCACCTGCGCATGAAGTCCAAAGCCATGGCCAAGGATTACCAGGCGTTATTCGGTGGTCTGGCCAAGGAATTCCACGTGACCCTGGTGGCCGGCTCCATCGTCCTGCCCGAACCGAGTATTCGTGATGGACAGCTCAAGCCCGGCAGCGGTGCGCTGTTCAACAGCAGCGTGGTATTCGGTCGTGATGGCTTGCCGCTGGGCCAGCCCCAGCGGCAGATGCACCCGATCTTCGAACAACGTGACGTGATCGGAAGCGAAGACGAGCACGCGATCAACGTGGTCGAGACCCCGGCCGGGCGTCTGGGTGTGCTGATCGGCAGCGACAGCTGGTACCCGGACAACTATCGCCGACTCGACGAGCAAGGCGCGCAACTGGTGGCGGTGCCGGCCTTCGTCGTCGGTCACGACACCTGGAATCAGCCGTGGGCCGGCTACAAGGGTTCGAGTACACCGGGGTCGGTCAGCCTCAAGCCTGGGGAAATCAGTGAAGGTCAGGCCTGGCATCGCCTGACACTGACCGCGCAACCGCCGAGCAGCCGTGCGATCGCCGGCATGAGCGTGTTCCTGCGCGGCCAGTTCTGGGACAAGCCCGGTTCGGGGCAAAGCTTTCTCAGCAGCAATGGCCAGCAATTCGCCGATGGTGAAGCCCGTGGCGCGCGCTTGCTGAACATCTGGTTGTAAGCCATGAAGCCGCTGCCGATGCGCCTGGGGGATCTGTCGGTAGGTTTCGTGCACAGCCTCGCTGATGCCGTGCGCAGCCATGGTGCCGATCCGCAACCGCTGCTGGAACAATATGGTCTGGATGCCGCGCGACTGGCCGAGGCCGGCGCGCGGCTGTCGATCCCGCGCTACATGCGTCTGGGGCACAGCGCGATTCAGTTGACCGGCGATCCGGCGCTGGGCCTGCGCATGGGCCAGCTCAGCCGCTTGAGTCAGGCCGGGCTCGCCGGGGTCACTGCCGCGCAGGCGCCGACCGTGCGCGAGGCCGCCCGTTGTCTGATCCGCTTCGAGCCGCTGTACGGCTCCAACTATCGCGGGCAGTCGAGTTTTCACGAAGACGCTCATGGCGCGTGGCTGCGCTTCTATTCGATCAGCCCGTACAACGCCTATAACCGTTTTGTAGTTGATTCAATCATCGCCGGCTGGCTGCATCAGCTGTCCAGCGTCGGGCGCGAGCCACTGCGGGCCGAACGCATCGAGATCGAATTTGATGAGCCGGACTATCGCGACGCCTACAGTGCAATGGGCGACTGTCCAATCCAGTTCGGCGCTGAGCGCAATCAATTGCGCCTGAGCCTGAACAGCCTTGCGCTGCGCAACCCCGAGCACTGCCCGAGTACCTGGCGGCACCTGCTGCAATTGTGTGAACGGGAACTGGAGCAATTGACCCGCACCCGCAGCCTGCGCGAACGCATCACTCAACTGTTGGGGCCGTTGCTCAATGGTGGTCGGGAACCCGACCTGGAAGAAGTGGCGGCACGCCTGAAGCTGCCGACCTGGACCTTGCGCCGCAAACTGGCCGAAGAAGGCACGCAGTTTCGCGCGATCCTCAACGACACCCGCCGTGATCTGGCAATGACCTACATCCGCGACACCGAACTGGCGTTCGGCGAAATCGCCTACCTGCTGGGCTTTGCTTCAGCCGAGGCGTTTCAACGCGCCTTCAAGCGCTGGAGCGGCCAGACCCCCGGCGAGTTTCGCCGCAGTCACCGTAAAACCGCCTGACGCCTTAAAGCTCGGTGGCGTCTTCGGCCGGCTCTGGCTGATCCAGTTCATACGCCTGGTATTCGAGCAGTTCTTCTTGATAGTCATCCATCGTGTGATCCCCCTGCTGCCCGTTTGAAAATAGCCCGATCAACTGACCAGTGCCTCGAGCCTAGCGTGCCCGTATGAAGGAAAAGTGACATCCCGCCTTCATGAATAAAACGTAGCAGGTGGTCAGGAATTTATCGCGGGATTTTTGTCAGGGGAATGTAACGAGCTTTCACGCGCCGCAGAAACAACTGTGGGAGCAGATTTGCTCCCACAGGGTTTCGCATCGGGCTTACTGCATTGCCGGAATCGGCTCGGACGGTGGCGGGATATTGCTCGGGTTGGCCGGCGGCGTGATCGTTTCGCTGGCCGGTGCTGGTTCAGCACTCGGTGCCGGGGTGATCGGCGCAGACTCCGCAGGCGGCACCACGGGTTCGGAACCCGTTGGCGTCGGTGCAACCGGGGCCGGCGCCGGGGTCGCTGCCGGGGCTGCCGGCGTCGTGGTCTGGGCTGGCTCGACAATCCCGGCTGGCGGCGGCGCAGGCGTTGCCTCTACCGCCGGGGCAGGTGTTGCCGGCGCCGCAGCGGCAGGCTTCGGCTCAGGCACACCGAGATCGGTCTTGGGTTTTTCTTCGATGTGCGCAGCTTTCTTCGCATCGGCTGGCAGGAACAACTCAACCAGGGTGAAGAATCGCTCGTAGAACTTCTGCGAGGTCACGGTCTCACTGGCCACCTTGACCATTGAATCGTCGGAAGAGCCGATCGGCATCGACACCGAACCCAATACGCCGACCCCGAGGCTGGCGGAGTTGTTGGTCTTCTTCAGCGCATAGCGATCCTGCAGGGCGTTGGCGAACACCGTGGCATGGTGCTTGGAGCTGCCGTCTTCGGTACACACCACATTGAAGCTGATCTCCATGTGGGTTTCACCGGTTTGCTGGAAGCTTTTGTGGCCACTGATGAGTTTCGGGTCACTGCTGGTGATGATGTAGCCCTGGCTGAGCAACGCACGACGGGCCGCCTCGCAACTCGCGGTGTCAGCCACCGGATAATTGCGCGAGAACGTGCCGGAATCATCGAAGTTCTCATGCTCATAGATCGGCTTATCCTTCGAACAGCCAGCAACAGCGGTCAACAACAGCGCCAACCCAACGACACGCATGGGAGTTGAAATCAACATTGAACATCCTGAGGGAAAACAGTCCGGGGCGTATTGTGCAACAGAACTTGGCCCTGCGGCGCATGGATTGTGTCTTAAAGCCGTTACAACCCTATTGACCCTTGTTTGCCGGAAAAAGTCGCAGCGACAAGTGATCGATGAAGACGCGCAATTTGGCGGTGGCATGGCGGCTGGAGGGCCACAACACCCAGAACTGACCGGTGTGTTTCATATGCGCATCCAGCACACGCTGCAAGCGCCCCTGCGCCCCATCCTCATGGGTCATGAAATCCGGCAGGCAGGCGATACCCATCCCTGCCAGCGCCGCATGATGGACGGCTTCGATAGAAGTGGTAACCAGCCGCGTCGGCAAGCTCGGCTCCGGCGCGCCCTCCTCGCCAGTCAATGGCCATGGCTCCAGCTTGCCAGTGGCATGAAAGGTGTGCCGCAAGCAGGCGTGCTCCGCCAGATCGGCGGGAATTTGCGGCACGCCGTGCTGTTGCAGATACAGCGGGCTCGCCACGAGCACCATGTGAAACTCGCCCAAAGGCCGCGCCATCAGCCGTGAATCTCGTGGTTGACCGGTACGAATCACCGCATCGAAGCCCTCCTCCACCACGTCGACCATGCGATCGGTCAGGTCCAGATCCAGTTCGATCTGCGGGTACAGCGCCATGAACTCATTCATCACCGGCATCACCAGGCCATGTACTTGAGGCAGGCTGATGCGCAGTTTGCCATGGGGCTGCGAGGCGGAATTGCAGAGTTCGAACTCGGCGGCTTCCACCTCGGCAAGAATCTTGCGACAGCGTGCGAGGAACAGCGCGCCCTCGCTGGTCAGGGTGATGCTGCGGGTGGTGCGATGAAACAGCCGCACGCCGAGTCGCGCCTCCAGCCGGGCAATGCTTTTGCCCACCGCCGATGACGAAACGCCCTGCAACCGCCCCGCCTCGGTAAAACTGCGAGTCTCGGCGACCTGCACAAACACCGAAATACTGCCCAGACTGTCCATTTCATCTCTCCGACTTACGACATCCGTGTCCGATATGTTCGGAACCGTAAACCATTTTTCTCCAATGCGCAGCGCCCTAGCCTATGGCCTTCACCCACTTCGGCACATGGACGCTGACTCATGAACGATACACAACTGACCTCGGCCCTCACCCAGCCAGTCGACACCCACCACCGATTACCCCTCGGCGCCTTGCTGGCCCTGGCCACCGCTGGCTTCATCACGGTGCTGACCGAAGCCATGCCCGCCGGCCTGCTGCCACAAATGAGCGCAGGGCTGAATGTCTCCCAGGCACTGATCGGACAGCTGGTAACGCTGTACGCGATTGGCTCGATGCTCGCAGCCATCCCGCTGACCATCGTCACCCGCAGCTGGCGTCGCCGGCCATTGCTGCTGTCAGCCATCGGCGGCTTCGCCATCGCCAACAGCATCACCGCCCTGTCGGAGTGGTACTGGCTGACCTTGATCGCACGCTTGCTCGCCGGGGTATTTGCCGGGCTGCTGTGGGCGTTGCTGGCAGGCTACGCCAGCCGCATGGTCGCGCCACACCTGCAAGGCCGCGCGATCACCGTCGCCATGCTCGGCGCACCGCTCGCCCTGTCGCTGGGCATCCCGGCCGGCACGCTACTCGGCACCCTGGTGGGCTGGCGCCTGAGCTTCGCGGTCATGACCGCACTGACGCTGCTGCTGGTGATCTGGGTGCGCTGGCAAGTACCGGACTTTGCCGGAGAACACGCAGGAAAGCGCCTGCCCCTGCGTCAGGTCTTTACCCTGCCCGGGGTGCGATCGGTGCTGTTCGTGACCCTGTCCTACGTGGTCGCCCACAATCTGCTGTACACCTACATCGCCCCGTTCCTGCAACCGTCTGGACTTGGCGGCAATATCGACCGAGTGCTGCTGGTGTTCGGCCTGGCCTCGGTGCTGAGCCTGTGGATCGTCGGCAGCCTGATCGACCGCTGGCTGCGCGAGCTGGTGCTGATCAGCACCCTGCTGTTCATGCTTGCGGCCGTCGCCCTGGGCCTGTGGCGAGAATCGCCGGCCGTGGTGTATACCGCTGTCGCCGTGTGGGGCCTGGCGTTCGGCGCAATGCCCTCGCTGCTGCAAACCGCCTCAGCGAAAACCGCCGCAGAAGCTGCCGATACTGCGCAGTCGATGCTGGTGACCCTGTGGAATGTCGGGATTGCCGGGGGCGGCTTGGCGGGTGGTTTGCTGCTGGGGAATTTGGGAGTTGGGGCCTTTCCGTGGATTGTTGTGGGATTGCTGGTTCTGACTTTATATACGGCGCTCAGGGCGCGGGGTCATGGGTTTGCGGGGGTGAGGTGATGGGTTTGTCTGTCGCGGATTGGTTGACTGATCGACCGTCTTCGCGAGCAGGCTCGCTTGTATGTTTAGACTTGAAGGGGTGGGCGGGACTACAGACTCGATTCTGACTCTGACCAGTACAGACCGTGGGAGACTTCTCGTCCCGCCCCTTCTACCCAAAGCGCCAATAAGGAATTCATCGGTAAACCGACGACAGAGACAAGCCAGCGCAACGGTAGACCCCAACAAGCTCTTAAACCCTAGCTCCGAGGATTCGTCATGACAATCCTTACTTCGCAGACGGTTGTTGGTATCGATATCGCCAAGGCCGAAATCGTTGTCTATCGCGCCGACCTGGAAACCATTGAAGCGGTCAAGAATGATCGTGCCGCCCTCAAACGTTGGCTCAAAACTCTGCCCGCGCAAAGCGCTATCGCTGTCGAAGCCACCAATATCTACCATTTGGAGACTGTTGATCTGGCTCATGCGATGGGACATCAGGTCTATGTGGTGGATGCTTATCGAGTCAGCCACTATCGTCGCGGTGTCGGTCAGCGAGCCAAAAATGATCCCTGCGATGCACGCGTGCTCGCACGCTATCTGACGAATGAACAAAGCAAACTGCGGCTTTGGAACCCGCCTCCTAAAGCCTACACCGTACTGAAAAGCTTGCTGCACAGACGCGCGACGCTGATTCAGAACCATACGGGTCTGATGTTGAGCTGGGCCGATGAACCCTTGCTGAAGAAAGAACGTACGGCTCAGCAAAAGGCATTCGAGCGATCCGACAAGGTCATTCAAAACCTGCTGCGCAAAGTCAGCAAAGAGGCCGGTATTGATGACAATATTGGCCGCTGCAAAGCAATCGAGGGCGTGGGAGAGTTGACTGCGACTGGGTTGGCAACGACCTATATGCGCGGTGACTTTGCCAACAGCGACGCGTTCATCGCGTTTTTGGGTATGGATCTGACGGTGGACGATTCGGGGAAAAAGAACGGCCCGAGGTTCCTGAGCAAAAAAGGAGATCCGGAGATCCGTCGATTAGCCTACAACGCCGCAATGGCGGCGTGTCGCTCAACCAAGTGGAAGCCTTTTTACGAGTCTTACCTGGCCAGAGGCTTCTCGAAAACACAGGCATTGGTAGCTCTTGCTCGCAAGCTCTGCCGAGTGGCATTCACCCTGATGAAGAATCAGGGCGAATACCGATCAGTTTGAGATTCTAGGGTTGCTGAGCAACATAGAATCTCCCACAGGGATTGAGGTGGGCAGTCAGAGATGGGGCGGCTGACAGGCCGCCATCGCTGGCAAGCCAGCTCCCACAAGATCAAGATCAAGATCAAGATCAAAAGATCGTCCGAACGCGGCCCGAGCCTTCGGCAGCTCCTACACAGGATGAGCGCAAGCTCGGCTGCAGCTCTTGATCTTGCCGTGCCGGCCCCTTCGGCAGGCTGAGTGAAGGGGTTTATCCGGGGGTGGGAGCGCAGCGACCGTTTGGCGCAGCCAAACACATCGAGAGGAGGTGCAGCGAAGCAAACCGTAGGCGATGCCCCCGGATGAACCCCGTAACGAAGGAACCCGAGCCTAAGCGAGGGCCGTACGCCGGGGCCAAGCCTTTTGGGTTACCTTTTCGGCGTCTGGAAAAGGTGACTCGCTGTAAGAGCGAAACCGCCAGAAGCCACACCCGAAGCAACGGATATTCACCCGATCCACAAGAGCATGGTCGGCCCGAAGGCCGCCAAGCGCAAAAAACCAACCATAAAAAAAGCCCCGACCATAAGATCGGGGCTTTCCAGTTACCACTCAGTCAACCATCAATACCGCTTGATGTCCGCCTGACTCTCCAACTGTTTACGGAACGCCGCAAAATCCTGCTGACCTTCACGCGAAGCCAGGAAACGACGGTATTGCGCCTTCTCTTCATCAGTCGGCGCTACCGCTTCATTCACACCGTCCAGACGTACAATCATCAGACTACCATCCTGCAAGGTCACGCTGCTGAACGTCGGCTTGCCCTTGGCCGCCGGTTTCGGCATGCGGAACAACGCCTGCAGCACAGTCGGGTCAACCCCTTCCTGAGCACGGGTCGCCGCGGTCACAACCTTCCAGTTCTGGCCATCAACCGCCTTGTCCAGCGGAGTCTTGCCATCGCGCAGACTGGCGATCAACTGGTCAGCCTTGGTCTTGGCCGCAGCGCTGGCATGCTCTTTGGTCAACTGCGCACGAATCGCCGTGTTGACGGCTTCCAGCGGCAGTTGCTCAGGCTTCAGATGCTCCTTGGCGCGCAGCACCACCACGGTTTCCGGATCCAGCTCGATGCCGGTGCTGTTGGCGTTTTCTTCCAGCACTTCCTGGCTGAACGCAGCCGTCACCACAGCGCGGTTGGCGGCGATGCCTTCGCCACCTTCACGGCCGAATGGCTTGGAGGTGTGCACAGTCAGTTTCAGATCTGCTGCAGGCTGGGCCAGGTCAGACGCTTCGAACGCCGAATCTTCCAGTTGCTTGGTCGCCTCGACAAAACGCTGCTCGACCTGTTGAGTCTTCAGCTCGCGGGTCAGCTTGTCTTTCAGGCTGGCCAGGGTCGGTACTTCTGGCGCTTCAACACCCAGCAGTTTGATCAGGTGGTAACCGAAGTCGGTACGCACCGGCTCGGACACCTGGTCCTTGTTCAACGAGTACAGGGCTTTTTCGAAGGCTGGGTCATAGACGCCAGGACCGGCGAAACCGAGATCACCGCCATTGTTGGCAGAACCCGGATCCTGCGAGAACTCCTTGGCCAACGCTTCGAATTTCTCGCCCTTGGCCAGACGCGCCTGGACTTCTTCGATCTTCGCCTTGGCCTGAGCGTCGGTGGTCTTGTCGTTGACTTCGATCAGAATGTGCGCCGCACGACGCTGTTCCGACAGGTTGGCGATCTCTTTCTGATACGCCGCCTGCAAGTCTTCATCCTTGACCGCAACCTGGTCAAAGAACGAGGACTTCTTCAGCTCGACATAATCGACAACCACCTGCTCAGGGGTCATGAACTCCTTGGCGTGCTCGTCATAATAAGCCTTGACCTCATCGTCGGTCAGCTTGACCGCGGCCGGGTCGGCCTTGACGTTCAGCGAAGCGAAGTCGCGGGTCTGTTTTTCCAGACGGGCGAATGCCAGCACTTCGGCGTCGGTGACGAAGCCGCTACCGGCAACACCGGCGCGCAACTGACCGATCAGCATTTCCTGAGCCAGCATCTGGCGGAATTGCATGCGGGTGTAGCCCAGTTGACGAATCACCTGGTCGAAACGCTCGGAGCTGAACTTGCCGTCCACCTGGAATTCAGGGGTCTGCAGGATCACCTGATCCAGCGCACCTTCGGAGAAAGCGAATTTCGATTGTTCTGCGCCTTGCAGCAGCAGCTTGCGATCGATCAGACCCTTGAGGGCCGATTCGCGGAGCATTTTTTCGTCAAGCAAGGAAGCATCGAAGTCCTTGCCCAGCTGTTGCATCAGCTGACGGCGTTGCATGTCAACGGCCTGGCTCAGCTCGTTCTGGCTGATTTCTTCACCATTGACCTTGGCCGCATCGTTGGTGTGCGTGGTGGCCTTGAAAATGGCATCGAAACCGGTCAGAGCCATCAGTGCAACGATGACCCCGATAATGGTCTTGGCAATCCAGCCTTGTGAATTGTCCCTGATATTCTGCAGCATGCGTCCCCCAGAAACGGTTGAACTTCAAAAATTAGGCAACCGTGGAGCGTGGGTAGAATCCGGATAGAAGAAAGGCGCATCCGAGGATGCGCCTTCTCGTAACTGGCGGAGCGGACAGGGCTCGAACCCTCGATCCCGGCGTTACAGGCGGCTGTTCCAGCGACCTGCTCTACCGCTCCGCTGCCAAGTCAGGCATGACCCCGACCCGGATGGGTAAAAACCTGAAACAAACTTGCTTAGTTGACAGCTTCTTTCAGCGCTTTACCGGCTTTGAAACCTGGCTTTTTAGCAGCAGCGATTTCCAGCGTCTTGCCAGTCTGTGGGTTACGACCGATACGAGCTGGACGATCAGTCACGGAGAACGTGCCGAAACCTACCAGAACAACGGAGTCGCCAGCCTTGAGAGCGCCAGTGACGGATTCGATTACAGCGTCCAGCGCACGGCCAGCAGCAGCTTTCGGGATATCAGCGGATGCAGCGATAGCATCAATCAGTTCCGACTTGTTCACTCTAAGTCCCCTTATATCTATTTTGAGATGATTCTAAGTTTTTTGGTGAAAGCAAAAACAGTGCTGAATGGCCTACAGACACTTAAGAGCCGCTTTATAACAAGGGCTCTAAAAAGCTGTCAAGGAAGCCCCCCAGGCAAAAACGTATTAATGCGTGCTAATTCTTTCCTTTGAATCAGACTCACGTTTTTCGTCCTTGGAAACTATCTCCGGAGCCACATCCGGCAAGGGCTCCGGCGCGTATTGCAGCGCAATTTGCAGGACCTCGTCAATCCATTTAACCGGTTTAATCTGCAGATCCTGCTTGATATTGTCAGGAATCTCCTTCAGATCGCGCACGTTTTCTTCCGGAATAATCACAATCTTGATTCCGCCGCGATGAGCCGCGAGCAGTTTCTCCTTCAGACCGCCAATTGCCAGCACCTGACCCCGCAGAGTGATTTCACCCGTCATGGCGACATCGGCGCGCACCGGGATCCCGGTCAAGGCCGACACCAGAGCCGTGCACATGCCCACACCCGCGCTAGGACCGTCCTTCGGGGTCGCCCCTTCCGGCATGTGAATGTGGGTATCGCGCTTCTCGTGGAAGTCCAGAGGAATGCCCAGGCTCTTGGCACGGCTGCGGACAACCGTCAGCGCGGCAGTGATCGATTCGACCATTACATCGCCCAGCGAACCGGTCTTGATCAACTGACCTTTACCCGGTACCACAGCGGCTTCGATGGTCAGCAATTCGCCGCCCACCTGCGTCCACGCCAGGCCAGTCACCTGACCGATCTGATCCTGTTGCTCTGCCAGACCGTAGCGGAATTTGCGCACGCCGAGGAAGTGCTCCAGCAGATCAGCTGTCACTTTCACCGAGAAACGTTTTTCCAGCGCGTGCTCTTTGACAGCCTTGCGGCAGACCTTGGCGATCTGCCGTTCGAGGCCACGCACACCGGCTTCACGGGTGTAGTAACGGATGATGTCGCGGATCGCTTCTTCATCGAATTCCAGCTCGCCTTTCTTCAGACCGTTGGCGGCGATCTGCTTGGGCGACAGGTACTTGACGGCGATGTTGATCTTTTCGTCTTCGGTGTAGCCCGGCAGACGAATGACTTCCATCCGGTCCAGCAGTGCCGGCGGGATGTTCATCGAGTTCGAGGTGCACAGGAACATCACATCGGACAGGTCGTAATCGACTTCCAGATAGTGATCGTTGAAGTTGTGGTTCTGCTCCGGATCGAGCACTTCCAGCAACGCCGACGCCGGGTCGCCACGCATGTCGCTGCCCATTTTGTCGATTTCATCGAGCAGGAACAGCGGGTTGCGTACGCCCACTTTTGTCATCTTTTGAATCAATCTTCCTGGCATCGAACCGATGTAAGTCCGACGGTGACCACGAATTTCCGCTTCATCACGCACGCCGCCGAGGGCCATACGCACGAATTTTCGGTTGGTCGCATGGGCAATCGACTCCGCCAGCGAAGTTTTACCCACGCCAGGAGGACCGACCAGGCACAACACCGGGCCACGAATCTTTTTCACGCGCTTCTGTACGGCGAGGTATTCAAGGATACGTTCCTTGACCTCTTCGAGGCCGTAGTGATCGGCATCGAGAATGTCTTCAGCACGCGCCAGGTCGAGACGTACCTTGCTTTGTGCCTTCCACGGCACCTGCACCAGCCAGTCGATGTAGGAACGCACCACGGTGGCTTCAGCGGACATCGGCGACATTTGCTTGAGCTTGTTCAGCTCGGCGGTCGCTTTGGCCAGGGCATCTTTCGGCAGGCCGGCAGCATCGATGCGCTTTTTCAGCTCTTCGATTTCGTTGTGACCTTCGTCACCGTCGCCCAGCTCTTTCTGAATGGCCTTCATCTGCTCATTCAGGTAGTACTCGCGCTGGCTGCGCTCCATTTGCTTTTTGACGCGGCCGCGAATGCGTTTTTCGACTTGCAGCAGATCGATTTCGGCATCCAGCAAGGCGAGCACGTGCTCGACCCGGGCCGACAGATCGATGATTTCGAGGATTTCCTGCTTCTGTTCGATCTTCAGCGCCATGTGCGCGGCCATGGTGTCGACCAGACGACCCGGCTCATCGATGCTGTTGAGCGACGACAGGACTTCAGCCGGGACTTTTTTGCCCAGCTGCACATATTGTTCGAACTGCGACAGCAGGCTGCGCACGAACACTTCGGATTCGCGCTCGGCGGCGTCGACTTCATCAATCAGCGAGACCTCGGCGCGACAATGCCCGTCGACTTCGCTGAAGCGCTCTACAGCGCCACGCTGCTCACCTTCGACCAGAACCTTGACGGTGCCGTCCGGCAGCTTCAGCAGCTGCAGCACAGTCGCAATCGTACCTACGCGATAGAGAGCTTCTTCACCGGGATCATCGTCAGCCGGGTTTCTCTGGGCCAGCAGCAGGATCTGCTTGTCGCCCGTCATCGCTGCCTCGAGGGCTTCGATGGATTTCTCGCGCCCCACGAACAGCGGGATAACCATGTGCGGATAAACCACGACATCACGCAATGGCAGGAGAGGCAATTCGATGGTTGTCTTCATGATTTCGCCTCTACGGCGGCCATATGGCCGTAATCAGATGGAATTAAGCTTGAAGCCAAGATGGGGGCTGCCTTGAAAAAAAACAAGCGCAAAGCGGATGTAAAAAACGACATAAAAAAAAAGAGGCCCGAAGGCCCCTTCTTTGTTCCGGCAGTGTGGACGCTTACGCGTCCGGCGCTGCCTTGGCCGTCGGCTCACTGTTTTCGTAGATATACAGTGGCTTGGACTTGCCTTCGATCACACTTTCATCGATGACGACTTTGCTCACCTCGGACTGCGAGGGGATTTCGTACATCGTGTCGAGCAGCACACCTTCGAGAATCGAGCGCAGGCCACGGGCACCGGTTTTACGTTCCAGGGCACGCTTGGCGACCGATTTCAGTGCGTCGGTCCGGAATTCCAGATCCACGCCTTCCATCTCGAACAGCTTGGCATACTGTTTGGTCAGAGCATTTTTCGGCTCGGTAAGGATCTGCATCAGCGCAGCCTCGTCGAGCTCGTCCAGCGTCGCCAGGACCGGCAGACGACCGACAAATTCCGGGATCAGACCGAACTTGACCAGATCGTCAGGCTCGACTTCACGCAGGGATTCACCGACTTTCTTGCCTTCTTCCTTGCTGCGCACTTCTGCGTTGAAACCGATGCCGCCCTTGGTGGAACGGTTTTGAATAACCTTTTCCAGACCGGAGAACGCACCACCGCAGATGAACAGGATGTTACGGGTGTCGACCTGCAGGAATTCCTGCTGCGGATGCTTGCGGCCACCTTGCGGCGGAACGGAAGCGACCGTGCCTTCGATCAACTTGAGCAAGGCCTGCTGCACGCCTTCACCGGAAACATCGCGGGTGATCGACGGGTTGTCGGACTTGCGGGAAATCTTGTCGATTTCGTCGATGTAGACAATGCCCATCTGGGCCTTTTCCACGTCGTAATCGCACTTTTGCAGCAGTTTCTGAATGATGTTCTCGACATCTTCACCCACGTAACCAGCCTCGGTGAGGGTGGTGGCGTCGGCGATGGTGAACGGAACGTTCAGCAAGCGGGCCAGTGTTTCGGCCAGCAGGGTTTTACCGGAGCCTGTCGGGCCGATCAGCAGGATGTTGCTCTTGCCGAGTTCGACGTCGTCAGCCTTCTTGTCACGCTGATTCAGGCGCTTGTAGTGGTTGTACACCGCTACGGCCAGAACCTTTTTCGCACGCTCCTGACCGATTACATACTGGTCAAGGATGCCGCTGATTTCTTTAGGCGAAGGCAATTTATGCGCGCTGCTTTCGGCCTGTGCTTCCTGCACCTCCTCGCGGATGATGTCATTGCACAGGTCGACGCACTCGTCGCAGATAAAGACCGAGGGGCCGGCAATCAATTTGCGCACTTCATGCTGGCTTTTGCCACAGAAGGAGCAATAGAGCAGCTTGCCGTTGTCCTCGCCGTTGCGGGTGTCAGTCATTCGTTCGATCCAAATCCGATAGGCTTGCAACACAAGATGAAGGCTATTGCGGGCTTTTTCAAGCCCGCTGGTGGTCGGACCTGCCGACCCACCTTATTTTGAGCTGCTTATTTTACTTTTACGCAGGACGCTGGTTGATGACTTCGTCGATCAGACCGTATTCCTTCGCAGCTTCTGCACTCATGAAGTTGTCGCGGTTGGTGTCGCGTTCGATTTCTTCAAGCGTACGACCGCTGTGCTTGGCCATCAGCGTGTTCAGACGCTCGCGAATGAACAGGATTTCCTTGGCATGGATTTCGATATCCGACGCCTGGCCCTGGAAACCGCCCAGTGGCTGGTGAATCATCACACGCGAGTTCGGCAGGCAGAAACGCTTGCCTGGAGCACCGGCCGTCAGCAGGAATGCACCCATGCTGCACGCCTGACCAATGCAGGTCGTCGATACGTTTGGCTTGATGAACTGCATGGTGTCGTAGATCGACATGCCCGCTGTCACCGAACCGCCCGGGGAGTTGATATAGAGATGGATGTCCTTGTCCGGGTTTTCCGCTTCAAGGAACAGCAATTGCGCACAGATCAGGTTGGCCATGTAGTCCTCTACAGGACCCACCAGAAAAATTACGCGCTCCTTCAGAAGGCGCGAGTAGATGTCATAGGCGCGCTCGCCACGAGCAGATTGCTCGACAACCATCGGGACCAGGCCGCCAGCGGCCTGGATATCAGAGTTCTGCTGAATATACGAATTACGGAACATGCTCTGCAGTCACTCCCAAATAGTTATGTCTTGAATACGCATAAGCCAGCTCGAAGGCTGGCTTATGTGTGTACTTCTTAACGCAAAAACAATCAGTCGGCTTTTGGAGCTTCTACCGGCTTGACCGCTTCTTCGTAAGAGACCGATTTGTCGGTCACGCTAGCTTTCTGCAGAACAGTATCCACAACTTGTTCTTCCAGCACAACCGAACGAACTTCGTTCAGTTGCTGCTCGTTCTTGTAGTACCAGGACACGACCTGCTCAGGTTCCTGATAAGCCGAAGCCATTTCCTGAATCATTTCGCGAACGCGGGCTTCGTCAGGCTTCAGGTCGAACTGCTTGACCACTTCAGCCACGATCAGACCCAGCACTACACGGCGCTTGGCTTGCTCTTCGAACAGCTCGGCCGGCAGTTGGTCAGGCTTGATGTTGCCGCCGAACTGCTGAACAGCCTGCACGCGCAGACGGTCAACTTCGTTGGACAGCAGAGCCTTAGGCACTTCGATCGGGTTGGTGGCCAGCAGACCGTCCATTACCTGATTTTTTACCTTGGATTTGATGGCCTGACGCAGTTCACGCTCCATGTTCTTGCGAACTTCGGTGCGGAAACCGTCGATACCGCTTTCCTTGATGCCGAATTGAGCGAAGAACTCTTCGTTCAGCTCTGGCAGCTTAGGCTCGGACACGGTGTTTACAGTCACGGTGAACTCAGCGGTTTTGCCGGCCAGGTCCAGGTTCTGATAGTCCTCTGGGAAGGTCAGGTTCAGAACGCGCTCTTCGCCCGCTTTGGCGCCAACCAGGCCTTCTTCGAAGCCCGGGATCATGCGACCGGAACCCAGCACCAGTTGAGTGCCTTTGGCCGAACCGCCAGCGAACACTTCGCCGTCAACCTTGCCAACGAAATCGATGTTCAGCTGGTCTTCGTTCTGAGCGGCACGGTCGGTCACTTCAAAACGGGTGTTCTGCTTGCGCAGGATGTCCAGCATCTTGTCCAGATCAGCGTCAGCCACGTCAGCGCTCAGGCGCTCGACAGTGATGCCGTCGAAACCGGCAACGGTGAACTCAGGGAACACTTCGAATACGGCAACGTATTCCAGGTCCTTGCCAGCTTCCAGCGACTTTGGCTCGATCGAAGGCGAACCGGCAGGGTTCAGCTTCTGCTCAACCACAGCTTCGTAGAAGGAGGACTGGATGACATCACCAACAGCTTCCTGACGAGCGTCAGCACCGAAACGGCGCTTGATTTCGCTCATTGGCACTTTGCCTGGACGGAAGCCAGCAATCTTGGCCTTTTGGGCAGTCTGCTGCAGACGCTTGTTGACCTGGCTCTCAATGCGCTCAGCCGGCACGGTGACGCTCATGCGGCGCTCAAGAGCAGTAGTATTTTCAACAGAAACTTGCATGGATATTCCTCGTTGCACAGACGTTAGCCGGCCGTTTCCGACCCCAGAATCAAGGGCATGCATTCTAGTGGGTCAAACTCAAGAAGTCACCCTACTGGAAACGGGTAAAAAAACAGCAGGCCATTTATAGGTGTGAATGCAGCAATGCACTCCACCCCGAAGACGAATAAAGACCATCACGCCAGGGCTCTGTTTCAACCGCTTCTATATATAGAAGAGACCGCGAGCCATCTCCCTGACGGCTGATCCCGTGAACATTGCCGGTGGTCGGCGCAACGGCTGCAAGCCCGTGAACACGACGAATGCCCTGCCCCTGGACCTGAAACCCGACACAACAAACCACAAGCCGTAAAACAAAAAAGGCGCCAGACTGTTAAATCTGGCGCCTTTCGAAATATGGGGTGGACGATGGGGATCGAACCCACGACAACGGGAGTCACAATCCCGTGCTCTACCAACTGAGCTACGCCCACCATATTGCGTCACAAAAAAGCCATTCAACTTCTTTGCTGAACTTCATCAGGCCTGCGGCATGAATGAAGCTTTAATTGGTGCGGATGAAGAGACTCGAACTCTTACGCCTCGCGGCGCTGGAACCTAAATCCAGTGTGTCTACCAATTCCACCACATCCGCAGATGAAGCTTTTAAAGCAAAGGCGCCAGACTGTTACATCTGGCGCCTTTCGAAATATGGGGTGGACGATGGGGATCGAACCCACGACAACGGGAGTCACAATCCCGTGCTCTACCAACTGAGCTACGCCCACCATATCGCGTTACTTGTGCCAAAGCTGCCTAATGGCGCACCCGGCAGGACTCGAACCTGCGACCATCCGCTTAGAAGGCGGATGCTCTATCCAGCTGAGCTACGGGCGCCTTGTTAATCTGTACCCTTGGAGGACTACAAACTAAGTGCTTTCCAGTCTCGCAGAACCGTAATTCCGCTCGACCTTCTTAACCAGTGCTAGGCTGTGCCCGACAAGTGCGACGAATAGTATAGAGCGACCTTAAGGTCGTCAAATCTTTTTTGAAAAAAATTCATTTAATTAAAGGAGTTAGGGGAATTTGCTGACCAAGCGCCTTTGCCCTCACCGCCTGACATGCGAGAATGCGTTCTCTTTTTTTCCCCTCTCGATGGTTAATCACGCGCAATGACTGCACAACTAATCGACGGCAAATCGATCGCCGCCAGCCTGCGCCAGCAGATCGCCCAACGAGTTGCCGAGCGTCGCCAGCAAGGCCTGCGCACTCCCGGCCTCGCGGTGATCCTGGTCGGCAGCGATCCTGCCTCTCAGGTTTATGTCTCGCACAAGCGTAAAGACTGTGAAGAGGTTGGCTTCCTCTCTCAAGCCTACGACCTGCCTTCCGAAACCACTCAAGAAGCGCTGACCGATCTGATCGATCGCCTCAACGACGACCCGGCCATTGACGGCGTGCTGCTGCAACTGCCGCTGCCCGAGCACCTGGACGCCTCCAAACTGCTGGAGCGCATTCGCCCGGACAAAGACGTCGACGGCTTCCATCCTTATAACGTCGGCCGTCTGGCCCAGCGCATCCCGCTGCTGCGCCCATGCACCCCGAAGGGCATCATGACCTTGCTGGAAAGCACCGGTGTTGACCTTTATGGTCTCGATGCGGTGGTGGTTGGCGCCTCCAACATCGTTGGTCGCCCGATGGCGATGGAACTGTTGCTGGCCGGTTGCACCGTGACCGTCACCCACCGCTTCACCAAGGATCTGGCCGGCCACGTCGGCCGCGCTGATCTGGTGGTGGTCGCCGCCGGCAAGCCGGGTCTGGTCAAGGGCGAGTGGATCAAGGAAGGCGCAATCGTGATCGACGTCGGCATCAACCGTCAGGACGACGGCAAGCTGGTCGGTGACGTGGTGTACGAAACTGCCCTGCCCCGTGCCGGCTGGATCACTCCGGTGCCGGGCGGCGTTGGCCCGATGACCCGTGCCTGCCTGCTGGAAAACACTCTCTATGCGGCAGAAACCCTGCACGCCTGAGGCGTAATTTCAGCAAGAAAAAAACCCCGCCTTGTGCGGGGTTTTTCGTATCTGAGAAAAAACACTAACCGTTCGCCGGAAACCCCTCTTTTTACAGGCCTTTTCACGAGATTTTCAGGTCATTCAAACAACCATCGACAGATCTTCAGCCATACTCCTAGAATGCGACGCTTTGAAGAAATAACCCGTTACAAACTAACGGAATATCCAACCTTTATGAGTTCGCCCGCGTGAAAATTCGTCTTTCGATCCTGAGCCTGATTTTTGCTTTTTCAGGCACGTTCGTCACGCCAACCGTCAACGCCGCTGAAACTACCGCCGCGCCACGCGATGCCTCGCAACTGAAGATCGCCTCCGGCAGCGCCCTGCTCATGGATTTGCAGACCAATAAAGTCATCTATTCGAGCAACCCGGATGTGATCGTACCGATCGCTTCGGTGAGCAAGTTGATGACCGGACTGGTGGTGGTTGAAGCGCACCAGAACATGGACGAATGGATCGACGTCGACATCAGCCACACGCCGGAAATGAAAGGCGTGTTCTCCCGAGTCAAACTCAAGAGCGAACTGCCACGTCGCGAGATGCTGCTGATTGCCCTGATGTCCTCGGAAAACCGCGCGGCCGCCAGCCTCGCGCATCACTATCCAGGCGGCTACGCCGCGTTCATCGCCGCAATGAACGCCAAGGCCAAATCGCTGGGCATGACCAACACGCACTATGTCGAGCCGACCGGGCTGTCTGAACGCAACGTGTCCACCGCCCGCGACTTGAGCAAATTGCTGGTCGCCGCGAGCAAGCATCCGATCCTCAGCGAACTGACCACCACCAAGGAAAAAACCGTAGCGTTCCGCAAACCCAATTACACCCTGGGTTTCCGCAACACCGATCACCTGGTGAACAAGGCTGACTGGGACATCAAGATCACCAAAACCGGCTTTACCAATCCGGCTGGGCACTGTCTGGTACTGGTCACACGAATGGGCAACCGTCCGGTGGCCCTAGTGATTCTCGATGCGTTCGGCAAGTACACGCATTTTGCCGATGCAAGCCGTATTCGCAGCTGGGTGGAAACCGGTCGCAGCGCCAGCGTCCCGGCAGTTGCACAGCAATACAAGGCCGAGAAAAACCTCAAGAATCGCCAGAGCGGCGTGGTCGAAGCCTCCAAGTAACCAGAAAAACCCAATTGTGGTGAGGGAGCTTGCTCCCGCCGGGGCGCGTAGCGGACCTTCTTTTTTAACAAGAGAAGGCCTGCTGCGCAGTCCAGCGGGAGCAAGCTCCCTCGCCACAGAGGTATTCAGCCGTGGTTGAATATCCGTTATTCAATCATTGGGTAGCGGCATTTTGTCGTCATCCGGGATGCCGTCGCCGGCGCCCGGATCTGGCGTCAGCACATTGGGCCGCGCCAACGGATCCCGCAGCGGACTGTCCGGATCCAACACAGGATCCACATCGTCCTCAGGCGTGGTAGGCACGCTGTCCGGTTTTTTATCGTCGAAGCTGGAATCGGTACTCATACGCACCTCACTTCAGGGTTTCAGGTCAGCCAAAGGATCGTAAGGCTTGGCCGGACGTTTACTGTCTTCGCCGGGCTCCACGTCTTTCGGCGCCTTGGCCGGACCGACGGGGTCAACCTGTGGATCGTCGAGGTCCGGCGAATCCGGATCAAAACCCAGATCATGACCGGACGAATGCTCGCTCGAGTGTGGGCCTTTCGGGGATGGGGAATCTGCCATGCTCGCCTCCTGAATCACCCGCACATTCGGGCTCTATCAGTGAGAGACCTGCCGGGCGTGAGGGTGCCCGGCAGATGACGAACGGAGCCTTAATGTGCGGCCAACGCCTTTTTGGCTTGCGCCGCTTCACGTTCCTGCCCGGCCTGCGCCAGCTCATCCGCTGCCGTGAGCCAGCGCTGGCGATCAACCTCGGCGGGAATCTGCGACGGCTTCTGGATCAGTACCGCCCAGCCACCCGACTTTTCGAACGCCGATTCAAAAGAACTGAAGCTCATCAGTTCGCGACGATTCATCCCGGCGCGCAACAGCACCTTCTGTTTCAGCCGGTCGTAACCGGAAAGGATCGCGTAACGCGGTTCAGCCCAGAACGCCGAGCCTTCACTGAAGCGCACCATCACCGGATAACCGGCCGCCACCTGGGTCAACAAGGCTGGCAGGTTCTTGTCCAGCGGATAGACCACCATGCCGTAATCGCGGGCCAGGTTCTGCAGATTCTGTTGCAACTGATCCTGTGCCCCCGGCAGATGCAACGGTTTCTCCAGCAAGCCCGGGGTGATCATGATGCCCTGCTGCGATAACAGGCTGGCCAGCACTTGCGGACCACTCTGATTGGCTTCGCCGCGATAGAACGTGCCGCTGAGTTCCACCCGCTCCGGCAGGCGCTTGACCTGCGGCGCCACGCTGCCCGCACACCCTGCCAACACGGCCGCGCAACCGGCAATCAGCAGCGCCCCTCGCAATCGAGAAAATACCTGCACCATCGTCACTCTCATCAGACGCCGGTCATCGTGTTCCGGCAACGCCTGCGATCATAGGGCGGCGCACGCCTGCGGTATAGCCTTAAACCGCAGACCGATCGATTGCATAGAGCGAACTGATTGGTCATCACCGACCTTTGGTCAATAGTCTGAAACACCCCATTGTCTAGACTGTCACTGAAACAGAGCGAATTGAAAAAGTGAGTGCCCGACGCAGGGCAAAGAGGAGGCACTGATGAGCCTGACCATGACTATCGTAATGCTGATTGCCGGCTGGCTGGCAGTGGCCAGCGCCATGCTGTGGGGCGTGCTGCGTATTGCGCGGCGCCACCATCACCCGGTCGATTCGGCAGCGGCACAAAAACCTGAAAGACAAAGCGCCAGCCACGCGACTGCGCATTGATAGGTCAGTTGATATAAAACCCCTGTAGGAGCTGCCGAAGGCTGCGATCATTTGATCTTCAAAGTCAAAAGATCGCAGCCTTCGGCAGCTCCTACATAAGTCACCAGCCATACGGCATAAGCCATGAGGCATGAGACATAAAGCAAAAAGGCCGGCTGGACTACTGACGTCCAGCCGGCCTTTTGATTTGCTGCAGATTAAGCCTGCTGCGCCAGCTTCTTCTGCTTCGCCCGGCGCGACAGCATGTTCAGCACTTCAATCGCTGCCGAGAATGCCATGGCCGCATACACATACCCTTTCGGTACATGGGCGCCGAAGCCTTCGGCGATCAGCGTCATGCCGATCATGATCAGGAAGCCCAGGGCCAGCATCACCACCGTCGGGTTGTCGTTGATGAACTTGGCCAAAGGCTCAGCCGCAAACAGCATCACCATCACCGAGACCACCACCGCGATCACCATGATCGGCAAGTGCTCAGTCATGCCCACCGCGGTAATGATGCTGTCGATGGAAAACACCATGTCCAGCATCAGGATCTGACCGATCGCGGCAGCAAAGCCCAGGGTCACGGTCGATGTCGCGCTTTTCGGGTCTTCCGGCGCCGGGTCCATGCTGTGATGGATCTCGGTCGTGGCTTTCCACACCAGGAACAGACCACCGGCAATCAGGATCATGTCCTTCCAGGAGAACGCCTGGCCCATGATTTCGAACACCGGGGCAGTCAACTGCACGATGAAGGCAATGGTGCTCAACAGGGCCAGACGCAGAATCAGCGCCATGCCGATACCGATGCGCCGCGCCTTCTGCCGATGCTGCACGGGCAGCTTGTTGGTCAGGATCGAAATAAAGATCAGGTTATCAATGCCGAGCACGATCTCCATCACCACCAGTGTGGCCAAGGCAACCCAGGCGGCGGGGCTGGCGGCGAGTTCTAACAGATATTCCATGGGTCAGTCCTGACTCTTTGTAAGACGGTTTAGATGGTCTTGGAGGAAGATTCGGATTTTTCCGCATCTTTCTCCGGTGTTTCTTTTTTCTCGATCAGGCCGCCAGTGGCGTCGCTGAGCGCCTGCTCTGCCGCTTTATGCGTATCGTCGATTGCCTGTTTGGCGCTCTCGGCCGCCTTGCCCATCAACTGCTGGGCGCTTTTCTCGGCCTGATCGCAACCGGCCATAAGCAGTAAAGACGTAAACATCAGTGCAGGGATTGTGTATTTCATGAGGCTTTCCTTCGAATGAACAGACAGGGTCACAGACCACCCGTCGATGGCTGGGCATTCTAGGGAGACAAACACTTCAGGAAAATTCGTATTTTTAGCGGCTATACTTCGGTTCAAACGAACTATGACAATCAATGTAGGAGCTGCCGAAGGCTGCGATCTTTTGATCTTGCTCTAAAAAATCAAAAGATCGCAGCCTGCGGCAGCTCCTACAGGGGGGAGGCGTAGAGTGCTGAATTACCGACAGCTGCATTATTTCTGGGTGGTGGCGAAGACCGGCAGCATCGTGCGTGCCTGCGAGCAACTTAACCTCACGCCGCAGACCATCAGCGGGCAGATATCGCTGCTTGAACAAACGTACGGTATCGAACTGTTTCAACGGGTCGGCCGTCAGCTGGAACTGACCGAAGCCGGGCGCCAGGCCCTGCCCTTCGCCGAACAGATGTTTCAGTTGGGCGGTGAACTGGAGCTGATGCTGCGTGCCCAGCCCAACGAGCAGCAGATCCTGTTCCGCGTCGGCGTGGCGGATGTGGTGCCCAAATCCATCGTCTACCGCCTGATCGCGCCGACCATGGAGCTGCACGAGCCACTGCGCATCACCTGCCGCGAAGACAAACTCGAACGCCTGCTGGCGGATCTGGCGATCCAGCGTCTGGACCTGGTGATATCCGACAGCCCCATGCCGTCGCACCTCGACATCAAGGGCTACAGCCAGAAGCTCGGCGAATGCGGGATCAGTTTCTTCGCCACCGCGCAGTTGGCGGCGCAATACGGGCAGGATTTTCCGCGCAGCCTCAACGGTGCACCGCTGTTGATTCCCGGGGCCGAAACCGTGGTGCGCAGCCGTTTGCAACGCTGGTTCGCCGAGCAGCAGATCCAGCCGCGGATCGTCGGGGAGTTCGATGACAGCGCCCTGATGCAGGCCTTCGGCCAATCGGGCAGCGGGATTTTCATCGGCCCGAGCGTGATTGCCGATGAAGTCAAACGCCAGTACGGCGTCGAAGTGATTGGCCAGACCGACGCGGTGACCGAGTCGTTCTATGCCATTTCGGTGGAGCGCAAGGTCAAGCACCCCGGCATCGTTGCGATTACCGAAGGTGCCCGACGCGAGCTGTTTACCGCGTTATGACGCCTGGACGCACGCTTCGCGCGGCTTGAGCGTCATCAACACCATGGCAAGGAACACCGACAACAAAATGAAACCGGCAGCGGCGAACCCCAGAAAGCCGAGGCCGGCACTGTCGATCACCCGTCCGCCGATCATCGCACCGAGGCCGATCCCGAGGTTGGCCCCGGCGATATTCAGCGAGGCGGCAAAGGCTGGCGCTTCTGGTGCGGCTTTCATCAGCCGTACATGGCTGACCAGAAACAGTGCAGCCTGGGTGATACCCCAGATGCCCATGGCCACCGCCAGCCCCACCGTCGAGTGAATGTTCGGCACCAGCGAGACCATGCCGGCAATCATGAACGCGCAGAACAGCACCGAGGCGCCCAACGGATGACGATCCACCGCACGGCCGCCCAGCGAGTTGCCGATCAGCCCGACCGCACCGAAGCCCATCAGGCACCAGCCAACCACCGTGCCACTGAACCCGGCCAGACGCTCAAGGATGTCGGCCAGATAGGTGTAAGCGGTGAACATGCCGCTGAACACCAGGATCGACAATACGACATGACCGATCATCAGCGGGTTGCGCAGGATCTTGAACTGCGAAGCGAAACTGACCTGATGCTGGTGCAGGCTGGTTTTCGGCAGGTAAACAAACAGCAGCAAGGCCTTGGCGAAAGCGATCACCGCCAGAATCGCGAACGCACTGCGCCAGCCGAACGCATCGGAAATCAACGTGCCCACCGGAATGCCGAACACCGTCGCGCAAACAATGCCGAAGCCGATCTTGGCAATCGCGCGGCCAGCGTGATCCGGGCCGACGATGTCGACTGCGGTCTCACTGGCCAAGGCCCAGAACACCGGCAGGCCGAGCGCCGGAATCAGACGGGCAATGGCCATGACCCAGATGTTCGGCGCCAGCGCCGCAACGGTGTTGGCCAGGCCGAACATGATCAGAATGGTGATGAACAGCTTGCGCCGCTCGAACCGGGCGAAATACGCGGTCAAAAATGGACCGAACATCGCCACCGTGAAAGCGAATAGAGTCACCAGCAAACCCGCCTGCGGAATGGTTACCGCCAGGTCACGGGCAATGGCCGGCAACAGGCCGACGATGACGAATTCTGTGGTCAGCACCGTGAATCCGGCGGCGGACAACAGAAGAATGGGCAACAGCATGAGCAACTCCAGCAAAACGACGACACCAGCGATGACCGAAAGGCCCGCTGGCAGACTATGAAGATGAGGATGGTGAATCTTAACAGAGTGTTTCCGGACTGACTTGCACAAACCTGCCGACTTGCCGATCTATCCGGTGGCAGATCGTCACAGGCCTGAAGGATAACGCCTACGCTGTGATAAAGTCCGCGCCCTGAAAAACGTACACCCTATTCAGCGGCCTGTTTAACAGCGTTGATGGCGCGTCAGCCTTTTCGGTTCGTGCCGGTGATCTGCCCCCGATGTATCACCGGTTTCACGCAACCTTGCACCCTATAAAAAATCAGAGATGCCGTTATGACCGCTTCATCCCCTTCTCTATTGCAACGCCTGAAAAACCTCAGCCTGGTCACGCAGATCCTGATCGGCCTGATTGCCGGTATCGCCTTGGCGCTGTTCGCTCCGGAAGCGGCGAAAGGCTCCGCATTCATCGGCAAGGTGTTTGTCTCGGCGCTGAAAGCCGTGGCGCCGATTCTGGTGTTCGTGCTGGTGATGGCGTCGATTGCCAACCACAAGCACGGTCAGGAAACCCACATCCGGCCGATTCTGTTTCTGTACCTGCTCGGTACCTTTGCTGCGGCGGTGGTCGCGGTTGTCGCCAGCATGGCGTTTCCCTCGCATCTGGTGCTGTCCACCGACAACGTCGCGGTGACCGCGCCGGGCGGGATCACTGAAGTCTTGCAGAGCCTGCTGTTGAGCGTGGTCGATAATCCGGTCAGCGCCCTGATGAACGCCAACTTCATCGGCATTCTGGCCTGGGCGATCGGCATGGGCGTCGCGATTCGCCACGCCGGTGACACCACCCGCGAAGTGGTTGGCGATCTGTCCAACGGCGTGACGCTGATCGTGCGCGTGGTGATTCGCTTCGCACCTCTGGGCATTTTCGGTCTGGTGGCCTCGACGCTCGCGACCTCGGGCTTCGGCGCACTGATCGGTTACGCGCACCTGCTCGGCGTACTGCTGGGCTGCATGCTGTTCGTCGCGCTGGTGATGAACCCGCTGATCGTGTTCTGGAAACTGCGTCGCAACCCGTACCCGCTGACCCTCAAGTGCCTGCGCGAAAGCGGCATCACCGCGTTCTTCACCCGCAGCTCGGCGGCGAACATTCCGGTCAACCTGGAACTGAGTAAACGTCTGGGCCTGCACGAAGACACCTACTCGGTATCGATCCCATTGGGCGCAACCATCAACATGGCCGGCGCAGCGATCACCATCACCGTACTGACCCTGGCAGCGGTACACACGCTGGGGATTGCCGTGGACATCCCGACCGCGATCCTGCTCAGCGTCGTCGCGGCGATCTGCGCCTGTGGCGCGTCGGGCGTGGCCGGCGGTTCGCTGCTGCTGATTCCGCTGGCGTGCAGCCTGTTCGGCATCCCGAGCGAGATTGCCATGCAGGTGGTGGCGGTTGGTTTCATCATTGGTGTGCTGCAGGATTCGGCGGAGACTGCGCTGAATTCGTCCACTGACGTGCTGTTCACCGCAGCGGCTTGCCTGGGTGAAGAAGCGAAAGCCCAGCGCACTGCGTAACAATTGCTGCAATGAAAAGCCCGCCAAGGAGTGAACCTTGGCGGGCTTTTTTGTGGCTGAGATCTTTCCCTCCTCACCCCAACCCTCTCCCCCAAGGGGGCGAGGGGGAAAGGGAGCCGATCTTTGTCGCATTCAAGTCTTGAGTTCGACTCGATAGATCAGGTCGGCGTATCTCGAACAAACAACGCGATCAGTCCCCTCTCCCCTTGGGAGAGGGCTAGGGTGAGGGCTTCTAACGATTTAGTACGCGCCCATGTAATCGCGTTTGCCCACTTCAACACCGTTATGACGCAGCAGGTCATAGGCAGTGGTCACGTGGAAGAAGAACTGCGGCAGACCGTAGCTCAGCAGGTAGGCCTGGCCGCTGAAGCGCTTCTCTTTCGGCGTGCCCGGACGGGTCACGATCTCGATGCCTTCCTTGCCGTTGATCTGCTCCGGCTTGATCTCGCCGATGTAGGCCAGGACCTTGGCGATCAGCGCCTGCAGCTCGGTGAAGGTAGTTTCGGTGTCGTCATATTTCGGGATTTCGACTTCGGCCAGACGCGAGGACACGCCTTTGGCGAAGTCGACCGCGATCTGCACCTGACGCACCAGCGGGAACATGTCCGGGTACAGGCGCGCTTGCAGGAAGGCGTTCGGGTCGATGTTTTTTTCGGTGGCGTGGGCTTCAGCCTTTTTCAGGACATCGCTCAGGGCGTTGAGCATTTGTTGAAAAACCGGGACGGATGCGGCGTACAGGGAAATGGTCATGGCAGTCTCGTGTAGTGGCTGGGTGGAACGTGGAGGCGATTATAGCCATGCTTGATGACCACACGGCTTGCCTTTTGTTAGCCAAGGATTAGGCTAGGCGCCTTCGACTGCTGAGGGAACGCGCGATGACCACCGAACTAGCAACCACCACCGACGAACCACGGCTCAACGCCACGGAAATCCGCATTCTGGGTGCGTTGATCGAAAAACAGGCCACCAGCCCGGAAACCTATCCGCTGACCCTTAATGCGCTGGTGCTGGCCTGCAATCAGAAAACCAGCCGCGAACCGGTGATGAACCTGACTCAAGGTCAGGTTGGCCAAAGCTTGCGAGCGCTGGAAAGCCACGGTTACGCGAAACTGGTCATGGGCAGTCGCGCTGATCGCTGGGAGCACAAGCTCGACAAGGCGCTGGAGCTGGTGCCGGCCCAGGTCATTCTCACCGGTTTGATGTTCCTGCGTGGCCCACAAACGGTGAATGAGCTGCTGACCCGCAGTGGCCGCATGCATGATTTCGAAGATGCCGAGCAGGTGGTGCATCAGCTCGAGCGCTTGATCGCGCGTGGGCTGGCGGTTTTGATTCCCCGTCAGGCCGGTCAGCGTGAAGACCGCTACACCCATGCACTGAGCGATCCGGCAGATATCGAGGCGATCCTGGCGGCGCGGCAGAATCCTGGAGAGCGCGCGACCAGCGGTGTGTCAGTTGAACGCATCGAAGAACTGGAAGCACGGATTGCCGCACTGGAAGAGCGTCTGGCGCGCCTCGAATAATCACCACAATACCTTGTAGGAGTGAGCCTGCTCGCGATTGCGCCGGTTCATTCAGAATTTCAGTGCCTGACAGACCGCCATCGCGAGCAGGCTCACTCCTACATGAGATCTACGGGTTATTCACCATCCCAGTAATCCACCCCATCCGCCTGCCGCGCCACGGCAACAAAGCCTGACGCATTGCCTTGGGCATCGACCTTGAAGTTGTCCATCACCGCGTATTTGTTGGAGTCCGGGTATTCGCAGATATCCGGTTGCTGCTGGGTGCTGACCGCCAGATAACGCAACTCGGCATCGCTGGTGTTGATGATCTGGTGCGCCATTTCCGGGCCACCCGGCGGGCAGGCAATCACATCACCCGCGCGGATCGCAAAGCGCTCTGCGCCCAACCGTACTTCGCCCTCGCCGGCTACGACATAGAACATCTCTTCATTGACCCGATGGCTGTGAAACGGGCTGCCACGCATGCCGGGTGGCAACGCGTACAAGCGGTAACCCAGCTTCTGCGCGCCAAGCTGCTGGCCGATGCGCGCCAGGCGCTGCTGGTAGCGACCGGCGGCTTCGCCTTCCGGGGCAAGGGCTTCGGGCAGGGGTTCGAGTTCGACCTGGTGCAGGTTGAGGATGGGCGGATGCATGGGGAGCCTCGATCAGGTTTTTTGTGAGGGGCAAGTCTGGGCTTGCTGGGGCTGCAGTATAGGTAACCCGATAAACCGGGTTGAATTCATCGCTGGCAAGCCAGCTCCCACAGAATTTGTGGTTGCTCACCTATCAGTGTTGCAACCTGACACCTGTGGGAGCTGGCCTGCCAGCGATGGGGCCAACTTATTCAACACATACAGTCCTGAACATCAACTGCGGGCGAAATTCACCGCCGCCGCAAACTGCTCTTCATTTGGCCGCACTCCGGTGTACAGCACAAATTGCTCCAGCGCCTGGATCGCAATCACCTCCAGCCCGGTGATGACCTTTTTACCTTCGGCTCGCCCGCGCACGATCAGCGGCGTTTCCGACGGGATCGCCACCACATCGAACACGGTGTCGGCGGCCTTGATCACTTCTGGTTCGAACGCCAGTTGCCCGGCTTCCGGCCCGCCGTCCATGCCCACCGGGGTGACATTGATCAGCATCTGCGGCCGCTCTTCGCCCAGCTCCGCCTGCCAGCGATAGCCCAGCGAGTCCGCCAGAACCCGTCCGGCGCGCTCGTTACGCGCAACGATCAAGCCGTTCTTGTAGCCACCATCGCGCAAGGCACTGGCCACCGCTTTGGCCATGCCGCCGCTGCCGCGCAGGGCGAACGTCGTATCCTTTGGCACCGCGTGGGTTTCCAGCAATTGCGCGATGGCGATGTAATCGGTGTTGTAGGCCTTGAGATGGCCGTTGGTGTTGACGATGGTGTTGATCGACTGGATCGCGGCTGCCGACGCATCCAGCTCATCGACCAGCGCGATGCACGCTTCCTTGAACGGCATCGACACGCCACAACCACGAATCCCCAGCGCACGAATGCCGCCGACGGCTCCCGGCAGATCCTGGCTGCTGAACGCCTTGTAATAGAAGTTCAGGCCCAACTGCTCGTACAAATGGTTATGAAAGCGCAGACCGAAATTCCCCGGGCGCCCGGACAGGGACATGCACAGTTGGGTGTCTTTGTTGGGATTCATCTGCATGAAACTTCTCCTTCAAAACGGACTTTCGGATGGACGGAGTTAGCCATTCCATCGGGTTCTGGACGATCATAAGCGCCTGTCTGCAACGGGCCGCGAGCCCCTTTGACCGACCGGTAAAGAAGCCGGTACAGACCTTACACAAAATTTACCCAGCGGCTGTGCTGATTTTCAGAATTTCGCTGTCATAGAAGTATCCCCGCGACAACTTTGGGCCTGGTGCAGGCCCGGACGCCGGGTCGAAGAACCGAGGAATTATCATGATTCGTAAACTCCCCATCGTGGCCTTGTTGATTGGTGCATTCGCTATCACAGGTCAGGCAGAAGCCCACGGCGGTGGCTGGCAGGGTCCGGCAGTGTTTGGTGCGATCGTCGGCTCGGCCATCATCGGCTCGGCATTGATCAATCAGGACCGGCCGGTCTACGTGCAACAGCCTGTTTACGCTCAGCCGGCACCGGTTTATGTGCAACAACCGCCGCCACCGGTCTACTACCAACCGGCGCCGGTCTATGTGCAACAACCGGTCTACGTGCCTGGCCCGGTCTACTACGGCCCACCACGCGGCTACTACGGCCGGCCACACGGCTACTACGGTGGCCCGCGCTGGTAATCACGAACAACGAGCCCCGCTTTATAGCGGGGCTTTTTTATGACCGTCGGTCGGGCAAAGTCTGAAAAAATCTCGCCAAGGTCGCTGTGAGGACAGTCCCGGCAGCTAAAGTCGGCATGATGGACTTGACCGTCGAGGGCAAAACACAAAACGGTCATCTATTTGTCATGACGGAACCGCAATCTGAATCCGTCCGTAAACAACAGGTTGATAAAAACAAGGACGACCCATGCCTACACAGAATCCGCACCGCATCGTCGGCCTGTGCACTTCAAGCAAGGTGTACAGCGCGCTGACTGAACTGAAACACCTGGAAGGCCACCGCTGCGCCAAGTTTCTTTCGCTGCTGGCGGAGAATCTCGTGCACAAGGGCCTGCTCAATGAGCGTGAAGTGGTGCACATGCTCGACCAGGTTGTCGACTGACACAGTCCTCACTGTGATCAATGACCACTATCGAAAGCGTTGATTGTCCCTGAGCGCAGCGAATCCCTAAGGTAGCTCCACAGATTGATGGAGGTACTTGTCATGGCTCAGGTTCAAATCATGTCGGTGGTCGGCAGCGCCGTTCCCGCATCGCTCCGAGCGTCGGGATTGCTCGCCTGCTGGTATCTGGTGCGCGATGGCGAGCCGATCAGCGGCCCGCTCACTTCACTGCCCGCAGCGCAGGCCCTGTCGCAGAAAATCGTCAGCACGCCATTCCACGCTTAAGGCAACTGGACTCTCGGTTTGGTCTCGATGAACAGCGCCCAACTGGACATGAACAGCGCCGCGATCAGCGGCCCGATCACGAAACCGTTGAGGCCGAACACTGCGAGGCCGCCGAGGGTCGAGATCAGGATCATGTAATCCGGCATGCGCGTGTCCTTGCCGACCAGGATCGGGCGCAGCACGTTGTCCACCAGGCCGATCACAAACACCCCGAACAGCCCCAGCACCACGCCCTGCCAGATCATCCCGCTGAGCAGGAAGTACACCGCCACCGGTGCCCAGACGATCCCCGCGCCCACCGCCGGCAACAGTGACAGAAAGCCCATCAGCACCGCCCAGAGCAACGCGCTGGGAATGTCGAGAAACCAGAAAATCGCCCCGCCCAGTGCCCCTTGAGTGACCGCCACCACCAGGTTGCCCTTGACCGTCGCGCGGACCACCCGATTGAATTTCAACTGCAAACGGCGTTTGTGATTCTCTTCCAGCGGTACTGCGGTGCGAATCTTGCGCACCAGTTCAGCGCCATCGCGCAGAAAGAAAAACAGCAGGTACAGCATGATGCCGAAGCTGACCACGAACTCGAACGTACCCTGGCCGAAACTGAACGCCTGGCTGGCCAGCACCTGGCTGCCCTGCATCGACGCCTTGACGATTTTCTCGCGCAGGCCGTTGAGTTCACCCATGCCAAAGCGATCGAGCAGATGTTGAAAGTACGGGGGCAGACTGTGTTTGAACTGCGCCAGATAGGCACCGATGTCGAGTTGGCCGCTTTCGATGTTGTTGTACAGCGTCGCGCCTTCCTGGACCAACAGCACGCTGAGGATGATCACCGGCAGAATCGCGATGACCAGGCAGATGCCCAACGTGCAAAGCGCTGTCAGGTTGCGCTGCCAGCCGAATTTGATCTGTAACTTGCGCTGCATCGGCGCAAACAGAATGCCGAGAATCACCGCCCAGAACACCGCGCCGTAGAACGGCAGCAGAATCCAGATGAAGGCGACCGTCACCAGCAACAACAGCACGGTGAGGGATTTGAATTGCAGGGTTTTTTCGTTCATGTCCGATCCATGTCAGTCAGGCGTCTCGCACGCCCCGAACCTTAGTCAGCCGGGGCGCGCGCGAGTGCCATCTTTGTTCATGGAGCATAGATTGCCTGGACGATGCAGCCCGGCTAATCAGCGCACCGGCAGTTTGACGATCTGCGCAGTGCCCAACACGTCGCCGAAGGTGTCTTCGACTTCCGCCAGCGCGGCTTTGTGCAGCGAATCCTTGTCGATGGACACGCCGTTGGCCCGAGTGATGGCGCGGGTCGCCGAGGCATCGGACGCGACAATCACGGCGTAGCCCAAAGGCGCGGCATCCCGCGCGGCACCCGCCACGCAGGCGTGGGTCATCAGGCCGGATATGATCAGGGTCTGGATGCCGGCCTTTTTCAGTTGCTGGTCAAGGTCGGTGCTGGCGAACACGCTGACGGTGTTTTTTTGCAGGACAACGTCTTGTGGGCGCGGCTGCATGTCCTTGTGAAACTTCACCGTCTCGCCATCAATGGCAAACACCGCAGAACCGGCCGGTGCAATGTGCTGCACGTGGTACACCGGGATTTTGTGGCTGTCGGCGAACGTGATCAGCTCACGGGTTTTCGCCAGCGCAGCGGCACCGTCCGGGATCGGCATCTTGCCGCTGAAGTATTCATTCTGAAAGTCGATCACGATCAGGGCCGATTTGCCGGCTGGCAGGTGATCGACCGGCGTAGCGCCTGACATCGCCCGAATGGTCGGGTGGCTGTCGGCGATGGCCCCGGTGCTGGCCAGTACACCGGAAAATGCACAAGCGGTGAGAAAGCGGCGCGTAAAGTTCTGCATGGGAAAGTCCTCCTTCGGTTGATTTGATAAGCGAATGTTAGGCAGCCATCGTCAAACCGAACACAGTGGAACCGGGACATGATCTGTGCCCTTTCTGCACAGATAAACTTCGCAAACTCAAACGTAGATCCAGATCAATAAACCGCACTTGCCGCTGCACTACCCTGCCGCGCTTTTGCGACCGATGCCGCCATGAAGCCAGACCTCCCCCTCGCCGCCCCGGAATTGCTCGCCCCCGCCGGCACCCTGAAGAACATGCGCTACGCCTTCGCCTACGGTGCCGATGCGGTCTACGCCGGCCAGCCGCGCTACAGCCTGCGGGTGCGCAACAACGAATTCGACCACGCCAACCTCGCCCTCGGCATTCGCGAAGCGCAGGCTCAGGGCAAGCGCTTTTACGTGGTGGTCAACATCGCCCCGCACAACGCCAAACTGAAGACTTTTCTCAAGGATCTGGCGCCGGTAATCGAGATGGCACCGGACGCCCTGATCATGTCCGACCCGGGTCTGATCATGCTGGTGCGCCGGCATTTTCCGCAGATGCCGATCCACCTTTCGGTGCAGGCCAACACGGTGAACTGGGCGAGCGTCGAGTTCTGGCAGCAACAGGGGCTGAGCCGGATCATCCTTTCGCGGGAGCTGTCGCTGGAAGAAATCGGCGAAATCCGTGAACAGGTACCGGGCATGGAATTGGAGGTCTTCGTTCACGGCGCGCTGTGCATGGCCTACTCCGGGCGCTGCCTGCTGTCGGGCTACATGAACAAGCGCGATGCCAATCAGGGCACCTGCACCAACGCCTGCCGCTGGAAGTATTCGGCGCAGCAAGCCACGGAAAACCAGCTCGGCGAGATCGTGCAGACCTTCCAGCCGGAGCCGACCCTGGGCATCGGCGCGCCGACCGATCAGGTGTTCCTGCTGCAGGAAGCCAATCGCCCCGATGAGTTGATGCCGGCATTTGAAGACGAGCACGGCACCTACATCATGAACGCCAAGGATCTGCGCGCGGTGCAGCATGTCGAGCGCCTGACGCGCATGGGCGTGCATTCGCTGAAGATCGAGGGCCGGACCAAATCGCACTTCTATTGCGCGCGCACCACTCAGGTCTATCGCCGGGCAATTGATGACGCGATGGCCGGGCGCGAGTTTGATCGCAGCCTGATGACCGATCTGGAATCACTGGCCCAGCGCGGCTACACCGAAGGTTTCCTGCGCCGCCATGTGCATGACGAATACCAGAATTATCAGAACGGCAGCTCGGTGTCCGAGCGTCAGCAGTTCGTTGGCGAACTGACCGGCGAGCGCCGCGACCGGTTGGCCGAGGTCAAGGTGAAGAACCGTTTTGCCTTGGGCGATCATCTGGAGCTGATGACGCCCAAGGGCAACTTCCATTTCGATCTGCACCAGTTGCAGAGTGCCAAGGGCGAAGCCATCGAAGTCGCGCCCGGCGACGGGCACACGGTGTACCTGCCGATTCCGGATGCGGTGGATTTGCGCTTTGGCCTGCTGATGCGCGACCTAACTCCCTGAACCCATCCCTGTAGGAGCTGCCGCAGGCTGCGATCTTTTGATCTTGTTATTGAAAAGCCAGATCAAAAGATCGCAGCCTGCGGCAGCTCCTACACGGATGGAGTCAGAGGAATTCTTCGCGCAACATCGCCACGAACGCCTCACGCGCTGGGTGCACCCCGGCGTTTTCGTGCCAGTAAAACAGGTTGTCGATCGCTGTCAGTTCAGGAAACTCATAGCCCACGCAGCCAGCGCCTTTGGCGTATTGCTCGAACACCCCTTTGGGCACCAGCGCGACCCCGGCGCCGGCACTTACGCAACCGACAATCGCCCCGTAACTCGCCAGGCTGACAATCGGCAGCGCCTGGCCCTGACGCAACAACCAGTGCTCCAGCGCCGCCCGATACGGGCAGCCTTGCGGCCACATGAACACGGTTTTGTCCTGCAGATCGTGGATGTCGCGCACCGGCCCGAATGACGTCGAGGCAATCAGCAGCAGTTCTTCGCGGTACATCGGTGTGCGTTTGAGCTGCGATCGCTCGACGTCCACTGCGACGATGGCGCCGTCGAGGCGATGGTTGACAGTATCGTCGAGCAACTGGCTCCAGGTGCCGGTCGTCAGCTCCAGTGCCACTCGCGGAAAGCGCTTGTGAAACCTCGCCAAAAGACGCGGCAAACGCCCGGTGGCCGAGGATTCGATCGCGCCGATACGCAGCGGCCCGGAGGGTTCGGCGGCGGGATCCACCGCGCGTTTGGCTTCGGCGGTCAGCGCCAGAATCCGCTCGGCATACGCCAGAAACGTCTGCCCCGCCGGGCTGATCCGCAGCCCGCGCCCCTCGCGCAGAAACAGCGCGACGCCGAGTTCCGCTTCCAGCGCCTTGATCCGTGCGGTGATGTTCGACGGCACACAAAACAGCTTTTCAGCGGCGCGGGCAATGCTGCCCTCGTCGGCCACGGTCTTGAACATGCGGATCTGCGCCAGCTCCATACTCATCACTCAAAGTGAACATTCAGCGCAGTATAAGTCAGTTGTGGCGAATTGTTGCGCGCCCGGATACTCGGCGCATCAACCTCTGCGGTGCGCCGATCATGCCGTCTCCCTCTCCTGTAAAAATCATTCTGGCCATGGCTTTCGTGGTCGGCTGCTGGGCCTATTCGCCGACCGGCATTCACATCGGCCTGCAAGCCTACGACCCCGGGCATCTGGCGTTGCTGCGGTTTCTTTTGGCGTCGGTGTTCATGGCTGTCATCGCTGCCTTCAAAGGTATTCGCCTGCCGCAACCGCGCGATGTGCCGCTGCTGTTCGCCTTGGGCTTGTTCGCGGTCAGCCTGCATCACGTGGCGCTGAACATCGGCCAGCAAAGCGTCAGCGCCGGCGCCTCCAGCGTACTGGCGCAGTCGAGCCCGCTGTTCAGTACGCTGCTGGCGCGTTACGTGTTCAAGGATCAGGTCAGTGTCTGGCGTTGGGGCTGCGTATTGCTGGGGCTGGTCGGCGTGGTGATCGTGGCCTGGGGCAGATCGACGCGCACGGCTTGCTGATTCTGCTGGCGGCGCTGTCATGGAGCATTTACTTCGCCCTGCAAAAACACCACGCCCGACGTTATGACGGCTTCAGTCTGGCCTGTTATGCGGTGTGGTCGGGGACGCTGCTGTTGCTGATTTATCTGCCGGGGCTGAGCGATGCAGTGCTGAAGGCGCCGTTGCGCGTGCAGTGCGCGGTGCTGGCGTTAGGGGTGTTTCCCAGCGCGCTGGCTTATCTGGCCTGGGGCTTTGTGCTCAGGCATGTGGACTTGAGCCGGGCGACGATGACGCTTTATTTGATACCGCCGACGGCGATGGGGATTGCTTCAGTGGGCCTCGGCGAGCAGCCGTCGCTGATGGTTCTGATTGGCGCGGCGGTGGTGTTGATCAGTGTGCTGGCGTTGAATCTGGAGCGGCGGGTGGTGGTTCGTACCCTTGAAGTCTGATCTCTGATTTTCAGCGACATTGTGGCCGCCATCGCTGGCAAGCCAGCTCCCACAGGACATGCGGCATGACACCACTGACCACTGTGGGAGCGGGCTTGCCCGCGATGAGGCCCACATGAACAACACACACTGCAACTGACCACCCACAAAAAAACCGGCACCAAGGCCGGTTTTTTTCACTATCTGCGATCATCCGACAACGGCGTCGGCTCATCCGCCGGCGGCACATCATCGTCCGCCGCCGGGTCCTTCCAGTCTTCCGGCCGATCGGCATCACTCAACGGATCACGTCCCGGGCTCATGCCCGGCGGCGCATCGTGATCGGTCAGTGTCGGCTCATCCGTGCCGGGTACTGGACGGGTCGGATCGGTCGGTAGCACACCACCTTGAAACAGCAAATCATTAGCCATGACACACCTCACCAAGGAGGTCCGGAGAACCCGGGCCATACAGCTTGGAAGCGTGCCTGCGCAGGCGGTGCTATCGAGCAGACCAACGGCCATCAGCCCTGCGCACTGAAGCGGTCGCGGCTGTTGGTCAAGTGCAGCCACATGGCCGCGCGCGCTGCGTCCGGATCCTGCCGTTTGATCGCATTCAGGATCGCTTCGTGCTCCAGATGGGCCAACTGCCCCAGCTTGCTCAGATCCGCCGCGCCACGCTCGGCGGCATTGAGCCGCTGACGCGGAATCATCGCGCTGCCCAGGTGCTGCATGATTTCGCTGAAGCAGACGTTGCCGGTGGCCTCGGCGATCAGCAGATGAAAACGTCGATCAGCCTCGACACAACTGTCATTGCTGTCCAGCAGACGCTGATAGTCATCCAGCGCCTGACGCATCTGCAGCAATTGCTGCTCACTGCGCCGTAGCGCCGCCAGCGCCGCGGCCTGTGTCTCCAGACCCATGCGCAATTCCAGAATGCTGCGTAGTCCGAGCGCGGTGTCGACATTCAGGCGCAAGCCCTGCTCGGCAGCGCGCTCGATGACGAAACTGCCGATGCCGTGCCGCGTCTCGACCAGGCCCGAGGCCTGCAACTTGGAAATCGCTTCGCGCACCACCGTGCGACTGACGCCGTGCTCCTGAACGATGGCGTTCTCCGACGGCAGCTTGTCACCGGGCGACAACTGGCCAAGCAGGATGCTCTGGGTAAGTTTCTCCACCAGATCGTGTGCGAGGTTGTGTGCACGTTTGGGCGCAGGGGCGTCGAGGTCTTCTTGCATGATCGGTTCCGGTCATCGGGGCTTGTCGATCGTAGCACTGCGCGGTGGCTGACGAGATCGATTTTAGTGCTGAAATAGCCACCAACTTGTATGACAACATTCAATAAAATTCAAAAAACCGGAATAGACAAGGTGGCTGAGCTGTTTGAACGTTGACATGAAAAACGATGAAACGCGGCTGACACGAGCAATCTAGGTCAACAAAAACGGGGTAAACCGCCAAAAAGAAATAAGAAATCTGCCCACCAGACAAATTTAATCGCTATACCCCACTTGTAGGACAAAAAATCTCAGTTGTATGATGTCTATCAACAACGCAACACTCAGCCCTACCCCGCATAAAAATAATCAGTGGGAGAAAAACCAAGTGAAAACCTCCGTCTCCGGGATGAACGAGGGCGTCGATTCGACACTCGCGTCCGCCATCTCGAAAGTGAAACGCCACGTCCTGCCGCTCTTCGTGATCATGTTCATCGTCAATTACATTGACCGGGTGAACATCGGTTTCGTCCGCACTCACATGGAACATGATCTGGGCATCGGGGCTGCCGCCTACGGCTTCGGCGCCGGTCTGTTCTTCATCGGTTATGCGCTGTTCGAAGTGCCGTCCAACATGCTTTTGCAGAAAGTCGGCGCGCGCATCTGGCTCACCCGCATCATGCTTACCTGGGGCCTGGTCGCCGCCGGCATGGCGTTCATCCAGAACGAAACGCACTTTTACATCCTGCGCTTTCTGCTCGGCGTGGCCGAAGCCGGGTTCTTTCCCGGGGTGATCTACTACTTCACCCGCTGGCTGCCCGGCGCCGAACGCGGCAAGGCGATCGCGATTTTCCTCAGCGGATCGGCAGTCGCCTCGCTGATTTCCGGCCCGTTGTCCGGCCTGCTCTTGCAGATCAACGGCCTCGGCATGCACGGCTGGCAATGGATGTACTTCATCGAGGGCATGTTTTCCGTCGGGCTGTGCGTGTTCGTCTGGTTCTGGCTCGACGCCAAACCCCACGACGCGAAATGGCTGACCCGCGCCGAACAGGACGCACTGGTCAACGCCATCGACGATGAACAGAAGGCCCGCGAAGCCGCGACGCCGATCCGCCCATCGATGGGCAAACTGCTCAAGGACCGGCAAATCATCCTGTTCTGCCTGATCTACTTTTTCATTCAACTGACCATCTACGCCGCGACGTTCTGGCTGCCGAGCATCATCAAGAAAATGGGCGAGATGAGTGACTTCCAGGTCGGGCTGTTCAATTCGATCCCGTGGCTGCTGTCGATCGTCGGCATGTACGCCTTCGCCGCTTTCTCGGCCAAGTGGAAGCACCAGCAAGCCTGGGTCGCCACCGCGTTGTTGATCGCCGCAGCAGGGATGTTCATGTCCACCACCGGCGGGCCGATCTTCGCCTTTGTCGCGATCTGTTTTGCCGCGCTGGGCTTCAAGTCCGCCTCGTCTTTGTTCTGGCCGATTCCGCAGGCCTATCTGGATGCACGGATCGCCGCGGCAGTAATTGCGTTGATCAATTCAGTGGGCAACCTCGGCGGCTTCGTCGCGCCGACCACCTTCGGCTTGCTCGAAGAACACACCGGCTCGATTCAGGGCGGCCTCTACGGCCTGGCCGCGACCTCGATCATCGCCGCGATCATCGTCTTCGCTGCACGCACCACCCCGAAACACGCTGCTGACCTCGCCGTGGCCGAGGCCGCGCCAAAGCACGCATGACTTCCTTTTTAAAGATGCTGACAAGGATAAAAACATGACCGCACACGACACCGCCAAAGCGCCAATCATCACTGACATGCAGGTGATTCCCGTGGCCGGCCACGACGGCATGCTGCTCAACCTGAGCGGCGCCCACGGGCCGTTTTTCACCCGCAATATCGTCATTCTCAAGGACAACGCCGGCCACACTGGCGTCGGTGAAGTGCCCGGTGGCGAGCGCATCCGCCAGACGCTGGAGGATGCCCGCAGCCTGGTGCTCGGCAGCACAATCGGCAACTATCAGAAGATCCTCAATCAGGTGCGCCAGACCTTCGCCGAGCGTGACGCCGGCGGCCGTGGCCTGCAGACGTTCGACCTGCGCATCACCATCCACGCGGTCACCGGACTCGAAGCCGCCCTGCTCGACCTGCTCGGGCAACACCTCGACGTACCGGTCGCGGCGCTGCTCGGCGAAGGCCAGCAACGCGACCAAGTGAAGATGCTCGGTTATCTGTTTTACGTCGGCGATCAACGCGAGACCGACCTCGCCTACCGCAGCGAACCGGATGCCGATAACGACTGGTTCCGCGTCCGTCACGAGAAAGCCATGAGCGCCGAAGCGGTGGTGCGTCTGGCCGAAGCGGCGCAGGCGAAATACGGTTTCCAGGACTTCAAACTCAAGGGCGGCGTGCTCAGTGGCGACGCGGAAATCGAAGCCGTGACGGCTCTGGCCGAACGCTTTCCCGAGGCGCGAATCACCCTCGATCCGAACGGCGCCTGGTCACTGAAAGAAGCGATCCGCCTGTGCCGCGATCAACATAAGGTGCTGGCTTACGCCGAAGACCCGTGCGGTGCGGAAAACGGTTACTCGGGGCGTGAAGTCATGGCCGAGTTCCGCCGCGCCACTGGGCTGAAGACGGCGACCAACATGATCGCCACCGACTGGCGCGAGATGGGCCACGCCATTCAGCTGCAGTCGGTGGACATTCCGTTGGCCGACCCGCACTTCTGGACCATGCAGGGCTCGGTACGTGTCGCGCAGTTGTGTCATGAGTGGGGCCTGACCTGGGGCTCACACTCCAACAACCACTTCGATATTTCCCTGGCAATGTTTACCCACGTCGCGGCGGCGGCACCGGGCGACATCACCGCCATCGACACGCACTGGATCTGGCAGGACGGCCAGCGTCTGACCAAGGCACCACTGCAAATTGTCGACGGTTGCGTGCAAGTGCCGCAGAAACCGGGGCTGGGTGTGGAACTGGACATGGATCAGGTGGCCAAGGCCCACGAACTGTACAAAGGCATGGGTCTCGGCGCACGGGATGACAGCGTGGCGATGCAGTGTTTGATACCGGGGTGGACGTTCGATAACAAGCGGCCGTGTCTGGTGCGCTGATGCCTTCCCCCTGTAGGAGCTGCCGCAGGCTGCGATCTTTTGATCTTGATCTTCAAAAATCAAAGTCAAAAGATCGCAGCCTGCGGCAGCTCCTACAAAGGATTTGGGTCAGGCAGAGATTTGTAGCAGCCAGTTTTTGAAGGCGAGCATTGCCGCCGTCTCCGGGCGCGACTGCAGGCGCGTCAGCCAATAACTGCCGGTGGTGATTTCAATCGCAAACGGCTGGCGAATCACGTCCGCTGCCAGTTGCCGGGCGAACATCAGCGGTGGTGCCAATGCGACTCCGCTGCCCTGCAGCGCGGCTTCCATCATCGCCAGCGACGAATCGAAGACAATGCTCTGCGGCGGCGCCGCGTGGGTCGCCAGGCCTGCGGCATGAAACCACTCCGGCCATTCATCGGTGCGATAGGAACGCAGCAAGCGCTGTTGCAGCAGATCGCCCGGGGTATGCAACTGCCGGGCAATTTCCGGCACGCACAACACCGACAGTGGCGCATCCAGCAGACGCGTTGCCTCGATCCCGTGCCACGCCCCGGCGCCAAAACGAATCGCGTAATCCAGCCCCTCGGCGGCGACGTCGACCCGGTTGTTATTGGTCGACAGGCGCAAATCTATGAGCGGATGTTTCGCCTGGAAGTCTGCCAGCCGTGGCAGCAGCCAACCGACCGCAAAGGTTCCGACGGCACCCACGGTCAACATGTCCCGATACTGACCGCCGGCCAGTCGCTCGAGCATCTGCGCGATGTGATCGAATGAGGTGGTCAAAACCGGCAACAGGGTCTCCCCTTCACTGGTCAGCATCAGCCCACGAGGCAGGCGTTTGAACAGGGTGACATTGAGCTGCGCCTCAAGGCTTTTGACCTGATGGCTCACCGCCGCCTGGGTCACGCACAATTCCACAGCGGCGCGGGTAAAGCTCAGATGCCGCGCCGAGGCTTCGAATGCGCGCAGCGCATTGAGCGGCAGTTGAGGTCGAATCATGCCAGGTCCCAAATTTTTCTAATGGCTCATGCGAAATATCATCGTTTGTCGACGAGTGCCAGACTGCCTAAATTGTCGGCGCTGATCAGTCGAGCAACGTTTCAATTGCCCGCAGTGTAGCGGGATATCACCCTCAACACTCATGGAGAGTGGTTCACTCATGTCCTTCATCAACCCGAGAAAAGTCATTTCCTGCAGCGCATTCGGCGTAATTTTCGCTGCTAACGCGTGCATGGCTGCCACGCCGAGCGACGAGCAACTGCAAGCTCTGGTGAATAAAGCCGTCACCCCGGTGATGCAGCAACAGCAGGTTCCGGGCCTGGCCGTGGCTATCACCATCAACGGCCAACCGCATTACTTTAATTACGGCGTCGCCGCCAAGGATACCGGGCAGAAAGTCAGCGAAAACACCCTGTTCGAGATCGGCTCGGTGAGCAAAACCTTCGCCGCGACCTTGGCCGGCTATGCGCAGGCGACCGGCAAACTGGACCTGTCGACCAAGGCCAGCCAGCTCTGGCCGGAACTCAAGGGCAGCGCTTTCGACAACATCAGCGTGCTGCAATTGGGCACCTACAGCGCCGGCGGCCTGCCGCTGCAATTCCCTGACCCGTGGGATTCGGCGGACAAGATGCTCGGCTACTACCAACAGTGGAAACCGAGCTTCCCGGCCGGTAGCCAGCGCCTGTACTCCAACCCGAGCCTGGGCCTGTTCGGTTATCTCGCCGCCAAGACCCTTGGCCAGCCCTATGATCAGGCGATGAGCGAAACCCTGCTGCCGAAACTTGGCCTGCAACACACCTACCTGCAAGTGCCGAAAGCGCAAATGAGCCTGTACGCGCAGGGCTACGACAAGAACAACCAACCGGTGCGCGTCACCCCGGGCGCGATGGATTCAGAAGCTTACGGCGTGAAAACCAGCGCCGCCGACATGCTGCGTTACGTGCAGGTCAACCTGAAACCGGCAAGCCTGGAGGCCCCGCTGCAAAAAGCCATCGCCAACACCCACACCGGTTACTACAGCGTCGGCGACATGACTCAGGGTCTGGGTTGGGAAATGTACCGTTACCCGATCAGCCTCGATCGTTTGCTGGCCGGCAACAGCACGGAAATGGCCATGCAGCCGCACAAGGTGCAGTGGCTGACCCCGCCGCAACCGCAGGCGGATAATGTGCTGCTGAACAAAACCGGGTCTACGGGTGGCTTTGGCAGTTACGTGGCGTTTGTGCCGTCGAAGGATGTCGGCGTGGTGATTCTGGCGAACAAGAACTTTCCGATTCCGGAGCGGGTGAAGATTGCTCACACGATCCTCAGCGCTTTAGCCGACTGAAAATCAAAAGATCGCAGCCTTCGGCAGCTCCTACACCGATCCCATGTAGGAGCTGCTGAAGGCTGCGATCTTTTTGACGGGCAATAAAAATGGGCGACCTGCAGAGTTCGCCCATTTTTTTTGAATCAGGCCATGCCATCAATCATCCGGCATTTCCGGTGGCTTGCTCGGTTTCGCCGGTTTGGTTGGCTTGGCGCCCTTCTCGCCTTTCTTGGCTGCAGGTTCGGCGGCCGTGGCCTTGGTTTCAGCAACCGTCGGTGCGCTGATTTCTTTCTCGCTCGCCGGCAATGCATCAACCGTGTCGAAGATCTTCTTCAGGTCCACCGACTTCGCTTCATCGCCCGAGGCCGAGAGCTTGGCCTCGCCGTCCTTGCCCAGCAGGAACACTTTCGGGTACGCGCCGGCACCGAGTTTCAGCGACCGTAGCAAAGCCATGGTGTCCTGCTGACCGAGGTCTTTGCCATCGAGCTGACCGGCCATGTTGAGGATGGTGTAAACCTTGATGTTGCGATCAGTCACACCTTTCTTGTTGGCAGGATCTTCCAGCGACTTTTTCAACCCCACCCACACCGGATCGACGGTGCTTTGTGCGATTACGATCAACGGTCGGGCCCGTCCCACATCCCCGGCTATGGGCGAGTCATTGTCAGCGGCGAACAAGGGGCCGGCAATCGCCAGCAAGAGTGTCAGGGTCAGTGACCTGATGAGCATGCGCATCTCCTTTTGATATCCACGCTCTAATGATTGCGCATCGCGGCGATTGTTCCGGGGTCGTGCCCGGCAAATATGTTTCGCCTTGTCAGAAGCTTAGGTCAGCCACGACATTGCGCAACCGCATCGGCGTAATCGTGACGCGGATTTGATTACCTTTTGTGAGCACATTAGGCTGGCTGTTCCGCCCACGAAATGGAGTTCAACCCATGCACATCGATTACCTGTGCGATCACCCGCATTTGATTGAGGAACTGGCCGAACTCAACTTCAAGGAATGGGGCGAATTCCGTGACGGCGATACCCTTGAGGCCCGCACCGAGCGGATGCGCGCCGCCTGTGGCAAGGGTGCAATTCCCAGCGTGGTGGTGGCTATTGAAGACGGCAGGTTGCTCGGCGGCGCGCTGCTGATCGACAGCGACATGAAGATCCGCCCGCAACTGACGCCGTGGCTGGCGGGCGTCTACGTGAAAGCCGAAGAACGCGGACGCGGAATTGCTTCGCAGCTGGTTAACCGGATCGTCGCTGAAGCCAAAACGTTGGGAGTGCCGCAGCTGTATCTGTACACCGACGCCGCGCAATCGCTGTATGCGGGGTTGGGTTGGGAGGTGGTCGAGGATCTGGTCTACGAGGATTTGCCGGTGACCGTCATGAAATTCAACATCCTTCATACCGCAGCGTAGGAGCTGCCTCAGGCTGCGATCTTTTGATCTTGATCGTAAAAACGGAGATCAAAAGATCGCAGCCTTCGGCAGCTCCTACATCAGAAAGCCAGTTTGTAGCCGATCAACAGCAGCATGGTCGCCAGGCACGGGCGCAGTAATTCGTCGGAGATACGCCCGGTCAGGTGGCTGCCCAGCCAGATGCCCGGCAACGAACCCATCAGCAGAAAGCCCAGCACGCCCCAGTCCATGTTGCCCATACTCGCGTGGCCCAGACCGGCAACCAGGGTCAGCGGCACGGCGTGGGCGATTTCGGTGCCGACCAGGCGCCGGGTCGGCAGCAGCGGATAGAGGATGAACAGCGCGACCGTGCCCAGGGCGCCGGCGCCGATCGAGGTCAGGGCGACCATGGTGCCGAGGATCAGCCCGGTGATCACCGTCATCACATTCAGGCGCGCGCCGCTCGGGTTGTAATTGCCGCCCGCGCGTTTGTGAGCGAATTCGAGCAGGCGCTTCTTGAACAGAATCGCCAACGCGGTGGCGAACAGCACAAAGCCCAGGGCTTGTTTGATGATCGCGTTCATCGCTTCGGGCGCGGTGTGCAGCGTGCTGAGAAACCACAAGGTCATCGCCACAGCCGGCACGCTGCCGAGGGTCAGCCAGCCGGTGATGGCCCAGTCGATGTTGTTGTTCTTCTTGTGCACCAGCACGCCACTGGATTTGGTAATGGCCGCGTACAACAGGTCGGTGCCCACCGCTGTTGCCGGGTTGATGCCGAACCACAACAGGATCGGCGTCATCAACGAACCGCCGCCGACACCGGTCATACCGACAATAAAACCCACCACCAGCCCGGCGATCACCAGGCCGAAATTTGCCAATTCCATTAAGACGTCCAGAAAAACGACAGGAAAAATCTGGCCCGCAGCATAGCGATTTTTCATATAACCACATATATCGATGCGGTCTATCGTTATGCCCGATTCCTACATCTAACACTGTAGGAGCTGCCGAAGGCTGCGATCTTTTGATCTTGATTAAAGGCAAGATCAAAAGATCGCAGCCTGCGGCAGCTCCTACAGTGGAGGTGTGGTTCAGTGCTGGCGCCGGCCCGGTTTGAAGCTGTGATGACGGTTGATCCACACCGTCGCCAGCGCGATCAGCGACAGGATCAACAACGCCCATGGAAAGGACATCGCGCCCGCCCGATCCAGCAGCAACCCGCCAAACAGGCCGCCACCGGCAATCGCCACGTTCCACGAGGTGGTGAGCATCGCCTGCACCACGTCCACATGCTCGCCGGCCGAATCCGCCGCCGCCGTCAGCAGCAACGTCGCCGAACCACCAAATGACAGGCCCCACACGGCCATGCAGGTATAGATCAGCCACGGCGACGGGGATATCAGCGCCAGCACCAGTGCGGTCACGGCAAACACCGCGAGGCTGATCAGCGTCAGCCAGCGCAACCAGCGATCCACCAGCAAACCGATGATCCAGATCCCCACCAGCGAACACAGGCCGAACACCAGCAGCACCAGATCGACGCGCTCGGCCAGCCCGGCCTGCATCAGGAATGGCGCGATGTAGGTGTAGAGAATGTTGTGCCCGAGCATCCAGGTCAGCACCACGAACAGCACCGGCCGCACGCCCGGCAGGCTTAGTGATTGCAGCAGCGGCAGGCGTTCGCTGCTGGCCTGCCCCGGACGGTCCGGCACCGCCAGCACAATCCACGCAGCCAGCACCAATGCCAGCGCCGACATGATCCCGAACGAGGCGCGCCAGCCGATCAGGTTGCCCAGCCAGGTCCCCGCCGGGGTGCCCAGCGACAGCGCCACCGGGGTGCCGAGCATGGCGATTGCCAGTGCCCGTCCCTGCTGGTGCACTGGCACGATGCCACGGGCGTAACCGGCCATGATTCCCCACGACAGCCCCGCCGCCATCCCGGCGAGAAACCGCGAGGCCAGGGTCAGGCCGTAATGGCTGGAGAACGTGGTCACGGTGTTGAACAGCAGGAACCCGCCAACCGTCATCAACAGCACCCGCCGCCGTGGCCAGCCCCGGGTGGCGACGGTCAGCGGAATTGCCGCGACAATCGAGCCCAGTGCATACAGCGTCACCAGTTGCCCGGCTAGCACTTCGCTGACCCCAAGCCCGGCGCCGATCTGCGGCAGCAGCCCGGCCGGCAGGGTCTCGGTGAGGATGGCGATAAAGCCGGTCATGGCGAACGCCAGTAATGCGGCATAGGGCAGTTTTTCGGTGCGGATGACGCAGTCAGTGCGGGTGAAGTCGGTGCTTGCGGAGTCGGTCATGACAGGTGCAGCTCCATTTGAGTCAAATGTGACGGAGAATTGTATACAACCTATCCCTCATGACTGACAACATGTAGGAGCTGCCGCAGGCTGCGATCTTTTGATCTTGATCTTAAAAAACAAAATCAAAAGATCGCAGCCTGCGGCAGCTCCTACAGGGATTACTGCACCGGGAGGAAATTCAGGAACAGCAGGCTCTGCGCGTAGTTCAGGCCGATGCGCCGGTAACGCTCGTCGAGCATCTGCGACAACAGGTCGAGCCGTGCAACGATCTTGCCGAACTCGGTGGCGAAACTCAGGTTGCTGCCCTCCTCCGAGATTTCGTTGGAGAACAGCAGCGGCTGGCCCTCCTTGTTCTGCCGCTGGGCCAGAATCCACGTGGCTTTCTCGATGTTGCGCGCGGCGTTGTGGACGAAGGTCGGGTTGATCGCATCAGTCATGTAGAACTCGATGCGATTGCCGTGGGCGGTGACCAGCATGCTGCCGATGGCATAGATAAAGGCGCCAACCCGATCCCCGAGAAACTCCGGACTCATCGCGTAGCTGAGCGCCGCCAGATCTTTGCGCCCGCCCAACACCGGTAACGGTTGCTGCTGCTCGACGGCAAGGCGCACCTGTTTCACCGCCGTGTTGATGTCGAGGAAGCCCGACTTGCGCAGCTCTTCCGGGTTGCGCAAATACAGCTTGCCCATCAATCGATAAAGACTGTTGAGGTTGTCGCGCATCGCCAACGTGGCCATGCGATCGACGCTGGTCTGCAGGAATTCCTGCGGTTGACCGTCACGCATCTGAGCGATGAAACCGTTGCCGGTCTGGTGCGTGCACCCGCTGACAAACAGCAATGACAGACAGGCCAGCAACAGGCACGGGCGGCGAAAAAATCGGGCGATCGGGTGAAAAGCTCTCGGCATGAATTCTCGAACAGGCACATTCCTGCGCGGCGGGCGTCGCCGCATCCTGGCCATGGATAGAGCCGCCGAATCCGGAAAAGTGCAGTGGCGGATTTTCCCGGTCGATTGACGGCGAAGGAGCGCCAAGCCAATTAGTCAGTCTTTATTGTTGAAATACACGATAAATCCGCTATAAACCTTCTTTACCTGCACAAATAGATTGACTAGTACCGTGTAGGAGCTGCCGAAGGCTGCGATCTTTTGACCTTCGTTTTTAGAATCAAGATCAAAAGATCGCAGCCTGCGGCAGCTCCTACAGGGGAATTGTGGTGTTTTGAAAACAACAACAAAAAGGAAGGTCAACCATGCTTCAATCACGTCACCTGCTCTCCGGCCTCGGACTGTCCCTGATGATCGCCACCCTCTCCGCCAACGCGGCCGGCCTCAGCGCCGAACACAAAGCCTTTGGCAAAACCAATGACGGCACGCCCGTCGAGCAATACATCCTGCGCAACAGCCACGGCATGCAGGCGACCGTCATCACCTACGGCGCCACCCTGCAATCGCTGCTGGTGCCGGACAAACACGGCAAAGCCGCCGATGTGGTGCTGGGTTTCGACGATGTTCAGGGTTACCAGAAAGGCACGGCGTATTTCGGTGCGACCATCGGCCGTTTCGGCAATCGACTCGCGGACGGTGCGTTCGAACTCGACGGCAAACGCTATCAGGTGCCGCAGAACGACAAGTCCAACGCCTTGCATGGCGGCACCCAAGGCTTCGACAAGAAGGTCTGGAAAGCGCAGGAAACCAAGGACAAGGATTCCGTCGGCGTGACCCTCACCTATCTGTCGGCGGACGGTGAAATGGGCTTCCCCGGCAACCTCACCACGCAGGTGACCTACCGCCTGACCGACAGCAACGAACTGCGCATCGACTATCAGGCCAGCACCGACAAACCGACCGTGCTCAACCTGACCAACCACAGCTACTTCAACCTCGCCGGCGCCGGCAATGGTGATGTGCTGAAACAGATCGCCACCCTGCACGCCAGCCGCTACACCCCAGTCACCGCCAAGCTGATCCCGACCGGCGAACTGGCGCCAGTGGCCGGCACGCCGATGGACTTCACCAAGCCCACCGCCATTGGTACGCACATCAAGGCCGATCACCCGCAGTTGAAATTCGCCGAACCGAAACAGGGCGGCTTCGATTTCAACTGGGTGCTAGATACCAAGGGGGATGTGAGCAAAGTTGCCGCCGAGGTCAGCGATCCGCAGTCCGGGCGGCATCTGCAGCTGTTCACCAGCGAGCCGGGGGTGCAGTTCTACACCAGCAACTTCCTCGACGGCACGGTCAAGGGCAAGGGTGGCAAGGTCTATCCGCACTGGGGCGCGTTTACTTTGGAGACCCAGCACTATCCGGATGCGCCGAATCAGCCGGATTTTCCGAGCACGCGGCTGGATCCGGGGCAGGCTTATACACAAAGCGTCGTCTTGAAATTCACCACAAAATAACTGACCTCACTCATCTCCTGTGGCGAGGGAGCTTGCTCCCGCTGGGGCGCGAAGCGGCCCTCGCTTTTCATTAAGTTGGAAAGCAGCGGCCTGCTGCGCAGTCCAGCGGGAGCAAGCTCCCTCGCCACAGGTTCATCGACCTCCATTGGAACCCCTGCGCTATCCTGCTGCCCACTAAGGTATCGACCATCAGCACAGGAGGTTTGAATGCGTACCCTTGAACTGGCAGGCGTGCAGGTTCCAGTGATCGGCCAGGGCACTTGGCGCATGGGCGAAGATCGCGCGGCGCACCCGCGGGAAGTGTCCGCGCTGCGCCAAGGCATCGAACTGGGCATGACCCTGATCGATACAGCGGAAATGTACGCCGAGGGCGGCGCCGAAAGCGTGGTTGGCGAAGCCATCGCCGGTCTGCGCGACCGGGTATTTCTGGTGAGCAAGGTCTATCCGCACAACGCCAGCCGCAAAGGCATCCCGCAAGCCTGCGAGCGCAGTCTGCGCCGGCTCGACACCGATTACATCGACCTCTATCTGTTGCACTGGCGCGGTCAGTATCCGCTGGAAGAAACCGTCGAAGCCTTCGAACGTTTGCGCGCGGACGGCAAGATCGGCCGTTGGGGCGTGTCGAATTTCGATGTCGACGATCTGCAAGAACTGGCCTCCCCGGCCTGCGCCACCAATCAGGTGCTGTACAACCTCGAAGAGCGTGGCGTCGAATTCGATCTGCTGCCCTGGTGCCAGCAACAGCGTATGCCGTTGATGGCGTACTGCCCGATCGGCCAGGGCGGCACGATGCTCGCCGAACCGGCGCTACAGCAAATTGCCGCTCGTCACAACGTGACCCCGGCACAGGTTTCGCTGGCGTGGATTCTGCGTCAGGATGGGGTGATTGCGATTCCCAAGGCTGTGCGACCGGAACACGTGCAACTCAATGCTCAGGCGGCGCAGCTGCAACTGGACGCCGGGGATCTGGCGGCGCTGGATCAGGTATTCAAAGCGCCACAACGCAAGCAGCGGCTGGCGATGGTCTGACATGCCGGCTGCTGGCGAGGGCTTCGTCATGAGAAGCACTGATCAGCATGACCCGTTCAACCTGCAGCGTTTCGTCCAGGCGCAGGACCCGGTGTTCGAACGGATTCAGCGTGAACTCGGTGAGGGGCGCAAGCGCAGCCACTGGATGTGGTTTGTGTTCCCGCAGTTCGCAGGGCTCGGTGGCAGCGAGATGTCCCGGCGTTTCGCCATTCAGTCCGCCGAAGAGGCGCAGGCCTATCTGGCCCACGACCTGCTCGGTGCGCGGCTGCGTACCTGCACGCAGTTGGTGCTGAAAGTGCGCCAGCGCTCGATTGCCGAGATTTTCGGCCACCCCGATGACCTGAAATTCCACTCCTCGATGACCCTGTTTGCGCAGTTCAGCGCCGAAGATTGCCAGTTCGCTCAGGCACTGGAGCGCTACTTCCACGGCATCCTCGACGAATGGACCCTGCAACTGCTGGACTCAAAACAGGCCCAGTTGCCCCCCGATCAGGGTTGAGAAATCGTCGTCGACGAAGGGCAGAATCGCATCCGCCACCGGTTGCAGCTGGCGGGTGATGTAGTGGTCGTAGTCGATCGCGGCGCGGCGCACTTCCAGCGGTTCCGGCCCGGCCAGGGTGATGACGTAACTGATCCAGCCGCCGTTCTGATACTGCCGTGGGCGCCCGTGCCGGGCGTTGTAATCATCGGCCAGCCGCGCCGCACGCACATGCGGCGGCACGTTGCGTTCGTAGTCGTCGAGAGTGCGGCGCAGGCGTTTGCGGTAGACCAGTCGCTCATCGAATTCGCCGGCGAGGGTCTTGCGCACGTAATCGCGCACGTAATCCTGATACGGCTTGCGCTGGAAAATCCGCTCGTAGAGTTCCTGCTGGAACTGCCGGGCCAGCAACGACCAGTCAGTGCGCACGGTTTCCAGACCTTTGTAGACCATTTCTTCGCTGCCGTCGGCGCGGGTCACCAGTCCGGCGTAGCGCTTCTTGCTGCCCTCCTCGGCTCCGCGAATGGTCGGCATCAGAAAGCGTTTGTAGTGGGTTTCGTACTGCAATTCGAGGGTGCTTTGCAGGCCGTATTCCTCACGCACATGTTCGCGCCACCAATCGTTGACGTGCCTGACCAGCGCCTGGCCGATCTGCGCCGCTTCTTCCTGCCCATGCGGCCGGCGCAGCCAGACGAAGGTCGAATCGGTGTCGCCGTAGATCACCGCGTGGCCCTGCGCTTCGATGAGCTGCCGCGTGTGTAGCATGATCTCGTGGCCGCGCAGGGTGATCGACGACGCCAAACGCGTATCGAAAAACCGGCAACCGCTGGAACCGAGCACGCCGTAGAAGGCGTTCATGATTATCTTCAGCGCTTGCGACAGCGGTGCGTTGTGCTCGCGCTTGGCGGTCTCGCGGCCCTCGGCGACCCGCGCAACAATCGACGGCAGGCAATGCCGGGTGCGCGAGAAACGTGCGCCGCGAAACCCCGACACCGAATCGGCATCGTCCGGGCGTTGCAGGCCTTCGATCAGGCCCACCGGGTCAATCAGAAAAGTGCGGATGATCGACGGGTAAAGGCTCTTGTAGTCGAGCACCAGCACCGACTCGTACAGCCCCGGCTGCGAGTCCATGACAAAGCCGCCGGGGCTGGCCTGTGGCGGGTTGGTGCCCAGGTTCGGCGCGACGAAACCCTGACGGTGCATCAGCGGCATATACAAATGGGTGAACGCCGCTACCGAGCCGCCGCTGCGATCCGCCGGCAGGCCGGTAACGCTGGCGCGTTCGAGCAAAAAGGTCAGCAGTTCGGTCTTGGCGAAGATCCGCGTGACCAGCTCGCAGTCCTTGAGGTTGTACTTGGCCAGCGCCGGTTTGTCCTCGGCGAACATGCGGTTGATTTCGTCCATGCGCTGGTACGGGTTGTCGATCGCCTTGCCCTCGCCGAGCAGGGTCTGGGCGACGTTTTCCAGGCTGAACGAGGGGAAACTCCAGGTCGCCGAACGCAAGGACTCGATGCCGTCGATGATCAAGCGCCCCGCCGCCGAGGCAAAGTAGTGCGTGCGGCTGCCGTGTTCGCGCCACTGCATCTCCTCTCCGCCACGGCCGATTTTCAGCGGCACACCGAGGCGTCGCGCGTGTTCGTGAAGGATGCGCAGATCGAACTGCACGACGTTCCAGCCGATGATTGCGTCGGGGTCGTGGAGGGCGAACCAGTCGTTGAGCTTTTTCAGGATCAGCGTGCGTGAGTCGCAGTATTCGAGGTCGAAGTCGATGATGCTGGCGTCACCGTTGGGTGCGCCGAGCATGTACACCTGACGCTGGCCGCAGCCCTCGAGGGCAATGGAATACAGCTCGCCGGTTTCAGTGGTTTCGATGTCCAGCGAAACCAGGCGCAGTTTGGGTCGATACTTGGGGTCGGGTTTGAGTTGAGCATTGAGCAATACGCCGTCGGCATCGGCAGTACCGCTGAACAGCACCGGCGCGGTAATGAAACGCTCCATGAGGTAGCGCTCGGGCGGACGCACATCGGCTTCGAAGACATCGACGCCGGCGCGGGACAGCGCGGTTTCCAGGCGCATCAACTGGCCGTGTTGCTGGCAATACAGGCCCAGCACCGGGCGATGTTCGAAGTCCTGCAGGGCCAGCGGGCGCAGTTCGACGTTCTTTTCGTCGTGCAGCAGACGCTCGGCCGCTTCGCGTTGTGCGGCGGGGATAAACGCCACCGACGTCTGCGGCGCCAGCCGCACACGGCGCGGCCCGGCGTCGGTCGCCAGCCAGAACTCGACTTCGGTGCCGACCGGGGTATCGCGCCAATGCCGGGTCAGGACGAAGCCCTGCTGTAAATCCACCACTGCAACCTCAGGAATTGAATCAGAGGGGCATTCTACGCGGCATCGTCCGAGATAACCCCATCCCCTGTGGCGAGGGAGCTTGCTCCCGCTCGGCTGCGCAGCAGTCGTAAAATCAGGCAATGCGGTAAATCAGGCAAACCGAATGCTCAGGGTTTGGGCCTGCTCCGCAGTCCAGCGGGAGCAAGCTCCCTCGCCACAGGGTTGGAGACAGGCCGGAAAAACCGCCAAATGACGTTTTTTGCGTGCTATCTGCCGCTTTGCCACCTTGCCCTGCGCGCCAGCGTCTACGATGCTTGAAGAACAACGACAACACCTGAGTAACCGCCATGAAGACCGTCGCCCAACTGCTCAAGCTCAAAGATCAGAAAAATCAGGAAGTGCACCATATCGATCCCGGTCACATGGTGCTCGAAGCGCTGATGAAAATGGCCGAGAAAAACGTCGGGGCCTTGGTGGTGATGGAAGATGACAAAGTGGTCGGCATCATCAGTGAGCGTGATTACGCACGCAAACTGGTACTGCACGGGCGCTCGTCGGTGGGCACACCGGTGCGCGACATCATGGTCAAGGACGTCATCACCGTGGACACCCACCAGACCGTCGACACCTGCCTGGGCATCATGTCCGACAAACGCTTGCGCCACTTGCCGGTGGTGGAGAACGGCAAACTGATCGGCCTGCTGTCGATCGGTGACCTGGTGAAGGAGGCGATTGCCGAACAGGCGGAGCTGATCAAGCAGCTGGAGCAGTACATTCGCGGGGAATAAGTCCTTCCCTCCTTCAGGAGTGAGCCCTGTGGTGAGGGGATTTATCCCCGATGGACTGCGCAGCGGTCCCGGCTTTTTTGGGGGTGCTTCGCGCCCCATCGGGGATAAATCCCCTCACTACAGGATCTTGTGGTGGTCAAACCGGCCAGTGCCGGGCGAAGACAGGTGCCAGCACCGGGTGCCGGTCGATGCGCTGCAACCACGCATAGAACCCCGGACGGCTCTGGCGCAGGTGTTCGCGGCTGCCCGACCAGCGCGTCACCACGGCCGCCAGCACGTCCAGCGCGCCGGGCGTTTCGTCGTCCAGGTACAACTCGGCGGAAAACTGGTCGGCAAACACTTCCCAACTCCAGTGCAAACGCTCACGGGCGCCGGCCATCAGGTTTTGCCGTGAGGCTTCGTCCGGCATCACCAGCCAGCGCTCGGGGTAATCGATGACACCGATGGCCGCGTAGCAATTGCTGGCGATGTAGACCATGCCGCGAATCGCCTGATCGCGATCAGCCGCCTTGGCCGGCAACAGACCGGACTCGGGAAAACTCAGGCCCAGATGAATCAGAATTGCCACACTTTCGGTGATCGCACTGCCATCGGGCAATTGCAGGGTTGGCACCTGTTTCAGTGGATTGAGATGCGCCAGTGCCTCGGCGGCTTCGCTTGAGGCTTCGATATCGATAAAGCGATAGGCGATCTGGCATAACTCCAGCGCCACCTCGATGGCTGCGGCACCTGAATTGCGATGTCCGTACAGTTGATACATGCCCCCTCCTCGATCTCGACAGATCTGTGTAGCCCTATTTATAGCGGGTGTATCCGCTTTGGCACGTTTTTCCCATGCAATCGCGACTTGCGAATTCAAACCTCGCAAAACAGCGCTGGCGGTGCCCATCCCGCACCAAGAGCAATCATCGAACGCTATCCGCGTTCTTGTAAGGTGCGATACCGAACCAAAAGTTCGCGTATCCGAGCTGGCAACAAGGAGTTCACCGCGTGAATCTTCAAACGCTCTGCAAAGCCTGTTGGTATCCATCGGCGCAAAGCCGAGTTCGCCGTAACAGTCCCGGCAATCAATACCCTTACCTTATTACCTGAACCCGACACTCATGCCCTGTGTCTGGCGCCATTGCTTGCGCCAGCGGCAGCACACTATTTATTTTTTAAATACCACCCATGAAGTTAGTGCACCAACAACAGTTCGAAGACCAATAGCAGGATTGTCGAACAATAACTTCAGTTTTTCATTATTGCACCAAAAGCGCTCCACCGATCACAACTAACCAATATCCAACCATTGATTTCAGTTAAACAAAAACAAGGAATACAACCTGTGACCCGCTAATCCATTGACCCGCACCAAATCAGTCCGCCGCGCACCAGCAAATGCCCCGGCAGACCCGAGCTCAGCGGCTCTATCTGGCGAATCTGCCCGATACAGCGCCAGGCCTGACTCGCCCGTAAAAAAGCCCCGAAATTTGGGGTCGTGGACAGTCATGCACTAAAGAAAACTCGGCCCGCCAATAAAATTTATATAAATGCGACATGGGTAACAGCCATGAAATAACCGCTCTACATTTCGGCAACATTTGGCACAGCGGTTGCAAAACAAAATTCGAGTAATCAACTGTAGGAGCTGCCGCAGGCTGCGATCTTTGCTTTTCAAGATCAAAAGATCGCAGCCTCCGGCAGCTCCTACATTAAGCACCAGAACAACCAGGGAATGGCTAATGAACACTCGAAGTCGATGGCTCTAAGCCAGTAACTGTAAGCAAGCCCGGCTCAATAGATAGTTCAACTATCGGCCTGCGCACACCTTGAAGAAAGTTGCACCCACCCACTCGAACATCACCCCTATGTTCGGACGGCAGCTTATTGCCCTTCATCAACCCGAGGGAGCTTTAATGAACGATGCGGTAAAGCACAGAGCCCTGCCGGGGCCGTTACGGGAAGCGCCAATCCCGCCGCCACCGGACAGGCCGGCCTTCACGGCCAACACTTCGCAGCCTGGCGGGTTGAGCAAGCAACAGATGCTGTTGCTGGTGGCGGTGTCAGCGCTGATACACGGCGGCGCCTGGTGGTTTTTCCAGCAGACCCGGCCCGAGCCACTGCCGATTCCGCCGCAGATTCCGGAAATGACCGTCGAGCTGAGCAGCCCGACGCCGCCGGCACCGCCCACACCGGAACCGCCACCGCCGCCCCCTCCACCACCGGAACCGGAACAACCGGTGGAAGATGAAGACGCGGTCAAGCCCCCGCCAAAACCGGCAGAGAAACCCAAGCCGATCGAAAAACCGAAACCGGTCGAGAAGCCCAAACCGGTGAAGAAAGTCGAGCCGCCGAAAGCTCCGCCCGCCCCGGCACAACCGGCCGCTCCCGCTGCGCCGGCGACACCGAGCGCGCCACCGGCCCCGGCCGCCGCGCCTGGCCCGGTCAAGGAATCGGCAGCGATTTCCGGCCTTGCCAGCCTTGGCAACCCGCCGCCGGAATACCCGTCGCTGGCGCTGCGGCGCAATTGGGAAGGCAGCGTGGTGCTGCGCATTCAGGTGCTGGCCAACGGTCGCGCCGGCTCGGTGACAGTGACCAAGTCCAGCGGCAAGCCGCAACTGGATGACGCCGCCGTCGCGGCGGTAAAGAACTGGAAGTTCATTCCGGCCAAACGCGGTGACACGCCGATTGACGGCTTCGCCACCCAGACCATCGATTTCAAATTGCCGCAATAACGGCACAACCCGACGAACTCACAACCGACTTAATGCAAGCGAGGTGTAGCGATGAACAATTCACTGTCTTCGATGATTGTCCCCGGTGTGCTCTGGGGCCTGGTGCTGTTTTCCGTGGTCAGCTGGGCGATCCTGCTGGTCAAGTCGGCGCAATACCTGCGCCAGAAAGCCCAGAACAAACAGTTCAGCAAAGCCTTCTGGGGCGCACCGGATCTGCTCACGGCGGCCGAACACGCCAGCCAGTATCCGGGCTCGCTGGCACGCATCGCCAGCAGCGGTTTCGAAGCCTTGCTGGTGGAAGAATCGCCGCGCACCACGCAACAACTGGCGCACACCATCAACCGTTCCGATCGCCTGGAACGCAACCTGCGCCAGCAGATCCAGAAAGAACGTCGCTCGCTGGAAAACGGTCAGGCGATCCTCGCCAGTATCGGCAGCACCGCGCCGTTCATTGGTCTGTTCGGCACCGTGTGGGGAATCATGGAAGCCCTGCAAAGCATCGGCGAAACCGGTTCGGCCAGCCTTGAAGCGGTCGCCGGCCCGATCGGTCATGCACTGATCGCCACCGGTGTGGGGATCGCCGTCGCGGTCCCGGCGGTGCTGATTTACAACTTCTTCCTGCGCCGCCTGAAACTCGCCTCGGCAGACATGGATGACTTCGCTCACGACTTCGACGCACTCGCCTCACGCAGTGCGTTTTCCATCAGCCGTCAGGCCATCGCCAGTAAAACCACAGCCGCCGTGCGGGAGGCCAGCTGATGTCCTTTTCCACCCAAGACAGCGATGAAGTGCTCAGCGAAATGAACGTCACGCCGCTGGTGGACGTGATGCTCGTGCTGCTGGTGGTGTTCATCGTCACCGCACCGCTGATGACCAACGCGATCAAGGTCAACCTGCCGAAAACCGATGCCGTCGCCCCCGCCGAAAAGAAAGACCCGGTGGTGGTCAGCGTCGATCAGGACGGCAAGTTCTATCTGGCAAAAACCGAACTGGCGCCAGAATCGCTGGAGGCCAGTCTCAAGGAGGTCAAGGCCAAGGACGCCGAAGTGCGCGTGCAGCTGCAGGCCGACGCCAACGTCAACTACGGTCAGGTGGCCAAGGCCATGGCGTCCATCGAACGTTCGGGCATCAGCAAGATTTCGGTGATGACCACCCACTGAGTGCGGTGCCGGGCGCGCGTTGAGAAGCGCGCCCGACACCGCTGAAGAATCCCGTCGCAATCAGCCGACCGAAAAAACGCCACGCGTGTTCGGAGGGGATCGGCTTGCTTGAAGAAAGTGGTTTTTCGCGGCGCGGCACCCCCGTGACCTGCGCAATCAGGGCTCACAAGGCCATTTCGATAACGTCTAACAAAGTCGGAAACAACCATGCTGATGAACACTCCACGCTTTACGCTCAAACCTTTGGTGGCCACGATCTCTCGTCATCGTTTTGTTCCGTTGTATCTGGTGGCCATGGGGATGGGTGCCGGGACTGTGCAAGCCGCCGAGGATGACAACGCGGCCGTGCCCGCTGCGGCAGCGGTGGTGGCGCCGACCACGCAACTGCAACGGGTGGAAGTGACCGGTTCGGCGATTCGCCGGGTCGACGCGGAAACGGCGGTGCCGATCACCATTCTCAAGGCCGATGAGCTGCGCAAACAGGGCGTGACCACCACCGCCGAGCTGGTGCAGCGGATCACCGGCAGCCAGTCGATCAACAACAGCGCCGGCTCGGTCGGCGCCGCCACCGGTGGCGCTTCGTTTGCCGACATGCGCGGCATCGGCGCGAACAAGACCCTGGTGCTGCTCAACGGTCGACGCCTGGCCAACAATGCCTTGTCCGGCACCAACTCGGCCGGCGGCGCGGTGGATCTGAACATGATCCCGTTTGCCGCGATCGAGCGCGTGGAGGTTCTGCGCGACGGCGCATCAGCCCTGTACGGCACCGACGCCATCGGCGGCGTGATCAACTTCATCACCAAGAAATCCCTGACCGATGGCCAGCTCACCCTCGGTGGCGAAACCCCGACCCACAGCGGCGGCGGTGCCAGCAAAGACATGAGCGCCAGTTGGGGCTACGGAGATCTGGAGCAAGACCGCTTCAACGTGCTCGGCGTGTTCAACTACAACAAGCAGCAGAACCTCGACGCCAACGACCGCTCCTTCGCCCGCGACTACGTGCCCGGTCGTGGCCTGGACCAGACCTCCGGCACCGCGTTCCCCGGCAACTACAGCCAGAACGGCAACGCCACCAACCCGTTGGCCAACAGCAATTGCAACGGCCCCAACCTGGTGGCCCGCGACGGCTTGTGCCGTTTCAGTACCCGTGAATACATCGACCTGATTCCGCAAACCGAAAAGACGTCGTTCTTCGGCAAGACCACCGGCAAGCTGGCGGATGACCACAACGTCAACCTCGAATACTTCTGGTCGCGCAACAACAACGCCACGGCGGTCGGCCCGGCCCCGCTCACCGGTTTGAGCCTGGACTCGTCGTCGCCCTACTACCCCGGCAACGGCATCACCCCCGGCCCGACCGGCTTCGCCCTCGACCCGACGCAGCCGGTCGATGTCAACTGGCGCGAGACTGCTGCCGGCCCGCGTGAATCGAAAGACCAGAACACCAGCCAGCGCTTTCTGCTGAGCTTCGACGGTCTGGTCGGCGGCTGGGATTACAACGTCGGCGCCTCGTACAACCAGAACAAAATCGTCTCCAGCGTCACCAGCGGATATGTCAGCGATCAGGCGATGATCAACGGTCTGGCCAGTGGTCTGCTCAACCCGTTCGGCCCGCAATCGGCCGCCGGTCAGCAGTACATCGACCAGGCCATGTACCACGGCGCGTACTCCACCGCTGTCGGCCGCGTCGCCGGTTTCGACGGGCGGATCAGCCGCGAGATCGGTGACTGGTTCGGTGCCGGCCCCGCCGGGCTGGCGCTGGGCGGCGAGTACCGCAAAGAGAAATTCCACCAGGACTTCGAACAGTTTGCCGGCGACATTCAGAGCCTCGGTATCGACCCGGCCGGCAGCGTCGAGGGCGACCGCAGCGTGAAGGCCGCGTACGCCGAAATCAACGTGCCGGTGCTCGACAGCCTCGAACTGTCCGCCGCCGTGCGTCACGACAAATACAGCGACTTCGGCAGCACCACCAACCCGAAATACTCGTTCCGTTATCAGCCGCTCAAGGAGCTGGTGGTGCGCGGCGCCTACAGTGAGGGCTTCCGGGCGCCATCGCTCTACGAGCTGTATTCGCCGCGCAGCATCACCTACACCCAGGGCTACTACAACGACCCGGTGCTGTGTACCGGTGGCGTGGTGCAACCGGGTGGCAACGGCGGGCGCGATTGCGGCCAGCAGTTCCTCAACCAGATTGGCGGTAACGAAGACCTGGCCCCGGAGAAGGCGCGCAACGTGACGCTGGGCTTCGTCTATCAGCCGGTCAGCAACCTGTCGGTGGGTCTGGATTTCTGGTGGATTCACATTTCCAACCAGATCCAGCCGTTCCCTGAATCCACCGTGTTCGATCAGGCCGGCAGCTACCCGGATCGCTTCGTGCGCAACGCCGACGGTACGCTCAACTACATCGTCACCGGCAACGCCAACCTCGGCATCGTCGAAACCAACGGTGTCGATGTGTCGCTGGACTACCGCTTCCCGAACACCCCTTACGGCCAGTTCGGTCTCGGACTGCAAGGCACCTACGTCGACAGTTACGACTTCCAGAGCACCATCAAAGGCCCGTTCACCGACAAGGTCGGCGACTTCGAAGGGGATGGGGTGATCGCGCGCTGGAAACACAACCTCACCGGCAGCTGGACCTTCGGCGCGGCTCGCGCGTCGCTGACCAACCGCTTCACCACCGGTTACAACGACTACGACCGCGATACCCATGCGCGCGTGGCGTCGTATTCGGTTTGGGACCTGTCGGCCGGCTACACCTTCAACAAGGTGCTCGATGTCGATGCCGGGATGAAGAACATGTTCGACCGCAACCCACCGTTCTCCAACCAGGCCTACAACTTCCAGAGCGGCTATGACCCGCGCTACACCGACCCACTGGGCCGCACGCTGTTTGCGCGCATGACGTATCACTTCTAAAGCACAAAACACCGCAACACCGGGTGAATGCAAACCTTTGTGGCGAGGGAGCTTGCTCCCGCTTGAGTGCGCAGCACTCACAAAAATCTGCAGGGTTAATCCGATTTTTTGGGGCTGCTTCGCAGCCCAGCGGGAACAAGCTCCCTCGCCACAGTTTTCAGCGTTGCAGTGAGTTTTCGGGCTTAGAGGAAAAACTTCATGAGATTCATGCGCAACATGGCAGGCCTGCTGCTCGGCGCTTTGCTCTGCGCCGCCGTGCCGGCACTGGCCGCCGGCAGCTACGCACTGACGGTATACGGCGAGGCGCCGAAGTATCCGGCGGGTTTCGAGCATTTCGATTTCGTCGATCCCGATGCGCCCAAGGGCGGTTCGCTCAGTCGCGCGTCGATGGAAATCGGCCAGTACAACTACATCACCCCGTATGCCGATCAAGGCATTACACCGCGACACCGGGTGAATGCAAACCTTTGTGGCGACGGAGCTTGCTCCCGCTTGAGTGCGCAGCACTCACAAAAATCTGCATGGTTAATCTGATTTTTTGGGGGCTGCTTCGCAGCCCAGCGGGAGCAAGCTCCCTCGCCACAGTTTCAGCGTTGCCAGTGAGTTTTCGGGCTTAGAGGAAAAACTTCATGAGATTCATGCGCAACATGGCTGGCCTGCTTTTGGGCAGCGCACTGTTATGCACCGGCACCTCAGCAATGGCCACCGGCAGCTACGCAATGACGGTATACGGCGAGGCGCCGAAGTATCCGGCGGGTTTCGAGCATTTCGATTTCGTCGATCCCGATGCGCCCAAGGGCGGTTCGCTCAGTCGCGCGTCGATGGAAATCGGCCAGTACAACTACATCACTCCGTATGCCGATCAAGGCATTACACCGCGACACCGGGTGAATGCAAACCTTTGTGGCGAGGGAGCTTGCTCCCGCTTGAGTGCGCAGCACTCACAAAAATCTGCAGGGTTAATCCGATTTTTTTGGGGCTGCTTCGCAGCCCAGCGGGAGCAAGCTCCCTCGCCACAGTTTTCAGCGTTGCAGTGAGTTTTCGGGCTTAGAGGAAGAACTTCATGACTTTCATGCGCAACATGGCCGCTCTGCTGCTCGGCAGTGCGCTGCTATGCACCGGCCCCTCGGCAATGGCCGCCGGCAGCTACGCACTGACGGTATACGGCGAGGCGCCGAAGTATCCGGCGGGTTTCGAGCATTTCGATTTCGTCGATCCTGACGCACCCAAGGGCGGTTCACTCAGCCGCGCGTCGATGGAGATCGGCCAGTACAACTACATCACGCCGTATGCCGATCAAGGCATTTCCGTGGTGCAGGTCAACGACTGGGTGTATGCGCCGCTGGCGTTCCGTTCGCTGGACGAGCCCTACACCGTTTACGGGCTGGTCGCGCAACAGATGGAACGCGATGCCGAGGGCCTCTGGGTACGCTTCACCCTCAACCCCAAGGCGCGCTTCGCCGACGGCACGCCGATCACCGCCGAGGACGTGCGCTACACCTTCAACCTGCTGATGACCAAGGGCAGCCTCAGTTATCGCCAGCAATACGCCGACGTGCAGGACGTGCTGATCGAAGGCCCACGGCAGGTGCGCTTCACCTTCAAGAACAACCTCAACCGCACCCTGGCGCTGGACCTCGCGACGCTACGCGTGGTGCCCGAACACTGGTGGAAGACGCGCGATTTCGCCAACGGCGGCGGCTTCGAACCGCCGCTGGGCAGTGGCCCGTATCGGGTCAGCAAAGTCGATGCCGGACGCAGCATCAGTTTCCAGCGCGACCCGGACTGGTGGGGCAAGGACCTGCCGGTCAGTCGCGGCATGTACAACTTCGACACGCTCACGGTGAATTTCTACGGTGACACCGACGTCGCCCGGCAGCTATTGCAGGCCGGGGCCTTCGACTACAACCGCGAGTTTTCCTCGTCCGGCTACGTGGTCGGCTACGACAGCCCTGCGCTGCGTGACGGTCGCTTGCAACAGGCGATCCTCGCTCCGGAAAAACCCACCGCCGCTCAAGGCTTCGTGTTCAACCTGCAAAACCCGATCTTTCAGGATCGCCGTGTGCGTCAGGCGATCAGCCTGCTGTGGGATTTCGAATGGACCAACAAACAGATGATGCGCGGCTTCTACGTGCGCCAGAACAGCTTCTGGCCCAAGAGTGAAATGGCCGCCACCGCCCTGCCCGACGCCGAGGAATTGAAGATCCTCGAACCGTTGCGCGGACAGATTCCCGACGAGGTGTTCACCACGGTGTATCAGGCGCCGAAAACCGACGGCAGCGGTTACATCCGCGACAAGCAGTTGCAAGCCTTGAAGCTGCTCGCCGAGGCCGGCTGGACGCCGCAACACAGTCGACTGGTCACCGCCGCCGGCGAACCTCTGGAGTTCACCTTCCTCGACGGTCAGGGCGGTTTCGACCGCATGCTGTTGCCGTTCAAACGCACCCTCGCGCAGATCGGCATCACCCTCAATCTACGGCGGATCGACTCGGCGCAATACGTCAATCGGCTCAACGCCCGCGACTACGACATGATCGTCACCAGTTTCCCGCGCAGCGGCGATCCGATCGTCTCTCCCGGCCGCGAGTTGTACAGCCTGTATGCCTCACAAAGTGCCACGCAAGTCGGCAGTTCGAACTCGATGGTGCTGGCCAACCCGGCGGTCGATCAACTGATCGACGGGCTGGTCAAGGCCGATACCCGCGACGCCATGGTGCATTACGCCCGCGCCCTCGACCGGGTGCTGCAATGGGGTTACTACATGATTCCCAACTACTACTCCAAAGGCACGCCGACGGTGTATCAGAACCGCTTCGGCACGCCGCCGGTGCAACCGGCGTACGACGAAGGCCTCAACACCTGGTGGGAGGTCTCGGCCAAGCCGTTGACCACGCAACAGATGCACGCCCAGCTCGCGGGGGGCCAGTGACATGCTGCGTTATCTGAGTCGACGTCTGTTGCTGATCATTCCCACGCTGCTGTGCATTCTGGTGGTCAATTTCCTCATCGTGCAGGCCGCGCCGGGTGGCCCGGTCGAACAAGCCATCGCCCGTCTGCAAGGTTTTGGCGGGCACAGTATGGGCGGTGGTGGCGAAATCGCCGCGACGGGGGGTGCCGGGCGCAGCAGTCGCGGGCTGGACCCGGCGCTGATCGAGGAAATCAAGCATCACTACGGTTTCGACAAACCGATGCACGAACGCCTGTGGCTGATGCTGAAAAACTACGCACAGCTGGATCTGGGCAGCAGTTTCTTTCGCGGCGCCAAGGTCACCGATCTGATCGTGCAGAAACTGCCGGTGTCGTTGTCGCTCGGCCTGTGGGCGACGCTGATCACCTACCTGATTTCGATCCCGCTGGGCATCCGCAAAGCGATCAGCAACGGCAGCGCGTTCGATGTCTGGAGCAGCACGGCGATCATCATCGGCTACGCGATGCCGGCGTTTCTGTTTGCGATGCTGCTGATCGTGGTGTTCGCCGGCGGCAGCTACGTCAACTGGTTTCCGGTGCAGGGCCTGGTGTCGGATAACTTCGACAGCCTCAGCACCCTGGGCAAGGTCGGCGACTACCTCTGGCACCTGGTGTTGCCGGTCACGGCGCTGGTGATCGGCGGGTTCGCCACCCTGACCATCCTCACCAAAAACAGCTTTCTCAACGAGATCAGCCGCCAGTACGTGATCACCGCGCGGGCCAAAGGTCTGACCGAGCGCCGCGTGCTTTACGGCCACGTATTTCGCAACGCCATGCTGCTGGTGGTGGCCGGGGTGCCCTCGGCGCTGATCGAGGTGTTTTTCGCCGGTTCCTTGCTGATCGAAACCATCTTTAACCTCGACGGCCTCGGGCGCATGAGTTACGAGGCGGCGGTGTCGCGTGACTATCCGGTGGTGTTCGGCGCGTTGTTCCTGTTCACCCTGTTCGGCCTGTTGATCAAGCTGATCGGTGACCTCTGCTACACCCTGCTCGACCCACGCATCGACTTCTCGGCGAGGACTGCCTGATGTTCACACTCTCTCCTCTGGGTCAGCGCCGGGTCGCGCAGTTCAAGGCCAATCGCCGTGGGCGCTGGTCGTTGTGGCTGTTCCTCGGGCTGTGCCTGATCTGCCTCGGTGGCGAACTGATCGCCAACGACAAACCGTTGGTGATCCGCTACCACGGCGCCTTGTACTTCCCGATCCTCAGCGAATACCTGGAAACCGATTTCGGCGGCGAACTGCCGTTCCAGCCGGATTACGCCAGCGCTTACGTGCACGGGCTGATCGAGGATCAGGGCGGCTGGATGCTGTTTCCGCCGATCCCGTTCAGCTACGACACGGTCAATTACGACTTGACTGAACCGGCCCCCAGCCCTCCCTCATCGAGCAATTGGCTGGGCACCGACGATCAGGCGCGGGACGTGTTGGCGCGGGTGATTTTCGGCACACGGATTTCAATTCTGTTTGCGCTGATCCTCACCGGCATCAGTGCGTTGGTCGGCATCGTTGCCGGAGCCTTGCAGGGTTATTACGGCGGCTGGGTCGATTTGCTCGGGCAACGGGTGCTGGAGATCTGGTCGGGGCTGCCGGTGCTGTATCTGCTGATCATTCTGTCCGGTTTTGTCTCGCCGAGCTTCTGGTGGTTGCTGGGAATCATGGCGCTGTTTTCCTGGCTCGCATTGGTGGATGTGGTGCGCGCCGAGTTTCTGCGTGGACGCAATCTGGAATACGTCAAAGCCGCGCGGGCGCTGGGGCTGACCGACAGCGAACTGATGTTGCGGCACATCCTGCCCAACGCGATGACCTCCACCCTGACCTACCTGCCGTTCATTCTGACTGGCGCCATCGCCACCCTCACCGCGCTGGATTTCCTCGGTTTCGGCATGCCCGCCGGGACCGCCTCGCTGGGCGAACTGATTGGCCAGGCCAAGCGCAATCTGCAAGCGCCGTGGCTGGGGCTGACGGCGTTTTTTGCCTTGGCGCTGATTTTGTCGTTGTTGGTGTTCATCGGTGAGGCTTGCCGAGATGCGTTTGATCCACGATCTTGATCCGAGGAGCTGAGATGAGCGACAACCTGATGGAAATCCGCGACCTGCGTGTCGCCTTCGCCGGGCAGGAAGTGGTGCACGGTTTGCACCTCGATATCCGTCGTGGCGAGTGTCTGGCGCTGGTCGGTGAGTCCGGCTCGGGCAAATCGGTCACGGCGCATTCGATTTTGCGTCTGTTGCCGGGCAAAACCGTCAGCAGCAGCGGCTCGATTGCTTACAACGGGGTGAACTTGCTGGATGCCAGCGAGCAGCAGATGCGCGGTTTGCGTGGCAACCGGATTGCGATGATTTTCCAGGAGCCGATGACCTCGCTCAATCCACTACACACCGTGGAACGCCAGGTCAGCGAAGTGCTGGAAATTCACAAGGGCCTCAAGGGCCGCGCCGCCCGTGAGCGCACGTTGGATCTGCTGGAACTGGTGGGCATTCGCCAACCGCTGCAGCGCTTGAAAGCCTACCCGCATCAGCTCTCCGGCGGTCAGCGGCAACGGGTGATGATTGCGATGGCGCTGGCCAATGAGCCGGAACTGCTGATCGCCGATGAGCCGACCACGGCGCTGGACGTGACCGTGCAACAGAAAATTCTCGAGCTGCTGATCGAGCTGCAACAGCGGCTCGGCATGTCGATGCTGCTGATCAGTCACGATCTCAATCTGGTGCGGCGCATCGCGCAACGGGTGTGTGTGATGCGCCACGGCGAAATTGTCGAACAGGCTGACTGCGAGACGCTGTTTCGCGCGCCGCAGCATCCTTACAGCCGCTTGCTGATCGAAGCTGAACCCAGCGGTGCGCCGGTGCCGAGTCCGTACCAGCACAACCTTCTGGAAGTCGATGATCTGAAGGTCTGGTTTGCCCTGCCCAAGGCGCTGTTCAGTCGTTCGCAGGATTACATCAAAGCGGTGGACGGGGTCAGTTTCCGCCTGCAACGCGGCAAGACGTTGGGGATTGTCGGCGAGTCCGGTTCGGGCAAATCGACGCTGGGCCAGGCGATCCTGCGGCTGGTGGAATCCGAGGGCGATATCCGCTTCGGCAACAAGCAGTTGAGCCTGCTCAATCAACGCTTGATGCGGCCTTTGCGGCGGCAGATTCAGGTGGTGTTCCAGGATCCGTTCGGCAGCCTGAGCCCGCGCATGTCGGTGCAGCAGATCATTGCCGAAGGCTTGCTGACCCACGGCATCGGCACCGAGGTCGAGCGCGAAGCAGCAGTGATTCGCGTACTTGAAGAAGTCGGTCTCGACCCGAACAGCCGTCATCGCTACCCCCACGAATTTTCCGGCGGCCAACGCCAGCGCATCTCCATCGCCCGCGCACTGGTGCTGGAGCCGGCGCTGATCCTGCTCGACGAACCGACCTCGGCGCTGGATCGCACGGTGCAGAAACAAGTGGTGGACTTGTTGCGGCAACTGCAGATCAAGCATGGGCTGACCTATCTGTTCATCAGCCATGACCTGGCGGTGGTGCATGCGCTGGCTCATGACCTGATGGTGATCAAGGATGGCAAGGTGGTGGAACAGGGTTCGTCGCGGGAGATTTTTGCTGCGCCGCAACATCCCTACACTCAGGAACTGCTGAAAGCCTCCGGCCTCACGCTCGACAGAAATCCCTGTGGGAGCGAGCTTGCTCGCGAATGCGATATACCTGTGACATGAATATCGACTGACACGACGCCTTCGCGAGCAAGCTCGCTCCCACAGGTTGACTGGGGCAAGCCAACCGGGCCGCCGCGCAGTCAGAGTGCTGTAACGGCGGCTCACCCGCCCTTGGCCATGCAGCGTTTGTAGCGCTCATCCACGCGTTTGGCGAACCACGCCGTGGTCAGTTTGCGGGTGATTTTCGGGCTCTGCAAAACGATCCCCGGCAACACCGCACGTGGCAAGGTCTTGCCTTCAGCCTGCTCGGCCAGTTCGAACACGCGCTGGTAGAGTTTGGTCTCTTCGAATTCCAGGGTCTTGCCCTTCTCCAGTTGATCGTGAATGGTCGGGTTGCGCATGCCCAGCGACTTGCCGAGGGTGCGCACCGCCAGTTCGGTCGTGCCGGGCATGATCGAGTCGTAGCGGATCAAGTCGCCATCCAGCGCCAGCGGGATGCCCGAGGCACGACTGACGGCATTCTGGAATGCGGCATTGCGGCTGGCGTACCAGCCGGCGTTGAAATCAGCGAAGCGGTACAGCGGCTCGCGGTAACTCACCGGATAACCGAGCAGATGCGCGATGCCGAAGTACATGCCGCCACGGCGGGTGAACACTTCGTGGCGGATCGTGCCGTTGACCGGGTACGGATAATCCTTGGCGTGCTGCTCGGCGAATTCGATGCTGACCTGCATCGGTCCGGCGGTGTGTACCGGGTTGAAGCCGCCGAACAAGGTGCGGCCCATCGGCACCATGCCAATGAAATCGTCGAAGATCGCGCTCAACTCTTTCTCGCTGCGTGCCGCGTTGAGGCGTTTGCTGTAGCTTTTGCCGCTGGGCGAACGCACCGCCAGCGCGGCGCTGACCAGCATTCCGGGGATGTGCGCCTTGCCGGCGCGGCGGTCGATTTCGTCGCGAGCGATCTTGCCCAGCCCCGGCACCGTCGGGTCTACCTGATAGGTTGATTCCTGCTCGGCCACGGCCAGCACCGAACAGAGGTTTTGCGTGGTCGGGCTGATGTGCTGCGCGGCGAATGCGGCGTAGATGTCGGTGGCCCAGCCTTGGCGGTCGGGCACTTTTGTCGGCATCAGCCGGACGATTTCGGCCTTTACTTCGGCGGGCGCACGTGGCGCCGGCTCCTGGCTGCGTTGGCCGGCGCAACCGGCGAGCGCCAGCAGCGCGGCGAGGGTAATGAGTAATCGAGGGGTGTGCATGGCGCTCCTTGGCGTGCATTGAGGCGGGTTCACCATACGATCAAAGGAGTGACGCAGGCTAGGACTGTGACCTTTGTGGTGAGGGGATTTATCCCCGATGGACTGCGCAGCAGCCCTCCAATATTAAAGCGGCCCGCTCCGCGCGCCATCGGGGATGAATCCCCTCGCCACAGGTTTTCATTCGGATCTGGAATTTCAGCAAGATAAACAGTTTGCAAAACGTTACTGCGAACTACTATCATTTGCGCCTGGAGTCGTATTTGCGCAAGGAGTTCCCCCGCGCCGTTCAATTTTTCTCACCGGCCGTACGCCTCCAGGTATCGACATGCCCGCCTCAGCTCGTCTCGCTGTCCCTTTTCGCCCGACGCTTCTCGCCCTGCTGTGCTCCCTGACTGTCACCGCTCACGCCGCCGAAGGCGATAACAAAGCGCTGGTGCTGGAAGACGTCAACATCAACGCCCAGGCACCGACGCCCAACGCCCTGCCCCCGGCCTATTCCGGCGGTCAGGTAGCGCGTGGCGGTCAGCTCGGCGTGTTGGGCAATCAGGACATGATGGATGTGCCCTTCAGCGCCGCGTCGTACACCGAACAGCTGATTCAGGACCAGCAAGCGGAAAACGTTGCCGACGTGCTGCTCAACGATTCGTCGGTGCGCCAGGCTTCGGGCTTCTCCAACCAGGCGCAGGTGTTCATGATCCGCGGCCTGCCGCTCAACGGTGACGACATTTCCTATAACGGCCTGTACGGCGTGCTGCCGCGGCAGATCATTTCCACTGACGCCCTGGAGCGCGTGGAAGTGTTCAAAGGCCCCAACGCTTTCATCAACGGCGTAACCCCGACCGGTTCCGGCATCGGTGGCGGCGTCAACCTGCAGCCCAAGCGTGCCGGCGACGAGCCGCTGCGCCGCTACACCACCGACATCAACAGCGAAGGTCGCATCGGTCAGCACTTCGATATCGGCCAGCGTTTCGGCGAAGACAACCGCTTCGGCGCGCGGATCAACCTGTCCCAGCGCGAAGGCGACACCGGCATCGACCACGAAAACCAGCGCTCGAAACTGTTCAGCGTCGGCCTCGATTATCGCGGTGACGCGCTGCGTATTTCCGGTGACTTCGCCTACCAGAAGGAGCGCGTCAACGGCGGCCGCAACTCGGTCAACCTCGGCACTGCCACGCACATTCCGGACGCGCCATCGGCCGACACCAACTACGCGCCGAAATGGGGTTACACCGACATCGAGGACACTTTCGGCATGCTCCGCGCCGAATACGACCTGAACGACAACTGGACCGCGTACGTCGCCGGCGGCGCCAAACACACCCGCGAAGTCGGCCGCTACAACTCGACCACGCTGGTGGGCAACAATGGCGCTTCGTACACCACCGGCTCGTTCATTCCGCACGATGAAGACAACACCAGCCTGATGGCCGGGCTCAACGGCAAGTTCAACACCGGCGCGGTCAGCCACAAGCTCAATTTCGGTCTGAGCGGCCTGTGGGCGGAACAGCGCAGCGCCTACGATTTCGACCTGACCAAGTACGCCAACAACATCTACCACCCGGTGGAAACGCCGTCGCCGGTCGGCAATTTTTCCGGCGGCGACCTCAGCGATCCGGGCATCGTCGGCAAGACCTTCAACCGCAGCCTCGCGCTCTCCGACACCCTCGGTTTCTTCGACGACCGCCTGCTGATCACCGCCGGCCTGCGTCGTCAGCAACTGGTGGTGCAGGGCTACAACTACGCCAGTTACGGCAGCGGCAGCCGCAAGTCGAGCTACGACGAATCGATCACCACGCCGGTCTACGGCATCGTGTTCAAGCCGTGGGAACATGTGTCGTTCTACGCCAACCACATCGAAGGCCTGGCGCAAGGCCCGACCTCGCCGACCAGCACCGGCGGTTTGCGCGTGACCAACGGCAACGAAGTCTACGCACCGGCGCGCTCCAAGCAGACAGAGGCCGGGGTCAAGGTCGACATGGGCAGCTACGGCGCGAGCCTGGGCGTGTATCGCATAGAACAGCCAAGCGACGGTTACTGCGAAATCAACAGCGCCACCACCTGCACTTACGTGCGTGAAGGCGAACAGATCAACAAAGGCGTGGAAATGAACGTGTTCGGCGAGCCGATCAATGGCCTGCGCCTGATCAGCGGCCTGACGCTGATGGACACCGAGCTGCGCAACACCCAGAACGGCGCCAACGACGGCAACCGCGCCATTGGCGTGCCGAGCTTCCAGTTCAACGCCGGCGCCGACTGGGATGTACCGGGCCTGCAAGGCGTAGCGTTGAATGCGCGGATGCTGCGCACCGGCGGCCAGTACGCCGACGCGGCCAACAACCTCAGCCTGCCGACCTGGAACCGCTTCGACGCGGGTGCGCGTTACGCCTTCAAGGTCGCGCAGAAAGACGTGACGTTGCGCCTGGGCGTCGAGAACCTGGCCAACAAGAAGTATTGGGAATCGGCGCAGGGCGGCTATCTGACCCAGGGTGAGCCACGGGTGGCGAAGCTGTCGGGCACCATCGATTTCTAACCCGCTGTTGAACACCCCCTGTGGCGAGGGAGCTTGCTCCCGCTGGACTGCGCAGCAGTCCGCTTTGATCAAAGAAGCGGGGGGCCGCTTCGCGACCCAGCGGGAGCAAGCTCCCTCGCCACAAAATCTCAGCCAGATATCAATAAGGCTCGGCAGCGCCACCGCCGCGGGGCCTTTTTCCGTCTGGCCGACAAACTGGCCGCCCCGCCCTGCTGATCCATACTTGCTGCACAGCCAACGGAGGACAGGCCCATGAACCGCAGCGACGTACTGATCATCGGTGCCGGCCCGACCGGTCTGGTGCTGGCCCTGTGGCTGAGCAAACTGGGCGTGCGCGTGCGCATCATTGACAAGACCTCCGCGCCCGGCACCACCTCACGAGCACTGGCGGTGCAGGCGCGCACCCTGGAGTTGTACCGCCAGCTGGACCTGGCCGACACCGTGGTGCGCAACGGCCACAAGGTCGCGGCGGCGAATTTCTGGGTAAAGGGCAAACCGGTCGCGCAGTTGCCGTTGCAGCGCATCGGCGAAGGCCTGACGCCCTACTCGTTCATCGAAATCTTTCCCCAGGATCAGCACGAACGGCTGCTGCTCGAACGCCTCGAAGACTACGACGTAGTGGTTGAGCGCAATACCGAACTCGAGAGTTTCGAAGAAACCGGCGATGGGCTCAGCGCGCATCTGCGCTTGCCCGACGGGCAACAGGAAATGTGTCAGGCATGCTATCTGGCAGGCTGCGATGGCGCCCGCTCGGTGGTGCGCAAAGCCCTCGACAGCGGCTTTCCGGGCGGCACCTATCAGCAGATTTTCTACGTGGCGGATGTGCAGGCCAGCGGCCCGGCGCTCAACGGTGAACTGCACCTGGATCTGGACGAAGCGGATTTTCTCGCGGTGTTCCCGCTGGCCGGTGAAGGCCGCGCCCGACTGATCGGCACGGTGCGCGACGAACGTGCCGACCGCGCCGAAACCCTGCAATTTGCCGACGTCAGCAGCCGCGCCATCGAGCACCTGAAAGTGCACATCGACGAGGTCAACTGGTTCTCCACCTACCGCGTGCATCACCGCGTGGCCGAGCACTTTCGCAGCGGCCGGGCGTTTCTGCTCGGCGACGCCGCGCACGTGCACAGCCCCGCCGGCGGCCAGGGCATGAACACCGGCATCGGCGATGCGATCAATCTGGCGTGGAAACTCGCCGCCGTGCTCAACGGCAGCGCCACGGCGAAGCTGCTCGACACTTACGAAACCGAGCGAATTGCCTTCGCTCGCCGCCTGGTGTCGACCACCGACAAAGTGTTCAGTTTCGTCACCGCCGAGGGGCGCATCGCCGATCTGCTGCGCACGCGCCTGGCACCGTTTCTGATCCCGAAAATGGCAACCTTCGAGGCCAGCCGCGAATTCCTTTTTCGCACCGTTTCGCAAGTCACCCTCAACTATCGCGGCATGCCGCTGAGCCAGGGCACGGCCGGCCACGTCCACGGCGGCGACCGCTTGCCGTGGGCGCATGATGGTGAGGGGGATAACTATGAACCGCTGCGCCAGCCGTGCTGGCAGGTGCATGTTTACGGCGATACCAGTGACGAAATGATCACCTGGTGCCACGAACACCATCTGCCGCTGCACGTGTTCGACTGGCGACCGGCGTTTGACACGGCGGGGTTGGCGCGTAACGGGTTTTATCTGCTGCGCCCGGATACCTATGTGGCGATTGCCGATAACAGTGCGGATCCGAAGGTGATCGAGCGGTATTTCCGGGATCACGGGATTACGCCGTTCTTCGCCTGCCCCTGACCCAAGAACACCCTGAATTCCTGTGGGAGCTGGCTTGCCAGCGTTAGCGGTGGATCAGCCAACATTGATTTTGACTGTACCGACGCAATCGCTGGCAAGCCAGCTCCCACAGAGGTATTTCGGTGTCTGTCAGATCCCGGCCAGCGCCAGATCCATCGCAAAGTAGGTGAAGATCAGATCCGCCCCCGCACGCTTGATCGCGCCCAGGCTTTCGCGCACCACGCGATCCTCGTCGATTGCACCGGCCTGCGCGCCGAACTTGATCATCGCGTACTCGCCGCTGACCTGATACGCCGACAGCGGCAGGTTCGAGGTTTCACGGATGTCGCGGATGATGTCGAGGTACGCGCCGGCCGGTTTGACCATCAGCGCATCGGCGCCTTCCTGTTCGTCGAGCAGCGATTCGCGCAGGGCTTCGCGGCGGTTCATCGGGTTCATCTGATAACTTTTGCGGTCGCCCTTCAGCGCGCTGCCACCGGCCTCGCGGAACGGGCCATACAGTGCCGAGGCGAATTTGGTCGAGTAGGCCATGATCGGAATCTGGGTGAAACCGGCGTCATCCAGTGCCCGGCGAATTGCCCGCACCTGGCCGTCCATCGCCGCCGACGGGGCGATCACGTCAGCGCCGGCACGCGCCGCCGCCACGGCTTGCTTGCCGAGGTTGATCAGGGTCTGGTCGTTGTCGACTTCGTGGTTGTGCATCACGCCACAGTGGCCGTGATCGGTGTATTCGCAGAAGCAGGTGTCGGACATCACGATCATTTCCGGCACCGCGTCCTTGGCAATCCGCGACATGCGCGAGACCAGGCCGTTTTCGCGCCAGGTGTCGCTGCCGTTGGCGTCCAGATGATGGGACACGCCAAAGGTCATCACCGACTTGATCCCGGCATGGGCATAACGCTCGATTTCACTGGCCAGCTTGCGCTCGGGAATGCGCATCACCCCCGGCATGCTCTTGATCGGCACGAAGTCGTCAATCTCTTCTTCGACGAAAATCGGCAGCACCAGATCATTCAGGCTGAACTCGGTTTCCTGGAACAGGCTGCGCAGGCTCGCATTGCGGCGCAGACGGCGGGGACGTGCTTCGGGGAACTGGCTGGACATGGGGCTTTCCTGAAATCGGAAGATGAGACGAAAGTCGTAGGGGGCGAAGCTTATGCCTTCGTTGGGCGCAGGTACAAACCTGGATCAATCAAGACAGCATTACCGGCGGTGCAATAATCCTCGGAACAATCCGATTACCTGTGGGAGCTGGCTTGCCAGCGATAGCGGTGGGTCAGGCAACATAGATATTGACTGTGCCGGCTTCATCGCTGGCAAGCCAGCTCCCACAGGGTCGGGTGAAGGTCAGGAAGGAATGGTCAACCCGCGCACCACAGCCGGGCGCGCCAGAAAGCGCTCCAGCACCCGGGTCACGTTGGGGAAATTGCTGATCCCGACCAGATCCCCGGCCTCATAGAACCCGATCAGGTTGCGCACCCACGGGAACGTGGCGATGTCGGCGATGGTGTAGCGCTCGCCCATGATCCAGTCGCGACCTTCCAGACGTTTGTCGAGCACGCTGAGCAGGCGTCTGCTCTCCTCGACATAGCGGTCACGGGGACGCTTGTCCTCGTAATCCTTGCCGGCGAATTTGTTGAAGAAACCGAGCTGGCCGAACATCGGGCCGATACCGCCCATCTGGAACATCAGCCACTGAATCGTCTCGTAACGCAGCGCGCCTTCCTGCGCCAGCAACTGACCGCTCTTGTCGGCGAGGTAGATCAGGATCGCGCCGGACTCGAACAGCGGCAGCGGCTGGTCCTCGGGGCCGTGGGGATCGAGGATCGCCGGGATTTTGTTGTTGGGGTTCAGCGACAGAAACTCGGGAGACAGCTGATCCTGCGTGTCGAAGCCCACACGGTGCGGCTCGTACGGCAGGCCGATCTCTTCGAGCATGATCGAGACCTTGACGCCGTTGGGAGTCGGCAGCGAATAGAGCTGAATCCAGTCGGGGTACTGCGCCGGCCATTTCTGGGTGATCGGGAACGCGGACAGATCGGTCATGGCAAACATCCAGTCACAAGGAAAACACTGATCATAATGTAGGCGCTGCTGCAGGCTGCGATCTTTTGATTTGGTTTCTAAAAGCTGGATCAAAAGATCGCAGCCTGCGGCAGCTCCTACACGAACCGTAACATCCTGCGGGTAAGGTGCATGAACCAAGCGGCCTCAGTGGACTCTGAGCTATGTCTTTGCAAGGGAAATACGACACGACATGGACAACACCCGGTGCTGGGAGCCCGTGGTGTAAGGGTTGGTCAGCCCCAACCGAATTTGCTGAAGAATCCTATATTCAATGACGAACCTCATGAGTTTCGCCAAACGCTTCAAACACCGCGCCTACGTGGCCCTGCCCTCCCTGCTGGCGGTCAGTGCGCTGACCTTGTCGCTCGAGTCGAGCCAGATTCGCGCGCAACCGGTGGACGGTACGCAAACCCTGATCTTCCTGCGCCACGCAGAAAAACCCGAGGGCGGTCTCGGCCAGCTCAACTGTCAGGGCCTGAACCGGGCGATCGAGCTGTCGACCCTGCTACCGGAAAAATTCGGCAAGGCGGACTACGTATTCGCCGCCAACCCGACGCGCAACGTCGAGGAAGGCGAGCTGGACAACTCCTACAGCTACATCCGTCCGTTGATGACCATCAGCCCCGCGGCGATCAAGCTCGGCCTGCCGGTGAACATCGAGTTCTCCGCCAACGACACCAGTGACCTGGCGCGCGAGCTGACCGAGGACAAGTACCACAACGCGACGATCTACACCGCGTGGTCGCACGGTTATCTGCCGGAGTTGATCAACAAGGTTGCCGGCAAGGCGGTCGGCGAAAAGCAGACCATCACCGATGACTGGGCGTCAGGCGATTTCGATTCGCTGTACGTGCTGACCCTGACCTGGCACAACGGCAAGGCCAGTTTGCAGAGCCACAGCTACAAGCAGGGGCTGGACAACGGCAAGGTGACTTGTCCGACTTGAGTGATTGGCGGTCTGTCGGTTCCTCATCGCTGGCAAGCCAGCTCCCACAGGGTTTGTGTGAAGCCCATATTTACGGTTTCCACAAAACACTGTGGGAGCTGGCTTGCCAGCGATTGGGCCCGCAAGAACCCCCTCAAACCCGCTGATTCACCCGCTCGCGCAGATACTCCAGCACCGCCCCGCGCTCCCCGGCAAACTCGATCCGCCCGCCCTTCTTCTCACGCTGGAACGCATACATCGGGTCGTAATATTCCCGTAGCAACACGCTGATCCAGTCACGGAACGCCTCGACCGATCCGCTGCGCGCCTGCTCGGCCAAGGCCTCTTCCATCTGCAGGAACATCCGCTGATGGCGTTCGCCACCCAGCCGGCGCTGGATATTGTTCAAACTCGCGATCAACCGTTCGGCATACAGCGCAAAGCCCTGCTCGCCATGCACCGCGACGAACTCGGCGTGCAGGTTGACCACATAGTCCTGCAGGATCCGCTCGACCCGCTGCTCCAGGCTGTCTTCGAGCCAGACCATCGGCGCCACTTGCATGCCCCGGTACAGCGGCAATGGCAAGGCACAACTGCCGACGACCCGGCTCTCGTCTTCCAGCACAAACTGCTGGATCCCGCCGGCGCGTTTTTTCAGCAGATCAACGGCCAGACGGTTTTCGAAATCGATATTGGTCGGTTGCCCGGTGGCGCGTTTGCCGAAACTCGATCCCCGATGATTGGCGTGGCCTTCCAGATCCAGACCATTGCGCAACTGCACCAGCAATTCGGTCTTGCCGGTGCCGGTCATTCCGCCCAGCAGCACCAGATCGCACTCGGCCACGGCCTGATCGATGGTCTCCAGCAGGAACGTGCGCATCGCCTTGTAGCCACCGCCGACCCGCGGATAATCGATCCCGCCCTGCTCCTTGATCCATTGCTGGACGATCTGCGAACGCAGGCCGCCGCGAAAGCAATACAGGTAGCCGTCGGGATGTGCCCGGGCAAACTCGACCCAGCCCTGAATGCGCTGCTCACGCACGTCGGCAGACACCAGCCGCTCACCGAGGGCGATGGCCGCTTGTTGTCCATGCTGCTTGTAGCAAGTTCCGACCTGCTCGCGCTCGCGGTCGTTCATCAGCGGCAGGTTGACCACGCCGGGAAACGCGCCGTGGGCAAACTCGATCGGCGCACGCGCATCCATCATTGGCCGGTCGTTGAGGAAAATATCGCGGTAATCGGTGCAGTCGCGTGACATCAGATCACCTCGACTGCGTGGGTCTGTCGCTCGACCAGCTCGCCGATCGGCGCCAGGTTCAGGCCCAGTTCGGCAGCCACGGCGAGGAACTCGTCGTTACCTTCGGGAGTGACCGCAATCAGCAGGCCGCCGCTGGTCTGCGGGTCGCACAGCACGCGCTTGTGCAACTCCTGCAGACGACCGAGCTTGCTCGAATAGCTGTCGAAGTTACGCAACGTACCACCGGGCACACAGCCCTGTTCGAGGTAGTACTCGACGCTGTCCAGACGCGGCACATGGTTGTAGCCGATGCGTGCGGTCAGGTGGCTGCCATCGGCCATTTCCACCAGATGCCCGAGCAGACCGAAACCGGTAACGTCGGTCATCGCAGCGACCCCGGCGAGTTTGCCGAAACGGCTGCCGGGCTTGTTCAGGGTGCACATCCAGTCGCGGGCCACACCGACATCGCCGGGACGCAATTTGCCCTTTTTCTCGGCGGTGGTGAGGATGCCAATGCCCAACGGCTTGGTCAGATACAGCAGGCAACCGGCGGTGGCGGTGTCGTTGCGCTTCATGTGGCGCTTTTCCACCAGACCGGTCACGGCCAGGCCGAAGATCGGCTCCGGCGCATCGATCGAATGCCCGCCGGCCAGCGGAATGCCGGCGGCGTCACACACCGCACGCCCGCCGCGAATCACTTCCCGCGCCACTTCCGGCGCCAGCACATTCACCGGCCAGCCAAGGATCGCGATCGCCATCAGCGGGTCGCCGCCCATCGCGTAGATGTCGCTGATCGCGTTGGTTGCGGCGATACGGCCGAAGTCGAACGGGTCGTCGACGATCGGCATGAAGAAGTCCGTGGTCGACACCACCCCGCGCTCGGCATCGATCTCGTACACCGCCGCGTCATCACGCGAGGCATTGCCGACCCACAGTTTCGGGTCAAGGTTCTGCGCACCGCTGCCGGCCAGAATCACTTCCAGTACCTGCGGGGAAATCTTGCAGCCACAACCGGCACCGTGGCTGTATTGGGTCAGACGAATCGGCTCGCTCATGGGAGAGTCTCTGGCAGTTGATGGGGCGGATTCTAGCAGAGCGCGGGCCAGCAGATTTTTGCGCTGAGTGTTCGGCCCCCTTCGCGAGCAAGCTCGCTCCCACATTTGATCACTGCCATCCGCAAATCCTGCTTTCACTGAAGATCCCCTGTGGGAGCGAGCTTGCTCGCGAAAGCTATCAACGGGTCCCCACGGTTTCACGGCCGGGCACAAAAGGTGCCCTGATGAAAAACCATCTGCCACTGCTCCCCCTGCCGCCGCCATACCGAACTGCGCAGGCTGTCCGCCGGCACCCGCTGGCCGACAGCGACGGTATGGCAGTGATACGTCACCAGCGCCGAATCTTCCGACAATTGCTTGAGCGTGAACTGACTGACGGTACGTTGGGCGAACGCTTGCTGCGGCAGCGCTTCCAGCACAGCGGATTTGTTCCAAATGCCGCCGCTGGCGCCGAATTCGACAGAGTCGTCCGCGATCAATCGCGCCAGTTCAGCGACGTCCTCGCGCACGGCGCGCGACAGCAGGCGGTTTTCCAGATGTAACAAATACTTCGACAGATCCATTTTGTTCCTGCCTCACTGCATAAATCACTCGCCACAAAGGCTTTTGATTGTGCAAAAAAAACCGCCCTTTCGGGCGGCTAAAGTACTTCGACCATGATTCAGAAGCTTTGACTGAAGCTGATGTTGAACGCGCTGTCATTGTTGTCGCTGGACACCTGGCCCGAGTAGCCGATGCCCAGTTTGCCGGTCGGGGTGACCTGGAAGTCCACGCCGGCTTCGAGCAATGCGCTGTCCTTGGCGATCGGCACGCCCTGGGTGCTGAACGAGGCGCCGCCGTCGATGAAGGTCAGGTCGGCGTCAGGTTTGGTGTCGCCGTAGGCATGCCGCCAACCGATGGCCGCGCGTGGCGTCAGTTGGCTGCCATTGGCCAGGGTCACCAATTTGCCGATACGCACGCCGAGGGTCGAGTAGGTGATGTCCTGATCGGCGTCGGCCTTCAGGCGCCCCACTCCACCTTTTTCCTTGCCGGTATCGCTGTCGTAGTTGACGTAGGCAAGCCCTGCGAACGGTTCGATGGCAACACCGCCGGCGTTGATCGCGTAACCCACTTCACCGAACACCTGTGCACTGCGTGCGTCGTAATCGGCCTTCAGACGATCGTTGTAGCTGCCGACGCTGACATCGCGTTTGGTCTCGATGCTGTGCCAGCTGTAAGCCGCGCCGAGGCGCACTGCCAGTGCATCGAATTGCGAGTTCAGATAACCGGCCAGGTGGTAGCTGTCGACCTTGGCATCCGAGTTGCGATCATGCGCATTGAGATTGCTGCGGGTGTAGCCGGCCGCCATCCCGGCACGCCAGGTGTCATCCAGCGCCTTGTCGGTGCCAAGCATGAAACCGCCGAGGTTGCGATCGACCTTCGCCGTGTTGCTGTCGCCGCCCATGTCACCCCAGGCACCGATGGCCCGGATCCAGCCGACCATTTCCCCATGGCAGCCATTGCTGCTCAGTTGCGTGTCGCTCGGTGCCAGGGTTCTGCGCGGATCGTCCGCCGCGCTGCACGATGGCTGACGCATGCGGTCATTCACCGCTTCACGGATGAAGCGCGAATCCTCAAGCATGGCGCTGGCGGTACTGGCATGGATTTCCCCGGAGAGGCTGTCGAACGCATTACGCGCACCGGCCACGCTGAGGTTGACGATCTGGTTCTGCAACGCCGCACCGGCCACACCGTTATTGGACAGTGCCGTGGCGGTGCCGCGCTGGTTGCCCGTGTTAGCGACATCGGCGAACGAGTTGCCGTTGCGGCTCACGGCCAGGGTGACAGAGTCGGCGCCGTAGACCAGCGAGCTGTCGAGGAACGCGTACTGCGGCAGATCGGCGGCACTGAAGGTGCCAGTCACACCACCGCCCGCGGTGATCAACGAGTAAGTGGTATTGCCGGTGAACGGCGCCAGGCTGTTGACCACCAGACCGCCGCCCAATGCCGCCGTACCACCCACCGCCAACGGTGTCGCGGTTGGCGAACTGACCGTCAGCGCCAGCACACCATCACTGCTGTTGGTCAGGTTGCCGGCCACGCTCAAGGTGCCGTCAGCCCCCCCGGAAGCCACCACACCATGGTTGACCACCGAACCGACGCTGCCATTACCACTCAGGCCTGCGCCATTGGCGACCGTGACTTGTGCGCCCAACGAAGCCCGGGCCGCACGGCTGCCGACTTGCAACACGCCTTGATCGACCGAGACGGTGCCACTGAACGGCTGATTGCCGGTCAGCAACAACGTGCCGGCGCCGCGTTTGGCCATCGCTCCGAGTCCGCTGAGAACACCGTTGAACTGCCCAATGGCGTTCTGCTGAAACACCAGTGTGGCGTTGTCGGTGATGTTGCCTTGCAGGCTGGTGGTGTTACCGATCAGCGTACCGCCACTGACGGTGGTGCCACCGCTGTAGGTGTTGGCGCCCGTCAGCACAAGGGTGCCGGAATCGAGTTTCTCGATACCACCGGTGCCGATCAGCGGCACGTCGATTTCAGCACTAGCCCCGGCATTGACCCGCACCGGCGCCAGGCTGCCGTCCGCACCGTTGACTGGCGTCAGCGTACCGCCAGCGCCCGGCACCAGGCTGTAGCCGTCGGTGAGGAACTGCAGACCGGTGAAGTTCTGATTGCCCTGCACAGTGACGGTACCGGCCTGGCCACCAAACACTGCGAACTGACCATTGGACGCCAGCGCCAGCGTGCCGCTCGGATCGGTCCAGTTGGTGCCCGGGCCCCACACGCCACTGCCGCCACCGATACTGCCGTCAGGATTGGTGGTGCCGCCGTTCCAGAACTGCACTTCACCCGGACTGCCCTGCACCAGCAGGTTGATCTGATTGGCAATCGCGGTTTGCAGGGTCAGATTGGCCGCCGATACCGGCAGGCTGCCGTAGACCAGACCGTTGTCGGTCAGGCTGCCGCCGTAACGGAACAGTTGATAGACCCCGGTGCCAAAGCCGCCGGCATTGCTGATGTTCAGCGTGCCGTCGAGGGTCAGGTTGCCGGCGACGTTGACCACCGTGGTGGAGCTGGCGGCCGAGCCGAGGCTGAAGTCCAGGTTGGTGCCCGAGGACAATGTCAGCGCACCGACCGACAACGGCGTGGCCGTGCCGCCACCGCTCAGCGTTGCACCGCTGGCCAGTTGTACGTTGCCACCCAGTTGCCCGCTGCCGCCGATTTTCGCGCCGCTGGCGACATTGACGTTGGCGCTGTTGAGCACACCATTGACGATCAGGTTGCCGGCCTGCACCGAGGTGTTGCCGGTGAAGGTGTTGTTGCCGGTCAGGAGCAACTGGCCGGTGCCGGTCTTGTTCAGCGTGCCGGCGCCGGTGAGGTTGCCGGTGTAGCTGCCGTCGGCGTTTTGCGCGAAGGTCAGCGCTGCGTTGTTGACGATGGCGCCTTGCAGGCTGCTGGTGTCGCCAGTGGTAGTGCCAGCGTTCAGCGTGGTGCCGCCGCTGTAGGTATTGGCACCACTCAGCACGAGGTCAGCGCTGCCGTTTTTCACCAGACTGCCGGTGCCGGTGATGGCGCCGAGCAGCGTGGTGTTCTGGTTGCCGGCCAGGGTCAGTTGCGACCCCAGATTGATCGCGTTGGCCAGTTGCAGCGCCGAGCTGCTGTCGAGGCTACCGTTGCCGGTCACGTTCAATGCACCGCTGCTGATCGCGCTGTTATTGCCCAGCACCAATGTGCCGCCAGCGAGCTGAGTGCCGCCGCTGTAAGTGTTGCTGCCGTTGAGCGTCAGGCTCGATGCGCCAGTCTTGATCAGGCTACCGCTACCGCTGACTACACCGCCGAGGGTCAATGCGTTGGAGCCGGCGACGGTCAAGCCGCCATTGAGCACCACAGCGTTGGCGAGACTGACCGCTGCGTTGCTGTCCAGTGCAGTGCCGTCCGCAGCGGTCAACACGCCGGTGCCGAGCGCGGCGTTGTTGCCGACGACGATCTTGCCGCCATTGAGCGCGGTGCCGCCGGTGTAGCCGTTGGCGGCGTTGAGCACCAGCGTACCGCTGTCGTATTTGCCGAGGGTGCCGCTGCCGTTAAGCGCAACGCCGACGGTCGCGGTGGCGTTCGGATCGACCCGTACCGAGGCGTTGCCCAGCGAACCGTTGACCAGATTCAGCGAACCCGCCGTGCCGTTCTGCAGGTTGTAGCCATCGGTAACGAACTGCATGCCGGTGATGGTTTGTGCACCGTTCACGGTGACCGTACCTGCCGCACCCTGGAACACCGCGAAGTTGTTGGTCCAGGCCTGATTGGTGGTGCCGTTGACGTCGGTCCAGTTGGTGGTGCCGGTGCCCCAGGTGCCGCTGCCGCCATCGACCGAACCGTTGGCGACGAGTTGGTTGCCGTCCCAGAACTGCACGGTGACGCCCGGTGCGGTGACCAGCAGGTTGATCTGGTTGGCCAGCGCGGTTTGCAGGGTCAGATCGCCAGGGGTGACGCTGCCCGGCACCGTGTCGATCAGCATGCCGTTGTCGGTCAGGCCGCCGGTGTAGTTGATCAGGCGATACACACCGCTACCGAAACCGCCGATGTCGCTGACATTGAGGGTGCCGTCGAGGGTCAGGTTGCCGCCGACATTCACCAGTGCGCTACCGCCACCGGAGACCGGCGTACCCAGGCCGACATCGAAGTTGGAATTGCCGTTGAACACCAGCGAGTTCACCGACAGGGTGCTGCCAGTGGCGCCGGCCAGATGCCCGCCATCGGCCACCGTCACCGCACCGGTCAGGGTGCCGCTGCCACCCAGGGTGCCGCCGCTGTTGACCAGCACGTTGGTGCTGGCCAGCGAGCCGTTGACCTGCAGGGTGCCGGCGTTGACGTTGGTATCGCCGGTCAGGTCGCTGATGCCGCTGAGGGTCAGCGTACCCGTGCCGAGTTTGGTCAGCCCGCCGTCACCGCTGAGGATGCCGGCGAAGGTGCTGCTGACGTTGTTGCCACCCAGACTCAGGGTGTTGCCGGTGCCGACCAGCGCGGTACCGCTGCCGGTCAGGCTGGCGAGGCTGCCCGAAGCACCGAGATTCAGCGCCGCGCCGCCCGCGAGATTGACCGTGGCGTTGTTGCCCAATGCCGCGCCGCTGAGGGTGGTCAGGCTGCCGGATTGCACATCGAAAGTGCCGCTGAAGGTGTTATTGCCGGACAGCGTCACGTCGGCCAGACCGTTTTTGGTCAGAGTGCCGGCCCCGGCGATCACGCCGCCAAGGGTCAGGTTGTTGTTACCGCTCAGACCGAGGTTGGCGTTGAGGTTGATGTTGTTGGCCAGCACCAGCGGCGCGCTGCTGTCGAGACTCGAAGCACCGGCAACGGTGAGAGCACCGCTGCCCAGTGCCGAGCCAGTGCCAAGGGTCAGCGTACCGGCATTCAGCGTGGTGCCACCGGTGTAAGTGTTGATGCCGTTGAGCGTCAGGTTCGACGCGCCGTTCTTGATCAGCCCCCCGGTGCCGCTGACCACGCCGCTGAGCGCTACGTCGCTGCTGCCGGTATTGGTCAGATTGGCGTTGAGCACCACGTTGTTGCCCAGCGACACCGAGGTGTTGCTGTCCAGCGCCGAGGCACCGGCCACGGTCAGGTTGCCCAGACCGAGGGCGCCGTTGCTGCCGGCAGTCAGGGTGCCGGCGTTGAGGGTGACGCCGCCGAGGAAGTTGTTGGCCCCGCTCAGGATCAGGTTGGCCGCGCCATTCTTGGTCAGGCTGCCGGCGCCATTGATCGCGCCGCTCAGTGTCAGATCGTTGCTGCCGACGATACCCAGGTTGCCCGCCAGGTTGATCGCGTTACCCGCCGTGAAGGCGCCGCTGGCATCCAGTGTGGTGCCATTCGCCGCGTTCAGGGTGGCCGAGCCCAGCGCGCTGTTCGACGCCAGAATCAGACCGCCCGCGTTCAGTGCCACCGGCCCGAGGAAGGCGTTGTTGCCACCGAGGGTCAGGTTGGCCGCGCCATTCTTGATCAGGCCACCCGTGCCGCCAACGACCCCGTTGAGAGTCAGCGCGTTGCTGCCGACCACGGTCAGGTTGCCGTTGAGTGTGGCGGCGTTGCCGAGGGTTACGGCGGTGTTGCTGTCCAGTTGCGTACCGGCGTTGGCGGTCAGTGTGCCGCTGCCCAGCGCGGTGTTGCTGCCGACAATGATCTTGCCACCGTCCAGCTGCGTGCCGCCGCTGTAGGTGTTGGCGCCGTTGAGCACCAGCGTGCCGGTGTCGAGTTTGTTGAGGATGCCGCTGCCATCGATATTGACGCCGACGGTCGCGGTCACGCCCGGATCGACCCGCACTGCCGTGGTCCCGCCGGTGCCATTGACGGCGGTCAGTTGCCCCGCCGCACCGTTGACCAGGCTGTAGCCATCAGTAAGGAATTGCATGCCGGTGAACGCTTGCGTGCCGTTCACCGTCACAGTGCCCGCAGCGCCCTGGAACACCGCGAAGTCACCGGCCCATGGCTGGTTGACCAGACCGTTGGCATCGGTCCAGTTGGTGCCGACCGCGTTCCACGTGCCGCTGCCGCCATCGACCACGCCGTTGGCAATGGTCTGGCTGCCGTCCCAGTAACGAATGTTGACGTTCGGTGCCGACACCTGAATGTTGATCTGATTGGCCACACCGGTCTGCACCACCAGATCGCCGAGGCCATAGCCGACCGGCACGCTGGCGACGTCCAGGCCCAGATTGGTCAGGGCTCCGGTGTAGTTGAACAGGCGATACACACCGACGCCGAAACCGCCGGCATCGCTGACGTTGAGATTGCCGTCCAGTGTCAGGTTGCCGCCGACGTTCATCAGCGAGGTGGTCGACGGTGTCGCCAGGGCGACGTCAACATTACTGCCGGCACCAAGGGTCAGGCTACTGGCCGACAAGGTATTGCCCGAGGACAGCGCCAGATGACCGCCGTTGTTGATGTTCACCGTGCCAAGCGCCGAGCCGCTACCGGTCAGGGTACCGCCGGTGTTGACGTTGACCTGCGCACTGCCCAGCGAACCGGACAGATCCACGGTACCGCCATTGATCGCGGTGTTGCCGGTGATGCCGTTGATGCCAGTGAGGTTCAAGGTGCCGGTGCCGACCTTGGTCAGGCCACCGCTGCCACTGAGATCACCATCAAAGGTGCTGGTGACGTTGCCGCCACCGACGGTCAACGTGTTGCTGCCGGTCAGTTGCACACTGCCGCTGCCGGTCAGCGCGCCGAGGCTGGCATCGCTACCGAGATTCAGGCCGGCACCGGCACTGATGTTGACGCCAGAAGTGTTGCCCAGCGCGTTGGTGTTGAGGGTAGTAACGCTGCCAGAGACGATGTTCACAGCGCCGGTAAAGGTGTTGTTGCCGGCCAGGGTCAGATCCGACAGACCGCTCTTGGTCAGGCTGCCGGCGCCGTCGATGATGCCGTTGAGGCTCAGGTCGTTATTGCCCGCGACGGTCAGCCCGGCGTTGAGGGTGATCGCGTTGCCGATGCCGAACGAGGCGCTGTTATCGAGAGTCGCCGCGCCGCCGACGGTCAGGCCACCACTGCCCAGACCGTTGGCATTGCCCAGGGTCAGGGTGCCCGCGTTGAGAGTAGTGCCACCACTGAAAGTGTTGTTGCCATTGAGCGTCAGATTCGCTGCGCCGTTCTTGATCAATTGGCCGGTACCGCTGACCACGCCACCGAGGCCGAGGTTCTGCGTACCGCCGACCGTCAGCCCGGCGTTGAGCGCAACGGCATTGCTCAGGTTGACCAGCGGCGAGTTGCTGTCCAGCGTCGCTGCACCGCCGACGGTCAGCGCGCCGCTGCCGAGTGCCGAACTGTTGCCGACGGTCACAGTACCGGCATTCAGCGTGGTGCCGCCGGCATAGTTGTTGGCCGCATTCAAAATCAGATTGGCCGCGCCGTCTTTCACCAGACTGCCGGCGCCGCTCACCAGACCGGTCAGGGTCAGATCTGCCGTGCCCCCTACATTCAAGGCACCGGCCAAGGCCACGGCATTGTTCAGGCTGACGGCAGTGTTGGCATCGAGCGTGGTGTTGGCCGCCGCATTCAGCGTGCCGACGCCCAGCGCGGTGTTGCTGCCGACAATCAGCTTGCCGGTGTTCAGTGCAGTGTTGCCGAAATAGGTGTTGGCGCCGTTGAGTGTCAGGTCGGCCGCGCCGTTCTTGGTCAGCCCACCGATGCCGGCGACCACCCCGCCGAGGGTCAGCGCATTGCTGCCGCCGACGGTCAGGGTGCCGCCGAGGTTGACGTTGTTGGCCAGGGTCGCAGCGGTACTGGCATCCAGCGTGGTGCCGTTCGCAGCATTCAGTGTGCCGGTGCCGAGTGCGGTGTTGGAGCCGACCACCAGCGAACCGGCATTCAGCGCGGTGGTGCCGGTGTAGGTGTTGTTGCCGGTCAGGGTCAGGCTTGATGCGCCGGTCTTGATCAATCCGTTGACGCCGCTGATCACCCCGCCAAGGGTCAGCGCATTGGCGCCACCGGTGGTGAGGTTGGCATTGAGAATCACGTTGTTGTTCAGGGTTACGGCGGAGCTGCTGTTGAGGGTGCCCGCACCTTCCACCGACAAGGCACCGGTGCCCAATGCCGCGCCATTGCCGACGGTCAGGCTGCCGGCATTCAGGGTGGTGCCGCCGCTGTAGGTGTTGGTGCCGTTGAGGGTGAGATTGGCGGTGCCGTTTTTCACCAGTTGACTGGTACCGCTGATCACGCCGCCGAGGGTCAGCGCGTTGCTGCCGCCAATCCCCAGGCTGTTGTTGAGAATGACGTTGTTGTTCAGCGTTACCGCCGCATTGCTGTCGAGCGTCGCCACGCCGCCGACGGTGATGTTACCGCTGCCGAGCGCCGCATTCGCACCGGCTGTAATGGTGCCGGCGTTCAATGCGACGGCACCGAGGAAGGTGTTGGCGCCATTGAGAATCAGGTTGGCTGTGCCGTTCTTGGTCAGTCCGCCGCTGCCGCTGACGATGCCGCCAAGGGTCAGGTTGGCGCTGCCGCCGATGTTCAGATTGCCGCCGAGGCTAACCGCGTTGGTCAGCGCCACCGCGGTGCTGGCATCAAGCGTGCTGCCCGCCGCCGTGGTCAATGCGCCAGTGCCCAATGCGGTGTTGCTGCCGACAATCAGCGTGCCGGCATTGAGCGCGGTGCCGCCGGAGAAGGTGTTGTTGCCGCTGAGGCTCAGGTTCGCGGTGCCGTTCTTGATCAGATTGCCGACGCCGCTGACCACACCGCTCAGGCCCAGTGCCTGAGTACCGCCGATGGTCACTCCTCCCGCCAGCGCGACGGCGTTGGCCAGGGTCACGGCGGTGGTCGCATCCAGCGTGGTGCCGGCTGCCGCGCTCAGCGCACCGGTCCCCAGCGCGGTGTTGCTGCCAACGAACAGGCTACCGGCGTTAAGCGCCGTACTGCCGCTGTTGGTGTTGTTGCCAGTCAGGGTCAGGTTCGCGGTGCCAGACTTGGTGATGCCACCAGTGCCGGACAACACGCCACCCAGGGTCAGCGCGTTACTGCCGAGCACGTTGAGCGCGCCGGTCATGCCGATGTTGTTGGCCAGCGTGACATTGGCAGTGCTGTCCAGACTGGTGCCGGCAGCGGTATTCAGCGCGCCGCTGCCCAGCGAGTTGTTGTTGGTCACCAGCAGGCTGCCGGCGCTCAAAGTGGTAGTGCCGGTATAACCGCTGTTGGCGCCGCTGAGGGTCAGGCTGCCGGTGCCGGTCTTGGTCAGGCCGCTGCTGCCAGTGATCAAGCCGCCGAGGGTCAGAGCGCCAGTGCCGCCGGCCGTCAATGTGCCGCCGAGGCTGATGGCGTTGTTCAGGTTGATCGTGCCGGGCGCGCTCAAGGTGGTCGCGCCGGTGACGTTGACGGTACCGGTGCTCAGCGCCAGGTTGTTGCCCAACTGCACGGTGCCGCCGTTGAGCGTGGTGTTGCCCAGGTAGGTGTTGGCAGCGCTGAGGCTCAGTTGCCCGGCACCGACTTTGCTCAGGCCGCCACTGCCGGAAATCACCCCGCTCAGGGTGGTGGCGTTGGTGCCCTGCACGGTCAGGCCACCGGCGCCGAGGGAGATCAGATTACTGAGGTTCAATCCGGCGTTGCTGGCCTGGAGGATCCCGCCGTTGGAGGTGAGGACACCGCTGCCGAACGTGGCGTTGTTGTTGAACTGGGCGACACCGCCATTGAGCGTGGTCGCGCCGCTGACCAGTGGCCCCTGCAAGGTCCAAGTGCCGCTGTTGATGGTCAGGTTGTTGAAGTTGACGTAAGTGGCGCTCGATGCCGTGCCGACCCCGGTGGTGCCGCCGCCGACGCCGGCCGGGTTTTGCAGGATCAGGCTGTTGGTACCGCCCGCGCCGCCGTCGACGGTACCGGTGGGGGCGAAGGTCAGGTTGATGCCGATCAGTCCGCCGAGGCCGACGCTGACCTGCACGCCGTCGCCGACCTGCACCGAAGAACCGGTCACAGCGGTGAAGGTGTTGGTGCTGGCCGCGCCCATCGACACGCCGCCGGTGATTGTACCGGCGTTGGTGAAGGTGTTGCCCGCCGCCGAGGTCTCGAAGGCGATCCGGCCGTTGATGACGCCGGTGCTGCTGTTGGTCATGTTGACCTGCGAACCGCCGTACACGCCGACCACCGGGGTGTCGGCCAGGGTGATGCCGCCGACCGAGAGTCCGGTCGAGGTGATGGTGCCGTTGTTGGTGATGCTGGTGGTGCCGGCTGCAGCGTTGTTCACCGCAATACCCAGACCATCGAGGCTGGTCAGGTTGAGCCCGAGCAGCATGCCGGTACCGCGAATGATCCCGCTGGCATTGTTGAGCACGCTGACCGTACTGGTTGCGCCCGTACCGATGAAGGCACCGCCGCTCAAAACAGACACCAGCCCGAGCAGCGCCGGGTCGATCGTCCCGGAGTTGTTCAGGCTGATATTGACTCCGGTCAGGTCCATCACGTGGCCGCCGAGCGTCGCGTTCATCTGCGCCCCGGAGTTTACGTTGACCGTCAGGCCGCTGGTGGCACTGGCGAAATTGTTGAGAAACAGCGGCAGCGTCGGCACCCCGGTACAGGTCACCGTAGAGCCTGCCGTGGAGCACGTGGCCAATGCAGGCGCGCTGACCCCGCCGAACAACAGTCCGGCGACGCTCAGGTGCACAGCAAGGGAAAGTGGGGAAAAACGCGAAACGAGGGCGACACCAAACCTTGCTTCCACGGGCTACTCCTTGTCGTGGCCAAATTCTTCCTTGAAGGCGTGTAGCCGTGCTTATTCCACACGCGAATCAAGACTGCGACGGTCATCACAAAACCGCGTCATGCCTGACAAGCTAGTAGACGCCCCGCGATGGAGCACTGATTAAATGGTGTTAATACTTTAATACTAGGGCGGTCTAGAACAGGGGTTTCGGCCAGTAAACACTGATCTCCATGTACGCTTCATCACCCTGTAGGAACTGCGGCACGCTGCGATCTTTTGATCCTGATCTTCAAAGCAAAATCAAAAGATCGCAGCGTGCCGCAGCTCCTACACAGGGCACCGTGGGCGACTTGGTACGTGTTGTGCAAACGTTTGCGACCTGCCTATAACGGCTTTTTCGTAACAAAACCGTACAGACCCGCAGAACCCGGGCCTCGATCCGCAAAAAAAGGACTTTGAATGCACGCTGCTTCTCTTCTTCGCGCCCCATTTGCGCGCACGTTTGCTGTTTCCCTGCTACTGACCGGCGTTACCGGAGTTCTCAGCCACAGCGCACTGGCACAACCGGCCCTGCCCGACGAATCTGCCCAGGGTGAAGCCCTCAGCCCGGAAGCGGCCCCGCCGAAAAAAGGCGCTTATCTGTCGGACTGGTACAACCAGGACCTGACACTGATCGGCAGCAAGGACATCAGCTTCGGCCCGCAACCAGCCGACGATATTTATCTGGAATACGAGTACTTCGGGCGCAAGGGCCCGTTCGAGCTGTATGGCTACGTCGACATTCCGAAGATCTTCAACATCGGCAACAGCCACGACAAAGGCGTGTGGGATCACGGCTCACCAGTGTTCATGGAACACGAGCCGCGCATCTCCATCGACTACCTCGCCGGCCGCAGCCTGGCCATCGGCCCGTTCAAGGAATGGTACGTGGCGTTCGACTGGATCTACGATCACGGCAGCCGCAAGGAGAACCGCGCCAACACCCTGTACAGCGGCTTCGGCACCGACATCGACACCCATTCGCGGGTCAACCTGTCGGCCAATCTGTACGGGCGCTACCAGTGGGAAAACTATGGCGCGAGCAATGAGTATTCGTGGGACGGCTACCGCGCGCAGCTCAAGTACATCGTGCCCATCGACAAATTCAGCAACGGCGCGTCGCTGACCTACATCGGTTTCACCAACTTCGACTTCGGCTCGGACATCCACAAGGACAACCCGGCACGCACCGCCAATGCCACGGTGGCGACCAACGTGCTGCTGTATTCGTTCACCCACCTGCGCTTCACCCTGGTCGGCCGTTACTTCCACAACGGCGGCAACTGGGAAGACGGCAGCGAGCTGAACTTCGGCGACGGCAATTTCCGCGCACGCTCCAATGGTTGGGGTTACTACGCCGGCATCGGCTACCAGTTCTGAAATCAGGAGATTCTCATGCAAGCAATGACGCGTCTGACCCTGGCCGCTGCGGCCCTGCTCTCTTCCACCACCTGGGCGACTGAAGCGCCGATCCAGCCGAAAGTGGTGCTGATCACCATGTTCGCCCCCGAGGCACAGAACTGGATCGAGCGCCTCGATCTCAAGCAGGAAATCCGCGTACCGGGCCTGTCCGCCGAGTACCCGACCATCCGCTGCAACGCACAACAGGTGTGCCTGCTGACCACCGGCATGGGCCAGACCAACGCCGCCGCTTCAACCCTGGCCTTGGCCCTGTCGCCGAAATTCGACCTGCGCAAAAGCTGGTTCCTGATCGCCGGGATCGCCGGCATCAGCCCCAAACACGGCACCATCGGCACCGCCGCGTGGGCGCATTATCTGGTGGAATTCGGCACGCAATGGGAGCTGGATTCGCGCGATGCGCCGGCGAGTTGGCCGACCGGCTACCTCGGCATCAACACCAAGGGGCCGAACGAAAAGCCGCCGCTGGACTACAAGACCGAAGTCTTCGAACTCAACCCGACACTGCAGGCCAAAGCCTTCGCCCTGAGCCACAAGGTCGAACTGAGCGAGAGCAAGGAGTCGGCGGCGTGGCGCCGGAAATACCCGTCGGCCCCGGCCAACCAGCCGCCAGTGGTCACGCGTTGCGACACGCTGGCGGGCAACACCTGGTTCTCCGGTACACGCCTGAGCGAACGCGCCGAGGTCTGGACCAAATTGCTGACCGACAACCAGGGCGAATATTGCACCACGCAACAGGAAGACAATTCGACCTACGAGGCCTTGTTGCGCGCCAGTCGCGAAGGTCTGGTGGATGTGCAGCGTTTGGCGGTGGTACGTGCCGGCTCTGACTTCGACCGTCCGGCGCCGGGCGGCAGTGAGGTGGACAATCTGCTGAAGTACGCCGATCAGGGCGGCTTTGTGCCGGCGCTGGAAAACCTCTATCGCGCGGGCAATCCGCTGGTGCAGGACATTCTGAAAAACTGGTCGGCGTGGGAAAACGGCGTTCCGCAATCCTGAATACAACAACGAACCCTGTGGGAGCTGGCTTGCCAGCGATGGCGCCAGTTCAGTCAACATCTTCATTGACTGTTCTACCGCTATCGCTGGCAAGCCAGCTACCACAGGTTATGCGGTGTCTGGAAGATCAGGGGATGAGGATGACCTTGTCGCCACTGCCCTGATTCACCTCTGCATAGCGCTGCAACCCCTCCGCCAACGGCACCTCCACCAACCCCTGCGGCAACGGCAACAGATCCTCATCAAAGAACCGCCCGAACTGCTCAAGCATCGCCGCACAGGCCTGCACGCCGTACAACAGCGAGTTGATCCCCACCACCGATCCACCCTTGCGGTACAACGCCAACGCCGGCAACTGCACATGGCCGTCAACCGGTGCGGCGATGATCGCGATGCGCCCGAACGCGGCCAATGCCGCCACCGAGGCCGGCAGCCAGAAACCGGTGGTGTCGAAGATCACGTCGGCGCCACCGCTGTACACCGCGTTGACCTGCGCACCGAGGTCTTCGGGTTTATCCAGCTGAATCGTCTGGAAGCCTTGCGCCTGCAACGCCTTGACCTGCTCCGGCCGACGCGCCGCTGCCAGTATCTGCGCGCCGCGCACCTTGGCCTGCGCCAACGCCGCCGTGGCCACCGCACCGCCGCCGATCACCAGCAAACGGGTTTCAGCGGCCACCAGACTGCGTTCCAGCGCATCCCACGCCGTGGTGTACGGAACGCCGAGGCTGGCCGCTTGGGCAAAACTCAAGTGCGACGGTTTGTGCGCCACGCCATTGGCCGGCAATTTGACGAATTGCGCATGGGAGCCATCGGCGAAAAAACCCAGCTCACGCCCGGTGCCCCAGACTTCCTGACCGAGCAACGCCTGCGGTCCCTCGACCACGACACCGGCAAAATCACGCCCGGGAATCCGTGGCAATGTGGTGTACGGAAACCGCCCGAGCACGTTCTTCACGTCACTGGGATTGAGACCGGCCGCCTTGATCTCGACCAGCACTTCATCAGTGCCGGGCATTGGGGTCGGTACGTCGACGAAACGCAGGGAAGACAGATCGCCGGTTTTATCGAATTGCAGTGCTTTCATGAGGACATCCACCAAAGGAAAAAAAGAGAATTCAGGACAACCAACCGGCGACCAGTTGCCGGCCCATCGGCCACAACTGCTCACCCGCGAGCATGCCGAGCAGCCCCACCAGCGCGATGGCCGGTGGCGCCGGGGAACGGAAATCCAGTGCGCCATAAAGCAGGCCGACACCCAGACCGATGGCCAGCGAAATCAGGTAGTTCATGGAGGAAACTCCGCCGCGTTAAAAGAATGGGCAGAGTCTAGGGAAGGATGGGCAGCGGTATCGGCCAAGGACTTCTGAATTTCGGCCAACTTGGAAAGTCACCACATGACCTTGTGGGAGCTGGCTTGCCAGCGATAGCGCTTGTCTGCCATGAAGACGTTGAATGTGCCGAAGCCATCGCTGGCAAGCCAGCTCCCACAGGATTGTGTTCAGCCCGTGGAGAATTGCGAAGGCGCCACGCCCAGCTCGCGCCGGAACATGTCACTGAAACTGCTCGGCGAATACCCCAGCTCGCGAGCGATCACACTCACCGGCACGCCCTGAATCAACTCGGCCACCGCCGTCGCCAGCTGCACCTGCCGCCGCCATTCGGCGAAGCCCATGCCGAGACTGTCCTTGAACAGCCGCGCCAACGTGCGCACGCTGGCCCCGGCGTTTTCCGCGTGCTGCTCGAACGGGATCTCCAGCGACGGCGCGGCCATCACCGCCTGGCAAAGGTTCATCAGGCGCCGGTCGGAATCGTCCGGCAGCGCGATCTTCAGTTGCGAGCGCCGGGCGCGCTTGAGCTCCAGCAACGCCAGCCCGACCAGGGCGTCGTAATAGCCCGGCTCACCGTTATCGCCCTGCTCCACCAGGCCGACGATCAACTCACGCAGCAGCCCACCGACCTCGATCACCTGCACCGTCGGATCCAGCGTTGCCGCCAGCACCGGGCGCAGGTAGATATTGCGCATCTGCAAGTCCGAGACCACCCGAATCCCGTGTGGCACCCCGGGCGGCAACCACACCGCGCGCTGCGGCGGCACCACCAGCGCCTCATGCGGGGTCTCGACCCACATCACCCCGCTCATCGCATACAGCAACTGCCCCCAGACATGCTCGTGCGGCTCGATGAACAGACCACGCGGATAGGTACGCGCCAGCGGTTGCACCGGCACATCGGTATCCGTGAGATCGGGGGGTGCGGCGAGGGCCATGGCGAGCATTCATTGGGGTTGGCGGAGCGGCCATGGTAACCACTGCGTCCATGCGTCGCCAACGATAGATACCGTCGGACAATCCGAGTGAATTTTCCCGACGCGCCGCGATCCTTCTAATACCACAGGGAGGAATACGGGCTTTATGAACAACGCAAAACTGTTTGTCATCGATTACACCCTTCACGGCACGCCTAAGTCGTTCATTATCCGCTCGGACAAGATGGACAATGCCGAGGCGTGGCACTGGGCAAGTTGCGACGCCGGCGTGGGTCGCATCCCGCGCTTTGGCCGGGAAAAAGTGCAAAAGACCAGCAAACCGATGGCGGAGAAATTCGGCGTGGAAAATGTCACATGGCGACCGGCGAGCTAGAATCTCGTCAGACGATGGGGACTCTTTGGGGGCGTACACAATGACCAGCATCTTCAGCCCGGCGCATCTGGATTACGGACTGGACACCCTGTTCGGTCGTATCACCAAAAGCGTGGACTGTCGGGTGGGTCTTGAGGCTGTCGAAGGCGACCCCTATAGCTTCGCCCTGCGCGTGCCGGCGCCGTTACCGGAAGACCTCGACCAGGCGAAAACCGTGGTGGTGCGGGTTAACGGTCGACGACTGCAAGGCACGGTCCGCCATACCGAACGGCTGGATGATGAAAGCCTGAAACTGCAAGTGGAGCCTGATTAGGCTCCACTTTTTTATGCGCGCGGTTATTTGGGGTGGGCGCAATGGCAGCCTTTGCTTGAACACTCCGCACCGTCCTTGTGGTGGTGCGCGCAGGCTTCACAGCAATAGTGTTTGCCGTGTACGGCGTAAGAGTGGTCGCCTTCTTTGATGGTGCATTTGCAGTTGGGGCAATCGCATTTTCTATCGGGCATGGGACAGACTCCTTTTGTGGTGGTTGTCTGGGCTTTGGGATAAGCCGTAAATACCAGTGTAGGAGCTGCCGCAGGCTGCGATCTTTTGATCTGGTTTTTTTGGGGTATTGGGTGCCTGCTGGCGATATTGGGTGAATATCCGTTTCTGCGGGTGCTACCGCTGGCGGTTTCGCTCTTACAGCGAGTCACTTTTGACAAACGCCTCAAAAGTAACCAAAAAGTCTTGCCCCGGCGTACGGCACTTCGCTGAGGCTCAGTGTTCCCTCGCTACGGTGTCCATCCGGGGGCATCGCCTCCGGTTTGCTTCGCTGCACCTCCTCTCGATGGATGCGGCTTCGCCGCATGGCGCTGCGCGCCTAACCCCCGGATGGACACCTACGCTCGGCCTGCCGAAGGGGCTGAAGATCAAAAGCCACATCAAGAGCCAAAGCCAAAGCAGATCAAAAGATCACAGCCTTCGGCAGTTCCTACATGGGATTGGGTACATTCATTAAGAAATTGGTCGGCTGACAGGCCGCCATCGCTGGCAAGCCAGCTCCCACATTTGGACTGAGTGAATTGAGTTAGAGACTGGTCGGCTCGTAGGCCGCCATCGCCAGCAGGCTGGCTCCTACAGAAAAGCAAAAGCCGAGCGCACGCTTTTCCACCACTCAACACGATGAGCGTTAGCTCGAGTAAAGCTTTTGATCTCAGGGCCCGTCGGCAGGCTGAGTGGAGGGGTTTATCCGGGGGTGGGAGCGCAGCGACCGTTTGGCGCAGCCAAACACAGCGAGAGGAGGTGCAGCGAAGCAAACCGTAGGCGCTGCCCCCCGGATGAATCCCGGAGCGAAGGAACCCGAGCCCAGGCGAGGGCCGAACGTCAGGGTAAAGCCTTTTTGGTTACTTTTTCGGCGTCTGGAAAAAGTGACCCGCCGTAAGGGCGGAACCCTAATCAGCCTTCACCCAAAAAACGGATCTACACCGAAAACTCAATCAGAGCGACGAACACTACTCCGATACATAAAAACCAAAGCCAACCCCAGACACACCATCGCCAACACCCGAGAAGACGAAAGCTCGATCGCCGGATTCCCCAACCAGCCAAAATTGTCGATCAACATCCCCATCCCCAGCTGACCAACAATTACCGCCACCGTCGCCACCGCAGTCCCCACAACAGGCACCGCACCAACCATGACCATCATGTAAACCACCCCAAACAGCGCCCCACAGACCTGCCACTTCGGCACATCAAGCAAACTCACCGCATGCGCCGGCTCAAAAAACACAATCAACAACCCGGTGACCACCGCCCCGACGAAAAACGTCAGCAGACTGCTGCGCAACACCCCGACCGTTTCACCCAGGCGTCCGTTGATCGCCGCCTGAACACTCAACACCGCGCCCGCCAACACCACCACAGCCAACAAAATAACCAGACTCATATTCTCAACCCCGCGCAATCAGAACCAATGCCACCACAATCAACACCAATGCCAGCCACCGCTCGGCATTGACCTTCTTGCGCGTCGCGCCGAACCAGCCGAAATGGTCGATCAGCACACTCTTGCCGACCTGCCCGGACAAAATCGCGATCATCGTCATCGCAATCCCGATATGCGGTGTCGCCAGGGTCAGCACCACCACGTACATCGGCCCCAGAAACCCGCCGATCAATTGCCAGCGCGGCAGATCGGTCAGCGCCGGGCCTTTCTGCGGGCCGGCGAACAACAGCAGCAAAAACAGAATCGCCGAACCTACGCCGAAGATGCTCAAAGTCGCCCACAGATGCCCGACCTGCTCCCCCAACGGCCCCAGCAACCCGGCCTCCACCGACAGGCTCATGCCGGCCAGAATCACCAGCGGCAGCAACAACAGGCGCAACCACGACCGGGTCGCCGGCGCCGGCACACTCACTTCATCCAATGTCTGCATCATCCAAAACCCACGCAAGTAAACGATGGCGCGGATTATCGGCTGGCATAGCTGTGCGATAAATGGGAGCATCCGGACAACACTTTTGCGCAACTCGCACAACAGGACGATCCATGCATGGGCTGAATGAACTGGGCTTCAAGGCACTCAGGCTGTTCGTGGCGGTGCTCGACCACGGCAGTTTTTCCGAAGTCGCCCGCCGCGAGGGCGTGGCGCCCTCTTCGATCTCGCGGCAGATCCAGTTGATGGAGCAGGCGCTGAACCAGCAACTGCTCTACCGCCACACCCGCGCCGTGACGCCGACCGAGGCCGGACGCATGCTCGGCCACCATGCGCGGCTGGTGCTGGTGCAATTGGAGGAAGCCGAGCAGGCGTTGCAGGAACAGCAAAGCGAACCCACCGGGCTGGTGCGGATCAACGCGCCGGTGGTATTCGGTCAAAGGCATCTGACGCCGTGGCTCGGCAAACTGTGCGCGCGTTATCCGAAGCTGCAACTGGACATCCAGCAGACCGACCATTACGTCGACCCGTTGCAGGAAGGCGCCGACCTGCTGTTTCGCATCGGTCCGATGCACGACTCGAGCATGCAGGCGCGGATTCTCGCGCCGCATCGCTTTCAGGTCGCCGCCAGCCCGGCCTATCTCGAGCGCCACGGTACTCCGCAACACCCGCAGGATCTGGCGCAGCACCAGTGCCTGGCCTACAAAGGCGCGACCGGCCAGCAACGCTGGTTTTTCCGCCAGGGTCAGGATGACTGGACGCCTTACTCGGTCAAAGGCCGGATCACCGGCAACCACGCCGACACCCTCACGCAAGCGGCCGAGCAAGGCCTGGGCCTGGTGATGTTTCCGTCATGGCTGATTGGTGAGGCGGTACGTGAAGGCACGCTGGTGCCGGTGCTGGGCGAGTATCAGGTGTCCAACAGCCTGGAGCCGCAGCAGATTGCGGTGCTGTGGCCGGGGAGTCGAAGGTTGTCGGTGAAGGTGCGGACGGTGATTGATTTCTTTGTCGAGTGCTTTGGTGAAGTGCCGTACTGGGACAGACCTTGAAGCTGAAAATCAAAAGCCCCTCACCCTAGCCCTCTCCCGGAGGGAGAGGGGACTGATCGGGGGATAGTCAAGAGATACGCTGACGTGAACGATCGGCTTTGAATCCAGAATCGACTGGTTTTTTTCAGGTCGATGTATGACGCGAGACGCTGCGGTCAGTCCCCTCTCCCTCCGGGAGAGGGCTAGGGTGAGGGCCCGCTTGAGGATTCACACAATTATCAGATACGGAACTGGCCCACCAGTTTGCCCAGGCGTTGGCCGAGGTCGGCGAGGCTGCGCGAGGTCTGCGCGCCCAACTGGGTCTCGTCCGCTACGCTGTCCACCGCCACCGCAATCTGATGCACGCTGCGGTTGATCTCTTCGGCCACCGCCGTTTGTTCCTCGGCCGCGCTGGCGATCTGCGCGTTCATCGAGTTGATGGTCGCGATCAAGTCAGCCATGGCGTCCAGCGACGCCCCGGCCTGATTGGCCTGTGCCGAGGTACCATCGCCCGCTTCACTGGAACGGCGCATCGCCTCGACCGCCGACTGCGTACCCGCTTGCAGGCGATCAATCATCCCTTGAATCTCCTGGGTGCTGATCTGCGTACGGCTGGCCAGCGCGCGCACTTCGTCCGCCACCACCGCAAAGCCGCGCCCGGCCTCCCCGGCGCGCGCCGCTTCAATCGCGGCGTTCAGCGCCAGCAGGTTGGTCTGCTCGGCAATCGAACGAATCACCCCGAGCACGCCGACAATCGACGACACGTCCTGCTGCAGGCTGTCGAGCGACACGCCGCTGCTGCGAATGTCATCCACCAGCGCATGAATCTGTTTGATGCTGCCGGCCACCACGCGCTTGGCGCTCTGGCCTTCTTCATCAGTCTGCTGCGCGGCGACCGCGGCGTTCTGCGCGCTCTTGGCGACTTCCTGGGCGGCGGCGGACATCTCATTGATCGCGGTGGCGACCTGATCGGTCTCGTGGCGCTGACGCTCCATGGCCTGGTCGGAGCGCTGGGCCTGATCCGAGACCTGATTCACCAGGCCAGTCAGTTGCGTGGTCATCTCGGTGATCTGCCGCACCAGGCCGTGGATCTTGTCGACGAAGCGGTTGAACGAGCCGGCCAGTTCGCCGAGTTCGTCCTGGCTGGTGATGTTCAACCGGCGTGTCAGATCGCCCTCGCCCGCCGCGATGTCGTCGAGATTGGCTTTCATCAGATTGAGCGGGCGCAGAATGGTGTTGGCCAGCAGCATCCCGGCGATGGCAATCACCAGCAACACCACCAGCGCCACGCCGACAATGCTGAGGATCACGCCTTTCATTCGCTCCTGAACTTGCGCCTCGACCACCGCGACTTGCGCTTCGATACCGTCGAGGTTGACCGAGGTACCGACCGCCATGTCCCACTTCGCCAGGTATTCGGTGTAGCCAAGTTTCGGCACCAGCACGCTGGCGTTGCCCGGCAACGGCGAGCTGTATTGCAGATAGTGGGTGCCGTCCTTCGCCACTTTCACCAGGCCGAGGTTGACGTAGACGCCGTTGGGATCGCGGTTGTCCTTGAAGCTTTTGCCCACGCCTTCAGGGTCGTTGGCCTTGAACAGGCGCACGGTCTCGGAGTCGTAGCCGAAGAAATAGCCGTCCTTGCCGTAGCGAATGCCCGACAGCAGCTTGATCGCCTGCGCCCGCGCCGCGTTGTCACCGGGGGCGGCTGCGTCGTACAGCGGCTTGATCGTGGTCATGGCCACGGCGACGTAACTTTGCAGCGTGGCCTTGGCGTCGGCGAGCAGGCGCTCGCGGGTCTGCTCGACCTCGGTGTGCGCCTGTTGCTGAAGGATGAACAGCGTGGTCAGGCTGATGACCAGCGCAAAGAGCAGCACCGGCAGGACGGCGAGGGACAGGACTTTGGCCTTGAGACTCAAGCGCATGGGGGGGCTCACTCTTTTGGTTTTATTGGCGTGGTTAAAGGCGTTAACGGCACGCAATAGCAAAAGTTGAGTCTGCAGACACTGCATATCCCTGTGGGAGCGGGCTTGCCCGCGATGGCGGTGTGTCAGCCACATAAATATTGAATGTGCCGACGCCATCGCTGGCAAGCCAGCTCCCACAGTTTTCAGAGGGATCAGAGGACCATCGCGGCCACCCAGCCGAACGCCAACAACGGCAGGTTGTAGTGCAGGAAGGTCGGCACCACGGTGTCCCAGATGTGGTGGTGCTGGCCATCGACGTTCAGCCCGGAGGTCGGGCCCAGCGTCGAGTCGGAGGCCGGCGAGCCGGTGTCGCCCAGCGCCCCGGCGGTGCCGACGATGCACACGATGGCCATCGGGCTGAAGCCCAGTTGCACGCACAGCGGCACGAAAATCGCCGCCAGAATCGGCACTGTGGAGAACGACGAGCCGATACCGATGGTCACCATCAGGCCCACCAGCAGCATCAACAGCGCGCCGATCGCCTGACTGTGATCGATCCACGCCGCCGCACTTTCGACCAGCGAGCGCACTTCGCCGGTGGCCTTGAGCACTTCGGCGAAACCCGAGGCGGAGATCATGATGAAGCCGATCATCGCCATCATCTTCATGCCTTCGGTGAACAGGTCGTCGGTCTCACGCCATTTGACGATGCCCGAGGCCGAGAAAATCAGGAACCCGGCCAGTGCGCCGATAATCATCGAGTCCAGCAGCAACTGAATGATGAACGCGGCGGCAATCGCCAGACCGGCAATGCCGATGGTCTTCGGGTTGTACGCCACGCTGACCTGCTCGACCTGTTCGATCTTCTGCAGATCGTAAACGCGCTTCTTGCGATAGCTGAAAAACACCGCCAGCAACAGGCCGAAGACCATGCCCAGCGCCGGAATCGCCATGGCGTGCATGACGTTGATCTGGCTGATATCGACCCCGGCCTTGCTGACGTTGGCCAGCAGAATCTGATTGAGGAAGATGTTGCCGAAACCCACCGGGAACACCATGTACGGGGTGATCAGGCCGAAGGTCATGACGCAGGCGATCAGCCGGCGATCCAACTGCAACTTGGTCAGTACATAAAGCAGCGGCGGCACCAGCAGCGGAATGAACGCAATGTGGATCGGCAGAATGTTCTGCGAGGCAATCGCCACCACCCACAGCAGACCGATCAGCAGCCATTTGACGCTGCCGCCGCCGCTCGAATGCTGGCGGTCAACCATCGCCAGAGCCTTGTCGGCCAGCGCATGGGCCAGGCCGGACTTGGCAATCGCCACGGCGAAAGCGCCGAGCAACGCGTAGGACAACGCCACCGTGGCCCCACCACCCAGGCCGCTGTTGAACGCCTTGAGCGTGGCGTCGATGCCCAGACCACCGGTCAGGCCGCCGACCAGTGCACCGACGATCAACGCGATCACCACGTGCACGCGGGACAGGCTGAGGATCAGCATGACGCCGACCGCAGCAATCACTGCATTCATTTCACTACCTCAAAAACACTGCGATGAAATCATCACCGCCAGACAGGATGAGTCCGCCAACGGTTAACCGGCGGATTTGCAAAGAGGGTCTTATTAGAAGGGCGCGCACTGTGCCGCAGAGTGGCGGCGGTGTCAAAGCGAGCCGCTGAACTGAAATGTAACTGGCAATGCACAACCCGGTGATGCGCAGGAGATCCCTGTGGCGAGGGAGCTTGCTCCCGCTCGGCTGCGCAGCAGTCGCAAAACCGGTAGACGCGTTATGCCTGAATGACCGCGTTAGCAGGATTTAGGGGCGCTACGCACCCCAGCGGGAGCAAGCTCCCTCGCCACAGGGATCTAAATGTCACTCGGCTGCGGCAATCGGTCATATTGCGCCTGAACAATAAAGAAAGCCGAAACGCGGCCGTTACAGTGCAAAGTCTCAGATATTTATCGAATAAGGACGTCTCCATGTCGCTCAGACAACTTTCCATTCAATGGAAAATCACCCTGCTCGCCGGCCTGTGCCTGGCGGGCATCGTGACCCTGCTGGTGGGTCTTTCGCTGTACCGCATGGAGCACAGCTCCGAGCTGGTGAAGGCGTCGAGCATGGAGATGCTGACCGAGTCGGCCCAGGCGCGCATTGAATCGCAGGGTGAGGTGCAGGCTGCCGGGATTCGCCAGCAGTTCATGGACGCCTATCAATACGGTCACGGTTTCTCGCGTCAGGTGCTGTTTTTGCGCGAGCAGGCCGAGAAGCGCTTCCTCGATGCCTTCGACCTGCGCGAAGACATGACCCGTCAGGTCAAGTCCGCACTGCAGGCCAACCCGGAGCTGCTCGGTCTGTCGCTGGTGTTCGAAGCCAACGCGCTGGACGGCAAGGATGAACTGTTCGCCGGTCAGGCCGAACTGGGCAGCAACGACAAGGGCCGCTTCGCCCTGTACTGGTCGCAGCCGACTCCCGGCAAAGTCACCTCGATGGCCCTGCCGGAAAGCGACATGGCTGACACCAGCACCGGCCCCAGCGGTCAGGCGGCCAACGCCTGGTTCACCTGCCCGCGCACCACGCTCAAACCGTGCGTGATCGAACCGTACTTCTATGTGATCGACGGTCAGAACGTGCTGATGACCAGCATCGTCTTCCCGCTGATGGTCAACGGCAAAGTCATCGCCTCGCTGTCGGTGGACATCAACCTCAACAGCCTGCAGGCGATCAGCCAGGGCGCGAGCAAAAAACTCTACGACGGCCAGACCGCCGTGAGCATCATCAGCCCCACCGGCCTGCTCGCCGGCTACAGCCCGGACGCCAGCAAACTGAGCAAGCGCCTGGATGCCGTGGACACCGTCAGCGGCGCCGAACTGCTGCGCCAACTCGGCGCCAGCAGCAGCGTCAGCAGCCTGCACGGCAACGGCCAGTTGAAAGTGCTGTCGCCGTTCCAGCCGATCCCCGGCGGGCCGGCGTGGGGCGTGTTGCTCGATGTGCCGGAAAAAGTCCTGGTCAGCCGCGCCGAAGCGCTCAAGCAGCAACTGGATGCGAGCAACAACTCGGGCACATTGATCGAACTGAGCCTCGGCGTGCTCGCGGCGCTGGTCGGCCTGCTGCTGGTGTGGCTGATGGCGCGCAGTGTGACCAAGCCGATTCTTGGCGTGGCGCACATGCTTGAAGACATCGCCAGTGGCGAGGGCGATCTGACCCGCCGTCTGGCCTATGACAAGCAGGATGAACTCGGTCAACTGGCCGGCTGGTTCAACAAGTTCCTCGACAAGTTGCAGCCGATCATCGCCGAAGTGAAACGCTCGGTGCAGGACGCGCGCAACACCGCCGACCAGTCCTCGGCCATCGCCACCCAGACCAGCGCCGGCATGGAGCAGCAATACCGCCAGGTCGATCAGGTCGCCACCGCCTCTCACGAAATGAGCGCCACCGCGCAGGACGTTGCACGCAGCGCCGCGCAAGCCGCCGAAGCCGCCAAGGACGCCGATCGCGCCACCCGTCAGGGCCTGACCGTGATCGACCGCACCACTGCGAGCATCGACACCCTGGCCGCCGACATGAGCGCTGCCATGGTGCAGGTCGAAGGTCTGGCCGCCAACAGTGAGAAGATCGGCACCGTGCTGGAGACCATCCGCGCCATCGCCGAACAGACCAACCTGCTGGCCCTCAACGCCGCGATCGAAGCCGCCCGCGCCGGTGAAGCCGGGCGTGGTTTTGCCGTGGTCGCCGACGAAGTGCGCAACCTTGCCCGCCGCACCCAAGAGTCGGTGGAAGAAACCCGTCAGGTCATCGAGCAATTGCAGACTGGTACCCAGGATGTGGTCGGGTCGATGGGCAACAGCCATCGTCAGGCTCAGGGCAGTGTCGAACAGGTCGGGCAAGCGGTGACCGCACTGCGCCAGATCGGCGATGCAGTGACGGTGATCAGCGACATGAACCTGCAGATCGCCAGCGCGGCGGAAGAGCAAAGCGCGGTGGCCGAGGAGATCAACAACAACGTGGCGACCATTCGTGACGTGACCGAATCGCTGTCCGGACAGGCCAATGAGTCGGCGCGGGTGAGCCAGTCGCTGAACAGCCTGGCGAATCAGCAGCAGAGTCTGATGGACCAGTTCCGGGTCTGACGGCATTAACCTCCCCTGTAGGAGCTGCCGCAGGCTGCGATCTTTTGATCTTGGGTTTTAAAAAATCAAAGTCAAAAGATCGCAGCCTTCGGCAGCTCCTACAGGGGGATTGTGGGGATCCGGGATCAGCGTTTCGGCAATTCGATCACCACCTTCAACCCGCCCCACTCGCTCTCGCCCAGCACCAGCAACCCGCCCCACGTCTCGACGATATCGCGCACGATCCCCAGTCCCAGGCCATGCCCGTCAGTCTGCTCATCGAGCCGCGTGCCACGGCTGAACACCTGCGTGCGTTGCTCTTCAGGAATCCCCGGCCCGTCATCTTCAACGCTCAGGGCGTAGCCGTCAGTCCGTTCGATCACGCTCAGACGCACCTCGGCATCCGCCCATTTGCAGGCGTTGTCGAGCAGGTTGCCGAGCAGTTCCAGCAAGTCCTCGCGATCCCACGGCAGTTGCAGCCCCGGCGGCGCGACGTAACTCAACGCCAGATGCTCGCCGTGGATCATGTTCAGCGTTGCCAGCAATCCCGGCAGTTCCGCATCGCAATCAAACAGCGCACCCGGCAGCGCATCACCGGATAACCGTGCGCGATTGAGCTCACGACTGAGCCGCTGTTGCACCTGTTCCAGTTGCTCCTTGAGGATTCGGCGCAGCTCCGGGTGGGCATCGAGTTTTTCGTTCGAGGCCAGACTCAGCAGCACCGCCAACGGCGTTTTCAGCGCATGCCCCAGATTGCCCAGCGCATTGCGCGAGCGCTTGAGGCTGTCTTCGGTGTGCGCCAGCAAATGGTTGATCTGCGCCACCAGCGGCTCCAGTTCCACCGGCACCTGATCGTCCAGTTGCGAACGCTGGCCCTGCTGCAACTGGGCGATCTGCTCGCGCGCGCGTTCCAGCGGCTTCAACGCGCGCCGCACCGTCAGCCGTTGCAGCAGCAGAATCAGCAGCAAACCGGCCAGGCCCAGCCCGAGGCCGATCTGGCGCATGCGCTGGAAACTCTCGCGCACCGGAGTGTAATCCTGGGCGACGCTGATCGAGATCGCCTGCCCCAGACGTCGATAGTCCGAGCGCAATACCAGCAACTGCTGACCGTCCGGCCCCAGTTGCAGGTTGCTGTGCAAACCGGGGTGTTCCAGCAGCGGCAGATCCTGATCCCACAGCGAGCGTGAACGCCAATGGCTGTCGGCAAAATCGATACGGAAGTAATGCCCTGAGAACGGTCGCTGATAGGCCGGCGACAGGTGCCGCTCATCCAGTTGCAAACCTTGCGGGCCACGCACCAGTGCCACCAGCAGGCTTTCACTGTCATTGCGCAGGCCCGCTTCGAGATACCGCTGCAAACCGACTTCGAACAACCACAGGCTGGTTTGCGCCAGCACCAGGCCGACGATCACCATCACACTGATCAAGCCCAGGCTCAAACGGCGCTGGATCGACCTCACGAAGCTTGCCCGCCGAACAGGTAACCCTGGCCGCGACGGGTTTCGATCACCGCTTTGCCGAGTTTGCGCCGCAGGTGGTTGACGTGAACTTCGAGGACGTTGGAATCACGCTCGGTCTCGCCGTCATAGAGGTGCTCGGCGAGGTGGGTTTTCGACAGGATCTGTTCCGGGTGCAGCATGAAATAGCGCAGCAGGCGGAATTCGGCGGCGGTCAGCTGAATCTCGCTGCCGTCGCGAATCACGCACTGGCGACCTTCATCCAGATGCAGACCGGCGGCCTTGAGCGTCGGCTGATTGGCCTGGCCCTTGGAGCGGCGCAGCAACGACTGCACCCGCAGGTGCAGCTCTTCGGGGTGGAACGGTTTGGTCAGGTAATCGTCGGCGCCAGCCTTCAGGCCTTCGATGCGCTCGGCCCAGGAATCGCGAGCGGTGAGGATCAGCACCGGGGTCGACAGGCCACCGGCGCGCCATTGCGCCAGCACCTCCAGTCCGGGAACGCCGGGCAGACCGAGGTCGAGAATGATCAGGTCATACGGCTCGCTGCTGCCCTGATAGACCGCATCGCGGCCGTCCGCCAGCCAGTCCACCGCGTAGCCCTGGCGCTGCAGGCCGGCAATCAGTTCGTCAGCCAGCGGCACGTGGTCTTCCACCAGAAGCAAACGCATCGGTCAATCTTCCTTGTCTTTGAGCAGTTCGCCGCTGTCGGCCTTCAGGTGCAGCTCGCGCGCCACGCCCTCGACCGTCAGCAGTTCGACTTCGTAAACATAGACGTCGTGCTTTTCCTCCAGCTCGACTTCCAGCAGTTTGGCCCCCGGATAGCGATCCAGCGCCTGTTGCAGCACCTGCTCCAGCGGCAGGATCACCCCCTGCTGACGCAGCTTCAACGCCTCGTCCTGATCGAGATCGCGGGCCATCGCCGCCGAGCAAACAATCACAAGCGCCAACGCCGTACGGCTGGTGGCGCGAACATTAACCTTCATTACGTATCCTGATGATCCTTGAGAACCTGCCCAGTGACCGCGTCTAATTCCAGATCCCACTCCAGCCCTTGCGGATCACGCATTTCGACCTGGTAAACGTACTTGCCGTACTGCTCTTCCAGCTCGGTATCGGTGATGGTCGAGCCCGGGTGTCTGGCCAGCGCCGTGGCGTTGAGCTTCTCGAAGGAGACGATAGTACCAGCGTCGCGCAGGCGCAGGGCTTCATCGGGGCCAAGATCGCGAGCGTGGGCGAGGCTGGCGGTCAGGCCGATGATCGCGGCAATGGACAGGGCAGTCAGGGTTTTCATGGGTGTCTCCGTATTTTTATGTGCAGCTACGGTGGGCACCTTAGCGGGAGCAACTTAACTGAAACTGAATTGCCATCATTGCCCTGTAGGAGCTGCCGCAGGCTGCGATCTTTTGACTTTTAGAGGGCAAGATCAAAAGATCGTCCGAACGCGGCCCGAGCCTGCGGCAGCTCCTACAGAGTTCGGTAACATGTGCTTATAATTGTTCGCTTGCTAACGATCGAGACCGGTATGACCGCCATCCACATCAAGTTCCCCGCCCTCACCCTCAAGGCCGGCCCTCGGGCCATGGCACGCATTCGTGCCCAAGGGCTGAACGCCGCCGACGTCGGCACCCTGCCCGGTGCGGCCGGCGGGCCGAAGGCTCTGGGGATTCAGGGGCTGGACCTGGCGTTATTCGGTGAATGGCTGCCGAGCGCACCGCGTGAGCGCTCGCTGATCGGTGCTTCGGTCGGTTCCTGGCGCTTCGCCAGTGCCTGCCTGCCGGACGCCGCCGAAGGCATCTGCCGCCTCGGTCAGTTGTACGCCGAGCAGAATTTCAACAAAGGCGTGACCATGGCAGAGATCAGCGCGAGCTCGCAGCGCATGCTCAATGACCTGCTCGACGGCCGCGACGCCAGCATCCTCAACAATGCCGACTACCGCCTGAACATCATGGTGGTCAAAAGCCACGGACGCCTGGCCGATGACCATCGCGGCCGCCTCGGCCTGGCACTGGGTTCGGTGATCGCCGATAACCTGCGCGGTCGCGCGCGCCTGTCGCGGCACTTCGAACGGCTGATCATTCACGACCCGCGCCTCGCCCCGCCGGTGAATGCGCTGAATGACTTCCCGTCGCGCTTCGTCGCCCTCAATGCCGGCAACCTGCGTCAGGCGCTGCTGGCCTCGGGGTCGATTCCGATGGTCATGGAAGGCGTGCGCGACCTGCCGGGCGCCGGGGCCGGCACGTTCCGCGACGGCGGGCTGCTCGACTATCACCTCGACCTGCCCTACAGCGGCGACGGCATCGTGCTTTATCCGCACTTCACCGACCGGGTGATCCCCGGCTGGTTCGACAAGACCCTGCCGTGGCGCCGCGCTTCGGTCGAGCGCTTGCAGGACGTGCTGTTGCTCGCGCCATCAAAGGAATATCTGGCGCGCCTGCCCTACGGCAAACTGCCCGACCGTAACGACTTCAAGCGCTTCATGGGCGATGCGCCGAGCCGGCAGAAATACTGGCACGCGGCGATGGACGAAAGCCGCCGGCTGGGCGACGAGTTTCTCGAACTGACCGCCAACGGTCGCCTCGCCGAGCGCTTGCTGACCCTTTAGTCAGTGTTTTCCCGCATCGCCAAACACAAGCTGGTAAACTCGCCGCCTGCCCGAATCGCTGCGGCGAACGCCACCTGAACAGAGCCGAAAATACTGTGGAAATCTTCAAGGAATTTACATTCGAATCCGCCCACCGCCTGCCGCACGTACCGGACGGCCACAAGTGCGGGCGTCTGCACGGTCACTCGTTCAAAGTGGCGATTCATTTGAGCGGCGACCTCGATCCGCACACCGGCTGGATCCGTGATTTTTCCGAGATCAAGGCGATTTTCAAGCCGCTGTACGAGCGTCTGGACCACAACTACCTGAACGACATTCCCGGCCTGGAAAACCCGACCAGCGAAGTGCTGGCCAAATTCATCTGGAATGAACTGAAGCCACTGCTGCCGGAACTCAGCGCCATCCGCATTCACGAGACCTGCACCAGCGGTTGCATCTATCGCGGTGAATGATCCAAACAAATCCCTGTGTAGGAGCTGCCGAAGGCTGCGATCTTTTGATCTTGTTTTTAAAGATCAAGATCAAAAGATCGCAGCCTGCGGCAGCTCCTACAGGGGGGATCTTTGTTAACAGCCTTCATGGCTGTTTTTTTACGCCTATGCTTTTTGGCTTAAACCCGCCAAGAGGACAGGCCGATGACTGACTGGCTGCTGGATCAGGTCTTCGAGTTCAACGGGCATCCGGTGCGCCACGCCGTGCGCGGTGACGGCCCGCCGCTGGTGTTGGTGCATGGCACACCGTTTTCATCCTATGTGTGGCACCGCATCGCGCCGTATTTCTTTGCCAGCCACCGCGTGCATTATTTCGACCTGCTGGGTTACGGGCGCTCCGCACAACCGGATGCCGATGTCTCCCTCGGCGTGCAGAATCAACTGCTCGCGCAGTTGCTCGATCAATGGAACATCCAGCGCCCGGACGTGGTCGCCCACGACTTCGGCGGTGCCACCGCACTGCGCACGCATTTGCTCGATGGCAAGGACTACCGCAGCCTGACGCTGATCGATCCGGTGGCGCTGACGCCCTGGGGTTCGCCGTTCGTGCAACACGTGCGCCAGCATCAAGCGGCGTTCAACGGCCTGCCGGATTACATTCAGCGCGCCATCGTCCCGACCTACATTCGCGGGGCGATTCACCGCGACATTCCCGATGATGAACTGGCGCCCTACGTGCAGCCGTGGCTCGGCGATCCGGGGCAAGCGGCGTTCTATCGGCAGATCGCGCAAATGGACGAGCGCTACACCCGCGAGGCCGAACCGCTGTACCCGAGCATCCGCTGCCCGGTGCAGATTCTCTGGGGCGAAGCGGATCAGTGGATTCCCATCGAGCGCGGCCGGGCGTTGCACAAGATGATCCCCGGCGCGCAATTTCACCCAATCGCCAACGCCGGCCACCTCGTTCAGGAAGACGCCCCGGAAGCCATCGTCGCCGCCCTGCTCAGATTTCTCTGACCCACATAAATCCCCCTGTAGGAGCTGCCGCAGGCTGCGATCTTTTGATGTTGTTTTTAAAGATCAAAATCAAAAGATCGCAGCCTTCGGCAGCTCCTACATTGGGCTTTGGTGCTTTCAGATGCACTGTTTTCGCGCCTGACGGCGTGCCTCGTCTATACATAACCGGCGCCAATCAGCATTTGGCACGACCACTGCAACCCACACCGCGTCCCCCCTCTTCAGCAAGGAACGCCCCATGACGCAGAACGACCCCGGCAACGACTACCCGCTCAGCGAAGTGCCGATGCATGCCCGCAAAGGTCTGGCCTCAACCGCCATGGTGTTGCTCGGTTTCACGTTTTTCACCGCAACCATGTTCGCCGGCGGCAAGCTCGGTGTGGCGTTCAGTTTTGGCGAGATGATGGCGGTGATCGTCGTCGGTAACTTGCTGCTCGGACTGTATGCGGCGGGGCTGGGTTATATCGCCTTCAAGAGCGGTCTCAACTCGGTACTGATGGGGCGCTTCTGTTTTGGTGAAGTCGGCAGCAAGCTCAGCGACCTGATCCTCGGTTTCACCCAGATCGGCTGGTACGCCTGGGGCACCGCGACGGCGGCGGTGGTGCTGGGCAAATACTTCGAACTGGAGCAAGGCACGGTGCTCGGTTTGATGGTGCTGTTCGGCCTGGTGTTCTGCGCCACGGCGTATGTCGGCTATCGCGGCCTGGAGATTCTGTCGTACATCGCAGTGCCAGCGATGATGTTGCTGCTGATGCTGTCGATGTGGGTCGCGACGGTAAAAGTCGGTGGCCTCGATGGTTTGCTCAGCGTGGTGCCGACGGGTTCGCTGGACTGGTCGACCGCGATCACGCTGGTGTTCGGCACCTTCGTCAGCGGCGCGACCCAGGCGACCAACTGGACCCGCTTCTCACGCTCGGCACGGGTTGCCGTGTTGGCCAGCCTGATCGGATTTTTCATCGGCAATGGCCTGATGGTGCTGATCGGCGCCTACGGTGCGATCGTCTATCAGCAGCCCGACGTGGTTGAAGTGTTGCTGCTGCAAGGTTTCGCCATGGCCGCGATGGCCATGCTGTTACTGAATATCTGGAGCACCCAGGACAACACCATCTACAACTTCGCCGTCGCCGGCTGCAACCTGCTGCGCACCGGACGGCGCAAGACCGTGACCCTCGCAGGTGCGGTGATCGGCACCCTGCTCGCGCTGCTGGGCATGTATGACATGCTGGTGCCGTACCTGATTCTGCTGGGCACGGTGATTCCGCCGATTGGCGGGGTGATCATGGCCGACTTTTTCTTCCGCTGGCGTGGGCGTTATCCGCGTCTGGCCGACGCACGGCTGCCGGCGTTCAACTGGCCGGGGCTGGGGGCTTACGCGGTCGGTACGCTCGCGGCGTTCCACTCGCCGTGGGTCGCGCCGCTGGTAGGGATTGCCGCCGCCGCGCTAACGTATGTCATCGTCACCGGCCTGCTCGGCGCCCGTCGCGCCACCGTGCCATTACAAGACCTATAAGAAGGATTCGCCTGATGCACATCATCAACGCCCGACTGCGCAACCAGGACGGTTTGCACGAATTGCACCTGGAAGACGGCCTGATCCGCAGCATCGGCCGCCAGACCGAAGCCCCGACCCTCAACCCCGGCGACCTCGACGCCGGCGGCAATCTGGTGGTGCCGCCCTTCGTCGAGCCGCACATCCACCTCGACGCCACCCTCACCGCTGGCGAACCGCGCTGGAACATGAGTGGCACGCTGTTCGAGGGCATCGAGTGCTGGGGTGAGCGCAAGGTCACCATCACCGAAGAGGACACCAAAACCCGCGCCAAAAAGACCATCCAGGCCCTGGCCGCCCACGGCATCCAGCACGTGCGCACCCACGTCGACGTTACCGACCCGCAACTCACCGCACTCAAGGCGATGCTCGAAGTGCGCGAAGAAACCCGGCACCTGATTGACCTGCAAATCGTCGCGTTCCCGCAGGAAGGCATCGAGTCGTTCCGCAACGGTCGCGAGCTGATGGAAGAAGCGATTCGCATGGGCGCCGACGTGGTTGGCGGCATTCCACATTTCGAGTACACCCGTGATCAGGGCGTCAGTTCGGTGAAGTTTCTGATGGATCTGGCCGAGCGCACCGGGTGCCTGGTGGATGTGCATTGCGACGAGACCGACGACCCGCACTCACGCTTTCTCGAAGTGCTCGCCGAAGAGGCACGCAGCCGCGACATGGGCGCGCGGGTCACCGCCAGCCACACCACGGCAATGGGTTCTTACGACAACGCCTACTGCGCCAAACTGTTCCGCCTGCTCGGGCACTCCGGGATCAGTTTTGTTTCGTGCCCGACCGAAAGCATTCACCTGCAGGGACGTTTCGACAACTTCCCGAAACGCCGTGGCGTGACCCGTGTGAATGAATTGCTCGAAGCCGGGATGAACGTGTGTTTTGGCCAGGACTCGATCGTCGATCCGTGGTACCCGCTGGGCAACGGCAACATCCTGCGCGTGTTGGAAGCCGGGTTGCACATCTGCCACATGCTCGGTTACCGCAACCTGCAGAACGCGCTGGATCTGGTCACCGACAACAGTGCCAAGGCCATGCACCTGGGCGAGCGTTATGGCCTGGTAGAGGGGCGCCCGGCGAACCTGCTGATTCTGTCGGCGGACAGCGATTACGAGGTTATTCGCAGCCAAGGCTTGCCGTTGTATTCGATTCGCGGCGGCAAGGTGCTGATGCAGCGGCAGATGCCGGTGGTGGAGTTCAGCGGCGGACAGATCTGAAATGGTTGTCAGGCTGATGGCCTCATCGCTGGCAAGCCAGCTCCCACAGTATTCAGCAGTGAACGCGTGATTTGTGTTCACCATATAACTCTGTGGGAGCTGGCTTGCCAGCGAAGGCGTTAGCCGGTTCAGTCGATCAATCGCGCCGTACCAAACAGCCTGACCCGCACCAATTCGCCCTGCTCTTCTTCAAGCAACACCGGCGCCGTCCCGCCCGGCATGACGACGTGCACTTCGCCGCTCGCCACCCAACCCACCGCCCATGCTGCGCAGGCCACCGCACCGGCACTGGTGCCTGAAGATGCCGTCGGCCCTTCGCCACGCTCGAACACGCGGGCGACGATGCGCTGCGCTGACTCAAGCGCGGCACATTGCAGATTGACGCCCGCCGGGCATGGCTGGCCGGCGCCAGTCGGCATGGCGTAGGCGATTCGGGTCAGGCCTTCAGCCCAGGGCGATTCGCGCATTTGCGGGTTGCTCGGCAACGCGGCAACGTCGGTGAGCAAGGTCACGCAATGCGGGTTGCCGATGCGCACGAACTGGCTGTGCTGCCACGCAGGATCGAGCTGGGCCAAGGGTTCTACATGGCTCACTTCACGCCCGTTGAACTCGCGACTTTCAATATTCTGCGCATTCACCGCCGACGGCCCGAAGACCGGTTGACCGAGGTCCAGCCAGAAGCCGCTGTCACCTTCGATTTCAGCCGGTTTGACCGAGGTTTCCACAGCGTCACCCTTGTCGTGATGCACTCGCAGCGCCACCCCTTCCGCCGGCATCAGCCCCTGCTCCAGCAACGCCTGGGAAAAGATCGTCAGGCCATTGCCGCTGCGCTCGGCCAAGGTGCCGTCGGTGTTGACGATCAGCACGTCGAACGGCGGCGCTGCCTGGAACGGGCCGATCAGCAGGCCATCGCTGCGATGGGATTTGCTCCCCGCTGGACGCTGCCCTTCGGGCCAGTCGCAGCACAGCGCAATGGCTGCGCGACTCCATGCCGGTCTCGACACAGCACACTGCGCGGCATCGTTCGGCAAATCGATCCCCGCCTCGCGAAGCGCCTCAGGCGAAACCACCCCGTAAATATTGCCCCGCGCATCGTAGAACTGCGTCATCACCGGCCTCACTCACCTTGTCGAAGCCATCACTGTAAACCGCGATCCCCTGTAGGAGTGAGCCTGCTCGCGAAAGCGGTTTGTCAGCCGTCATATTCATTGCCTGAACCACCGCAATCGCGGGCAAGCCCGCTCCCACAGGGTTCTGCACAGAACGGGCAGTTGTGAACACCGGTCATCCAATGTGGGAGCGAGCTTGCTCGCGAAAGCGGCGTGTCAGTCGCCATATTCATTGCCTGAACCACCGCATTCGCGGGCAAGCTCGCTGCCACAGGTTAGGATGTCGATTGCACCGCCCCGAGACCTGCGATCGAACCTCGACGCGCTATCACTGTCATTCGGGGACGCGACGTTTTTTGCCAAGGATCGATATGACCAGCCTCAACCCCCAAGACACCTTCGTCCCCGGACGCCTGCAACAGATGTCGACGCGCATCGCTTTTTTCATCGCCGGCCTCGGGATTGCCGCGTGGGCGCCGCTGGTGCCGTACGCCAAGGCCCGGGCTGGACTCGATGAAGGCACGCTGGGCCTGTTGCTGTTGTGCCTGGGAGTCGGCTCGATTCTGGCGATGCCGCTGGCGGGTATTCTCGCCACGCGCTTCGGCTGCCGCAAAGTCGCCACCGGCGGCACCCTGCTGATTTGCGCGGCGCTGCCGTTGCTGGCGACGGTGTCGTCGATACCGGCGCTGATCGCCGCGCTGTTCATGTTCGGCGCCGGGCTCGGCACGGTGGACTCGACCGTGAACCTGCAAGCGGTGATTGTCGAGCGGGCCAGCGGCAAAAATATGATGTCGGGGTTTCATGGCCTGTTCAGCCTTGGCGGGATTGTCGGCGCAGCGGGTGTCAGTGCCCTGCTCGGCCTCGGGCTGACGCCGCTGGCGGCGATGCTGGTGGTGGTGGCGGTGTTGATCGGTGCGCTGTTCAAAGCGGTGCCGCACATGTTGCCGTACGGCAGTGAAAGTTCCGGGCCGGCGTTCGCGATTCCCCACGGCATTGTGCTGTTCATCGGCGGGATGTGCTTCATCGTGTTCCTCACCGAAGGCGCGGCGCTGGACTGGAGCGCGGTGTTCCTCGCGCAGGAACGCGGGATCGACACGGCGTATGCGGGTTTGGGTTACGCCGCATTTGCCCTGACCATGACGGCCGGACGCTTGCTGGGTGACCGGATCGTGCGCAGTGTCGGCGCCACGCGGGTCATTCTGTTCGGCGGGCTGTTGGCGGCGGCAGGTCTGTTTCTGGCGACCTTCGCCCCGAGCTGGGAAGCGGCGCTGCTGGGGTATGCGCTGGTCGGCGCCGGCTGTTCGAACATCGTGCCGGTGCTGTACACGGCGGTGGGCAAGCAGACGGTGATGCCGGAAAGCATCGCAGTGCCAGCCATTACCACCTTGGGTTACGCGGGGATTCTGGCGGGGCCGGCGGTGATCGGCTTTGTTGCGCATGCCAGCAGTCTGAGTTTTGCTTTCGGGTTGATGGCGCTGCTGTTGGTAGCCGTGGCGATCGGCGGCAAAGTCCTCAAGGTCTGAACCCCATCATTGTGGCGAGGGAGCTTGCTCCCGCCGGGTTGCGAAGCGACCCCAAAAAATCGGGCCTGCTGCGCAGTCCAGCGGGAGCAAGCTCCCTCGCCACAGGTCAGGCGTTATCAGAAGCCGACGCTGGCCTGCACAAAGAACGTCCGTGGCGCACCGACATACATCCCCGAGTTGTTGTCGCTGGAACGGGTGAAATACTGCTTGTCGAAGACATTTTTCACCCCGGCGCCGAGTTTCAGGTTCGACACCTGTGGCCCGAAGTCATACCCGCCGCGCACGTTCCAGGTCACGTAACCCGGGATGTCGCCGTACTGCCCGTCGGCCGTGCCTTCGGTGATGTAGTTGCCGTTGAAGCTGCCATCGGCGTTGACCCCGGTGCCCGGCGAGCGCTGTTTCGATTGAGCGAAACCGTCGATGTTGTAGGTCCAGCGGTTGACGTCGTAGCGCAAGCCCACGGTTGCCACCTGCCGCGAATAGAACGGCAGATCACGGCCCTTGAAGCCCGGAATCTCGCCTTCGTAGGTGGCGCGGGTGTAGGTGAAACCGGCGTTGGCGGTCAGACCGTCGAGACGCGGATCGAGCGCCGCCATGTCGTAATGCACCGACGCCTCAATGCCCTGGTGCTTGGTCGCGCCGAGGTTGGTCCAGCCGACATCGTTGCTGATGTATTGCAACTCGTCATCGAAGTCGATGTAGAACAACGTCACTTCCCCGCCCCACACGTCATCGTTGTAGCGCGTGCCGATCTCGTAGGTCTTGGCTTTTTCAGGTTCCAGGCCGTTGGCGGTCTGGTCACCCGAGCCGCCCTGGCCGAGCTGGAAATACTGCAGGCTGCCGAACGAAGTTTCGTAGTTGGCGAACAGTTTCCACGCGTCCGACAGGTGATACATCACGCTCAGCGCCGGCAGCGGTTCGTTGCTTTCGATGCTGCGGTTTTTCTCCGGCACGCGTTTGCCTGCGGTGTCGAGCACGGCGCGGTCATGCCAGTCGGTGCTGATGTGCTCGAAGCGAATGCCGGGGGTGATGGTCCAGTTGCCGACGTCGACCTTGTTGTCGACGTACACCGAGTTGGCCTCGGTGCCGCCGGTGCGGTCCTGGAACACATGGCCGTCGGACGTCGGGGTGACCACCGGCTGATTGTTGACCAGCGCCAGACGGCTCGACTGCTCGTGCATCGCCTCTTTCAGGTAGCGATAACCGACGCTGACTTCCTGAGTGGTCGGGCCGACGTCAAACACCCGCGACACTCGCGGCTCGACACCCAGGGTGTAGTAGGAACGCGGGTACGAGCTGAGGGTTTTCTGGTCGCGGGCGGCGATGGTGCTGCCGCGAAAGCTGTCGGTGTAGTAGGTGAGAATTTCTGCCTGGGTGCGCTCGTCGATCTGGCGGATCCACTTGAATGACACGTCTTTGCGCCGACCGCTGAAGTTGTCGTAGTCGCGCACCGAGTCGTACGGCTTGTCGTCGTACTGCTTCTGCGTCAGGCCGCCGGGCATGTCGGCGCTGGCGTCGTAGTAATGGAAGTTGAGGCTGAAATCATCCTGATCGGTCGGCGCCCAATGGGTCTTGAGCAGCACGTCGTCGATGTCGTTGCCGTTGTTGCGTTCGCGGTAACCGTTGCCGTTGACCCCGGAGTACAGCAGCGCCACGCCCATGCCGTTATCGGCAGTACCGCCGAGAAACGCCGTGTCGATGTGCTTCCAGCCGCCGTAACGGGTGGTTTCCAGGGTGGTGCCGATTTCCCCGGTAGCTTTTTCCGGGATGGCGCGGGTGACGAAGTTGATCACCCCGCCGACGTTTTGCGGGCCGTAACGCACGGAACCGGCGCCGCGTACCACGTCGATGCTGTCGAGATTGCCCGAGGAGATCGGCGCCATCGACAGCTGCGGCTGGCCGTACGGCGCAAACGCAGCGGGCACGCCGTCGATCAGCACCGTGGAGCGTGGCGACAGGCGCGAAGTCAGGCCCCGCACGCCGACGTTCAGCGCGATGTCGCTGCCGCCGGTGCCGTTGGAGTCCTGCACCTGCACACCGGGCACGCGCTTGAGCACGTCACTGACGTTCATCGCGCCCTGCTCGACCATGGCTTCGCGGCGGATCACCGTGCGTGCGCCCGGGTGGTTCTGCACCACGGCGGCGTCAGCGTCACCGAGCCAGTCGCCGACCACTTTGATGTCGGTCACGCCGAGTTCCAGCGGGCCGTTGCTGGCGGCAGTTGCGGCCGGCGACAGGGTCACCGAGCCTTCGTTGATCTGATAATCCAGGCCACTGCCCTGGAGCAACTGGCGCAGTGCCTGCTCCGGGGAAATGTCACCATCGACCGCTGGAGCCTGTTTGCCGGCCACCAGTTCCGGGCTGAAAAACACTTGCAACGACGTTTGCTGGCCCAGTTCACTCAGAGCCTGGCCCAGCGGCTGGGCGCGGATATGAATGGCGTCGGCGGCATACGCCAGTGGCATGGCAGCGTTGACCGCCAGCGCCAGGGCCAGCGGTAACCAAGGGGATTTTTTGTTGTGGGCTGAGGTGTTTTTCACGTCGAACGTAGTCCTGTGGAGCGCAAGAGTGTGCGTCTGTTAATGCAAACCAGTTGCAGTTGAACAGGAAGACGATGAACTCGAAAAAAACCTGAATGTTATTTTGAAATTATTTCCTGACTACCATCGGCCAGGGTGCGGACGGCCACCGGCAGGATGTTTGGCAGGGCCTTGAGCAAGGCGTCGGTGTTGTCGGATTTGAACACGCTGGTCAGGCGCAGACTGGCCACGGCCGGGTTGCTGACCGTCAGCGGCTTGTCACGATAACGCGAGACTTCGGCTACTACCTCGCTGAGGCTGGCGTCGTTGAACACCAGTTTGCCGCTGCGCCACGCCGTCAGTTCGGCGGGGTTGACCGCGTAGGCGGCAGCGACTTTGCCTTCGGCATCGACATGTGTGCCGAGGCCCGCGGTCAGGTTGATGAATTGGTCGTCCGGCGCAGTGCGCCCCTGCACCTTGACCGTGCCCTGCTCCACCGCGACCCGGGTTTGCGTGACATCGCGGCGCACGTCGAACCGCGTACCGGTTACGGTGATCTTGCCACTGCCGGCCTCGACCACGAACGGGCGCGCGGTGTCGTGCTGAACGCTGAACATCGCCTCGCCTTCGGACAGTTCGATAAGCCGGCGATCCTTCTCATAACGCACCTGCAGACGGCTGCGGCTGTTCAGGTCGATCACCGATCCGTCCGGCAGCGCCACATGTTTGCGCTCACCCAGCGCCGTTGCGAACTCGGCGCTATAGCCATCCGGATGATTCAAACCACTGAACAAACCGAGGCCGAGCGCCACCGCCAGCACACTGGCTGCCACGGCATAGCGCAGCAGCGGACGACGCTCGCGGCGGTCTGGCGGGGTTTCGACGAGGGCCTTGAGGCGTGGCGCCGGCAGCAGATCCGCCGCCGTCCACAAGCCTTGCAGCAACTGGAATTCGTCACGGTGTTGCGGATGCTGGTTCAGCCAGACGTCGAAACGCTGCTGTTCGTCGGCGCTGATCAGCGGCTCCTGCAGACGCACAAACCAGCGTGCCGCTTCATCGCGCACCGTTGTTTGCCCGCACGCACAATCACGGGTATCCATCATGGAATGTCCTGTCGGGCTGGGGATGAAAAGCGGCGACCGCTCATGACTGCATGCCGTCAAGGCGATCGCGCAAGTGGCGCAGGGTGCGGATCATATACTTTTCGACCATGTTCCTCGACAGCCCGAGGCGTTCGGCGATTTCCGCCTGCGTCAGCCCTTCGATCTTCTGCCAGACGAAAATCTTCCGGCAGTTGAGCGGCAGTTCCTGCAGCGCCCGTTCGATGGAGTCGGCCAACTGGATCGCCTGCATGTAATGCTCCGGGTCGCCGGTGGACGACACACTGTGATCGATCGCCTGCGACTCCATGGCTTCCCGCCGATCCTCACGCCGATAACCATCGACCGCAATGTTGCGTGCGGTCTGGTGCAGATACGCCCGTGGCTGCTGCACTGCTGCCGAATCGGATTCAAGCACCCGCACAAAGGTGTCGTGCGCCAGATCCTCGGCCTGCGCACGATTGCGCAGGCGCCGGGTCCAGGTGCCGATCAACTCTTCGTAATGCTCGAAAAAGCCGGGTCTGCGGGGCAGCATGGGATTCATGGCAGCGTGCGGTGGAAAGGGGCGTGAATAGTAATGCTTCCTATTAAGCCCGGCAATTCATTCCTTGGAGCCGAGCCCGCCGCTGATCCCGGGATCAGCGTGATTTTGCAATCACCTCACTCATGTATTGATCCAGATCGCGAAAATCCTGAACGCTCCAGGCGTGCGGCGCGATCTTTACGCCGTTATCCCGCAAGGTTTTTGGAATCAGGTTGCCATTCGGACGAAGGATGATCGAGGACACGATAACGCCCGGATAATCATTGAGCCGTTTCTTGAACGCGGAGGTTGTCAGGTCTGGTGTCGGCGGATTGCTTTTGTTGGCCAATGGCCCGGTTGCCTTGATATCGGCGCCGTGGCACACGGCACATCGCTGTGTGTAGAGAGTCTTGCCGTTGGCATTTTCCGCAACGGACAGGGAGGTCTGAATGACTGATAAAAAAGCGGATAAGGCGATGAGGATTGCTTTCATTTTTATAGAGGGTCAGAGGCTGAAACGGACGGCGCACAGCTAAGCACACATCAGCAAGCCAATTTCCACGTATCGAGAAATTGCCGGGCAGCGACCCACGTCGTCGAGTTTTTCGCAGCCGGCCCGCCTATTGTGTAAAATGCCGCCCGGGTGCCACCGCAACAACGCGGCAGGGCAGGTTTAATTCAGCGCAGGTCGGGCCGCCGCGCGGAGTTGCTGTGCCTATGAGCCACGATCCGTCACGCCTGCAGACTGCCCCTGCCCGCCAGGAGTCGCCTTCTGCCCTGGCCTTTCTCTCGCGATTTTTCGCCGCCGAATCCGCCGGTGGCCTGATTCTGATGGCCGCTGCCCTGGCTGCGCTGCTGGTCGCCAACTCGCCGTGGGCGGCCACGTACTTCTCGACTTTGCACATCAAAGTCGCCGGTCTGTCGATCGAGCACTGGGTGAATGACGGTCTGATGGCGATCTTCTTCATGCTGGTGGGTCTGGAGATCAAGCGCGAGATGCTCGCCGGGCAGTTGTCGAGCTGGGGCCAGCGTGCGCTGCCGGGCTTCGCCGCGCTGGGCGGGATGCTGGTCCCGGCCCTGATCTACGTCGCGATCAACTGGGGCAATCCGCAGACCCTCAGCGGTTGGGCGATTCCTGCCGCCACCGACATTGCCTTTGCCTTGGGCGTGCTGTCGCTGCTGGGCAAACGGGTACCGGTTTCGCTGAAGATCTTCCTCTCGGCGCTGGCCATCCTCGATGATCTGGGCGCGGTGGTGATCATCGCGATTTTCTACACCAGCGGCCTGTCAGTGAGCATGTTGCTGGCCTCGTTGGCGGTGATTGCACTGCTGGTGATCCTCAACCGCTGCGGCGTCAGAAAGCTGTGGCCGTACCTGATCGCCGGTGCCCTGTTGTGGTTCTTCATGCTGCAATCGGGGATCCACGCGACCCTCGCCGGAGTGATTCTGGCGTTGTGCATTCCGCTGGGTAACCCGGAAGACGAGCACAATTCGCCACTACTGTACCTCGAAGAAAAAATGCATCCGTGGGTGGCGTTCGCCGTGGTGCCGATTTTCGGCTTCGCCAATGCGGGCGTGTCGCTGACCGGCATTTCTCCGAGCAACCTGCTTGAGCCGGTACCGCTGGGCGTGGCGCTGGGCCTGTTGTTCGGCAAGCAGATCGGCATCCTCGGCCTCGGTGCCCTGGCGATTCGCAGCGGCCTGGCGCAACTGCCGCAAGGCGCGAGCTGGCTGCAACTGTACGGCGTCGCCCTGCTCTGCGGGATCGGCTTCACCATGAGCCTGTTCATTGGCGCACTGGCTTTCCCCGGAGCAGCGCATCTGGTCGATTCGGTGAAGGTTGGGGTGTTGCTGGGTTCGATCCTGTCCGCGCTGCTGGCGGTGGTCGTGCTGATGAGTGCGGGTAAGGCGAAGGCGTCGAACTGACCCCAAGGTCTCACCGCTATCAAAACAATGTGGGAGCGAGCCTGCTCGCGAAGGCGCTGGTTCAGTCAACAACATCGCTGACTGAACTGACGCTATCGCGAGCAGGCTCACTCCCACAATTTTTTATAGCGGTGCTGCTCAGCCTTTTTCGTCGATCCCGGCTTGCAGGGTCTGGCTATCCAGATGGCCGCTCAGGGTCACCGGACCGACTTTCAGATTGCCGTTATCGAACGACACCTTCGGTGCGTTCTCCTCGGTTTTCTGCGGCAGGTCCAGCCCTGCTTTCACCCCGTAGTCACGGTTGACCAGATCGCTGCTACCGACCTTCGAACCGCCCAGATCGACCTTGCCCTCAGGCGATGAAATCCGCGCGCCAGTCAGCTGCGTTGCGCCGCCCACCGCAAGATTCACGCCCTGATTGCCACTGATGCCGGATGCCTGCACCACGCTGTCCTTGTGCGCGTATTCGCCCTGCGCTTTCAGCGTTGGTTTGTAGTCAGTGCCGGCGAGCTTTTCCTTGTCGCTCGGTGGGTTCTTCTTCGCCGTCAAGCCCAGATCGACATCGACCTTGGCTTGGGTCGTCGAGTCCTCACGGCTTTCGACGGTCAGGTCACCGGCAACCTTGCCACTGACAGTGTTCGCGTCGATCCGCGCACCCGACAGCTGTGCATCACCGGCACTGTTGAGCACCACGCTGCCAGCCTTGATCTGGCTGTTTTGCTGGGTGGTGCCTTGCAGGTAATCGACGCCAACCTTCGCTCCGGCGTTGAAGCCGTGGTCACTGCTGGCCTTTTCATCGGCTGCGGTCGGGGTCTTGCTGCTCAGGTTGCCGCCGGCATTCAGCGCGACGTTCCAGTTGTTGCGGCTCTCGGTGGACTGCGCCGACTCCTGAACCAAACCGCCCTTCTGCACATCGATGCTGACGCTCGGCGCGCCGACTTGCGTGCCTTGCAGGTGCACCGCATCACCGCTCAAGGCGATTTGGCTCTGGCTATTGAGTTGGCCACCGGTCAGGGTTTGCGAGTTTTCGTTGATGCGGCCTATGTTGAAGTTGCCGCTCAGATTGCCGCCCTGATCACGACTCTTCTCGCTGCTGGATTTGCTGCCGCCGCCCTTCAAACCGCCGCCGAGATTGCTGCCAGTCGCGGTGTGGGTATCAACGGCCGCTTGCAGATCAAGCTTGCCGTCAGCGTGCAGATCGATGGCGCCGGCGCTGTCGATCTTCGTGCCTTGCTGAAACTGATTGCCGCCGCTGCTCAGTTGCACCGGGCCGTTGCCACTGATGCTCGCGACGTGAGCCTGGGTGTCAGTGGTCTGCTTGCCGCTGTGATCGAGCTGGAACCCGGCGCCGAGGTCGACGTTGGTGCCGTCGGTGCCCGGCAAGGTACCGACCGTCAGCGAGCCGTTGCCGCGCAGGCTGGAGTCGCTGCTGCTCTGGCGGTCATTGGCCTGATTCAGCGCCAGATCGCCGCCGGTGGTGATGTTCACACCACCCTGCCCGCCGTCGAAATGGTTGCCGGCAAATTGCGCGTCAGCACCGACGTTGATGTTCACGCCCTTATTGCCGGCATAACCGCCGACCACTGCGGTGCTGCTGTCCTTGCTGCTGTAGCTGTTGCCACCGGCGCCGCTGCCGGCGACGTTCACGTCCTCGCCGGTCTTGGTGTAGACGCGTACGTCGACCTTGGCATCCACTGAGTTATCGGTGCTGCTGTGAGTGTTGCTCGCGGAATCGGCAACCAGTTTGTCGGCGCTGATGTTGACCTTGCCGTTGCTCGCGCTGTACTGAGTGCCCTGGTCGTGCAGGGTGCCGGCGGTTTTCACCTCGATACTGCCGCCGTCGAAACGGCTGACCACGGCGGTGCTGCTCTGCTCGGTCTTGTCGGCGCTGCCGTGACCGATCGCCACGTCGAGGCCGACGTTCGGCTGGCCGAGATTGCTCAGGGCTTCCTTGTCCGGCACCTTGGCGTTGAGCACATCCTTGACCGCACCGGCAATCGGGCGGGCGATGTCCTTGTATTCGACGTTGGCGCCGATGTCCGCCGACCAGTTGCTCTGGTTGTGCGTGCTGCTTTCGGTGTTGCTGGCGGCGCGGTTGTCGATCTCGTTGGCCGCGACATTCAGGCCGTTGCCAGCCTTGACCTGCGCGCCTTCGGTCAGCAGTTTGTCGGCGTTGATGGTCAGGCTGCCGCTGCTCTGCACGTTGCTGGTTTGCGCGGTGGTTTTGCTGCTGCTGTCTTGCGTGGTGCTGTGAGCGAAATCGACGCCACTGCCGGCGCGGTCGAGGCCGCCGGTGTAGTAGAAACCACCGCCGGTGCTGGAGGTGTCGGATGAGGTTTTGTGGCTGTCCTGTTCGGCCAGCAACGACACATTCTTGCCGCTCAGCGTGGTGTCGCCCGCGGTGGATTTGACTTCACCGCCCTTGATTGTCAGATCGCCGCCAGCCTTCACTTGCACGCTGGCGCCGCTAAGGCTCGAACCTTGCTGGTTGACGTCGTTGCGCGTGACAGTCTGCTGCTTGTCTTCGTAGTGCACCCCGGCACGGTATTGCTCCGGCGTTTGCTCTTTGGCGTAGGCATCGAAGCCACGGGTCTCGGTGGTCGAGCTGCTGTCGTGAGTGTTCTGCGTGGAATGCACGCTCACATCACCGGCAGCGTCCGCCGTCAGCGCGCCGCCAGCCTTGACCGTGGAGCCGGCTACTTCGATGTCCTTGGCGCTTTTGAGCTTGAGGTTGCTGTCGGAAACCAGCTCGCTGCGCACTGTGGTGCTGTCCCTGGAGTTCTGCCGCGACTCGTCCTTGGTGATGCCGAAGAACTTGCTGTCCTTGTCGTGGTTGTTGCTGTGCGAAGTGTCCTGCACGCCGTCGATCACCAGCGAACCCTGATCGCTGATCACGCTGGCCTCGGTGCCGCCACGGACCTGGCTGCCGCTGATGCGCACGTCGTCAGCCTTCACCAGCAGTTTGCCGGCCGCGTTGATTTTGCTGCCCTGATGCCGGGTCTGGCCCTTGTCGGCATCACCGGCCTTGCCGAAGAATCCGCCGCCGACCAGATCGCCGGAATAACTGTTGTTATTGCTGCGACTGGTGCGCGTAGCCGTGGTGACGTCCACTTGCTTGCCCGCCAGTTTCACATCGCCGACGCTGTTCAGTTCGGCGCCTTCGGCACGCAACAACGCGGCGGTCTGCAGAGCGATGTTGCCGCCCTTCAACTGGCTGCCGATGCTGCGCTGTTCTTCGCTGCTGTTATTCCAGTCGGCCTTCCACAGATGCTTGCGATGGTTGCCCTGATCGGTCTGGGTGTGGCTTTCGGTAGCTGCGGTCAGGCGCAGATCACCGCCGCTCTGCACATCGAGATTTTTCGCTGCTTCAACTTTGGCGGCTTTGAGTTCGGTGTCTTTTCCGGAAGTAAGCCTGGCGTCGCGGCTGGCGACGATCTGGCTGCCGTGCTGGCGAGTTTCACTGTCGGTCTGGGTGCGATCGTAAGTTTCCCAGGTGATGCCAATGGTGCTGTTGCTCCAGTTTTCGCGCTGTTCCTGGAGCTTGCGGCTTTCGACGGTACTCAAGGTCAGGTTGCGCTTGGCATTGACGCTGACGTCGCGAGCACTGACATCGGTGGCCGCCAGCGTCAGGTCGTTGCCGCTGTGCAGGCCGACATCACCCTGACTGCTGCGAATGCCGGCACGCGTCACTTCGAGGCTGTTGGGGATCGCTTCACCGCTGACACTCAAGTCGCCCGCCGAGCGGATCTGCACGCCATCACGCCCGGCCACTTGCACCGCACCCACAAGCACGCCCGCGCCTTCGGCAGTGCTGACGATATTGATGCGTCCGGCCTGCATCGCACCGAACAGGCTGGCGTCGATGCGTTGATCTTTCGTGTTGCCCGCTGGATCCACGGCGTTGACCTGACCGCTGGCGTAATCCACCTGATTGCGTCCGACCGTGAGGTTCAGTTGATCGCGGGCATCGATGCGGCCCTGGCTGTCGATACGCGGGGCGATCAGGTTGACCGAACCTTCGGCGTTACGCAGGCCACCACTGTGGATCTGCAACTGACCGCTGGCGTCGCGGGTGTTCAAGGCTTGCAGTTTGCCGTCGTTCAACTCCGGACGACCGACCAGCAGACTGGCGTTCGGCGTATTGATAAAACTGCCGCCGTTCACCGAAATGCCGTTGGGGTTGGCCAGCACGTAATCGGCGGCGCGGCCGAAAATTTCCTGGGCACCGTTGATGGCCGAAGGGTTGCGGCTGATCACCTCGTTGAGGATCACGCTCGCCGCCTGGCCCTGCAGTTGCGGGTTGGCCGCCAGTTGCCCGGCGAGCTGCGATTGCCCGGCCTGCAAGGCGTTGTTCAGCACCAGGCCCTGACGGTCGACGTTGTAGTCGAGGAACTGGTTGTGCGACAGGCCCGAGCCGTTGGGCGCGACGATATTGACGATGGGCACGCCGCCCTGGGTCTGCAATTGCGCGGTGCCGCCGGGGCCGGGCGCAACCACCACACCGCCGGCAATGGCGCTGGGCAGGTGCACGGCGAAGAACAGGCTGGCGATCGCCCAGCGCAATTTGCCCCGAGGAGAAAGATGGAATGCAAAGGTGTGTGCTGGCATAAAAACGTCTCCATGTAAGTACGGCATCACGGCGCGCGATTTAGTCTTGGCCGTGGCTGTCGCGCTCAGATCCGACGGCTGTCTGTTCACTGCTTGATGAGTTTCGGTGCTGCTCATATCTGCAACCCCACGCGCATCAGCCAGGTCTCTGGCTCGTGCTGCAAACCACTGGGGGTGTTGAGGGCGCGCTGGTAATCGACGTCCACTTGCAGATTCTTCCAGCCCAGATTCAGCCCGACGCTGGCACCGCTCAGGCGTTGGCCCTGAGCACCGTGATCGGCCTTGAGCCAGCCATTGTCCAGGCCCACGCGCGGGGTGATCTGCAGCGGCCAGTCGGTACGCAGCGGCAGACGTAGCGTGTTGCGCCAGATCGCGCCGCTGGCACCGGATGCACTGCTCACCCGATAACCGCGCACCGCCGAATCGTCGGTGCCGAGCAACTGTTCGATGGCCGGTAACGGGTCGAGGCTGTATTGCAGATTGAGCTGGCTTTGCCACTGCCACGCTTGCGTGCCGAACTGGCCGTTGCGCCATTGACTGAGGCCGGCGCGGTACTTGCGAAACTGCGCTTTGGGCAAATTGTTGACCGCATGATTGGCGTCGTCATCGGCGCCTAGCCAGCGCAGGCCTTGCGAATAGGTGAAGTCAAGGTTCCACACCGCACGGTCGAGCCAGAACAGATTGAGTCCGGCTTCGGCCACGGTCAGGGTCGGGCTTTGAATGCCCAGGCGGACATTCTCCAGATAGCTGTCGACGTCCTTGTGTGCCAGTTGCAGGTTGGCGCTGAGCTGGCGGCTCTGGTCGCGCCACAACACGCGGTCGGCGCGCAGACTCAGTTGATCGGTGATGCCGGTGCTGTACAAGGTCGCACTGGGCAGTTTGAACGGCGCGCGATATTCGGCATGGCTGGCGAACGCGCTGTAGGTCCAGTAGCCGTAGGGAATCGCGTAATACAGGCTGGCGTTGCGACTGTAGCGGTCGCCCTGATTCAACGTGTCGCTGGCGCTGAGGCTCAACAGATCGTTGAGCTGCAACGGGCTGTCGAAGCTCAGGCTGACGGTATTGCGATCGCGTCCGGTGCTGGCGCTGCCGAGGTTGTCCATGCCCAGGCCCAACGCCCAGCGCGACTGCCCGGAGGTGCGCGAGCGCAGGATGATTCGCGAGGCGCCGGGCAGGCTGCCGGGGGCGATGTCGGCGGTCAGGTCAATCGAACGCAAGCGGTTCAACTGATCCAGGCCCTGCTCCAGATCGCGCAGGTTCAGCGGCTGGCCGAGCATATGCGGGAACGCGCCACCGAGCGACACCGGCAGGCTCTGATCGGCCAGTTCGATGGACTCGATGTAGCCCTCGTCGATCATGATGTCCAGCGACTGCCCCGCTGCCGGCGCGCTCAACAGGTACGGGCGGCTGGCGATGTAGCCTTGCTCGACGTAGATCGCGGTGATGGTCGCCAGCAGATGATTGATCTGGCCGACACCCATGCACGGCGCCAGCAGCGGTTTGATCCGGGCGTTGAGTTTGTCGCTGTCGATCAGCGTGACGCCGCCGATACGCGTGCCGCTTAACGGCCAGCAGCGTTCATCGGGGGTGACGGTTTGCGGGAGGGCCGGAGCGGCAGGCGTCGGACCGAACGCACCGCGCTCCAGTTGGCGCTTGCGTTGTTCCATCTGCAGTTGTTGCAGATCGCGCTGTTGCTGTTGCTGTTGGCGCAGCACTTCCTGGCCCGGCGCAACGGGGTCAGCCGCTTGAATCGAGGACGCGCACACACTCAACACAAAGGCCGACAACAGCGGGCAAAGCGTGGAACGAAGACGAAAAACAACGCGAAGCGAATACGGCACGCAACATCCTTGCAATCATAAAGTAGCGTAATGCCACCTCATCAATGCGAGTGATAGTCAGAGCCTTCCTACACAAATGCAAGACGCTTCCTACGCTGCTTACATTTCTTAAACAATTGATTTATCAGCCTTGATTGTCAGCAGCAAAGCCACGCCGTTGCACGCTATCAGGGTTTCCCCGAGGGCCTGGGTCCAACCGGCAAGCATCAGCCCCGCGCCGATCAGCAGGTAATAAATCAGCCCCAAGAGTGCCCCGGCGGTGCCCAATCGGTCGCTGTAATTGGCCAATGCCGAACCAAGAATATTCGGAATCGCCATGCCGAAGGCCAGTACCACCAGCAACATCGCCAGCACAAACGCGCCACTGTCCTGCATCAGCCACACACCCAGCCCACCGAGCAAGCCGATGACTGCGGCGAGGCGAATCAGTTGCAGCGCGTGACAACCGCGGCGCAGCAAGCGCTGGTTGAGCCATGCTCCAAACCCTGAGCCCAACGCCAGAATTACGCCGCTGTAGCCGAACTCCGAGCCACTCAAGCCAAGTCGTTCGAACAGGAACGGACCAAGGCTGTAATAGCTGAACAGCGCCACGTTGAACAGGGCGATCCACAGTGCCGAACGCCAGATGTCGAGATCACCGAGCATGCGCGCGAGGGTTTCCAGCAGCCCCGCCGAGGCCGGTGCGGTCGTGCGGGTTTCGGGTAAAGCGCACCAACTCCATGACCATAGCGCCAAAGCGATCAGCAGCAATGCCGCGAGCACCCCGCGATAACCAAACCCCTCCACCAACCCTGCGCCGCTGAACAAACCAATTGCCGGGCTGGCTGCCAGCGCCATGCCCACCAGGGAAAACACCTGCGCCAGTTCCGCGCCTTGAAAGCGGTCGCGCAACAGCGTCTGGGTGACCACCGAGCCGACCGCCGCGCCAAATGCCGCCAACGCCTGGGCCATCAACAATGTGTTGAAACTACGCGCACTCAAGCCGATGACGCAGGCCAGCATGTAGAGCGCCAGACCGGCAAGCATCGAAGGGCGCCGGCCGATGCGGTCGCACACTCGCCCCCACGTCACCACGCCAAAGGCGAACGCCAGGAAATACACCGACAACGTCTGCGCAGCCTCCTGCGGCCCGACGCCGAACGCTCGGCCGATGTCGCCGAGCGCCGGGCTGTAGAGGGTCTGGGCGATCTGCGGAAACATCAGCAGGGCAATCGCCAGCAACAATAAATGTCGGTTGTTCATAATGTTGACTCCTCATGTGAAAACGCCGAGGAGTCTAAAAAGTCTGGACTGACGTATTATCCGAGCCTTGCCAATTTATCGTTGAAATCGGACAAACCATGGCCTGGCTCGACGCCCACGCATCCTTCGACCCTGATCACTTCAGCGCGCCGGTCATCGGCATCGCCTCCACCCTCGGCGATCACGACTCCGGCCTGCACAGCCATCAGCGCGGGCAATTGCTCTACACCCGGCAAGGCTGCACACGCATCACCCTCGCGCAGCAGTTGTGCCTGCTGCCGCCGTCGCGGGCGGCGTGGATTCCCGGCGGTGTCAGCCATCGCGCGGTGATGCAGCACAGCGTCGATTACCGCTCGATCTGGCTCGTGCCCGAGCTGTGCCACAACCTGCCGCAGCAGGTGTGCGTGATTGAAGTCAGCCCCTTGTTGCGCGCGGTGCTGGAGCCGATGGCGCAGGCTGATTTCGACAGCGACTGGCAGCACGGCAGACTGTTTCATCTGCTGGGCCTGTGCCTGAGCGAAATTCGGGAGGCCGCTCAGCAACCGATGCTGCTGCCCCTGCCCCGGGACAAACGCCTGGCCCCGTTGCTGTCGACACCCGAGCAACTGCCGCCGGAACTGCAGACGCTGGAGCAGCAGATTGGCGCCAGCAGCCGCACCATCGGGCGGATCTTCCAGCGTGATACCGGCATGAGCTATCAACAATGGCGCCAGCAGTGGCGGCTGATGCGCGCCATGGAATTGCTCGCCACCGGGCGCAGCCTCAGTTACTGCGGCTACGCACTGGGCTTCGCCAGCGACAGTGCGTTCATCGCTTTCTTCAAATCCATGAGCGGCACCACGCCCGGCCAGTGGCTCAAATAAGCAACTGACAATCGGCACAAAAATTCAATTGCCACAAAATATTACTCGCGTCATATTACAGCCGTAATAACGACTTGATTTGCGCAGGTATTACGCCATGACCAGCATGCCCACCCTTGAGCCCGACCTGTCTGCTGCGCTCCCCACCGCCAAACCGCCGCTGCGCAAACGCCTGTTGCTGCCCGGCGTGGGCCTGATTGCTCTGCTGGTTGCCGGGGTCTATGCCACGCACTGGTGGGGTACCGGGCGTTTTCTCGAAGAGACCGACGATGCCTACATCGGTGGCGACGTCACGGTGATCGGGCCGAAAGTCGCCGGCTATATCGAAGAAGTGCTGGTCAGTGACAACCAATCGGTGAAGGCCGGCGACGTGCTGATCCGCCTCGACGCGCGCGACTATCGCGCCAACCTCGCCAAGGCCGAGGGCGCGGTCGCCGCTGAAGAAGCCCTGCTGTCCAACCTCGACGCCACTGAACAACTGCAGCAAGCGGTGATCGGCCAGGCCCGGGCCGGCATCGATGCTGCCGGTGCTGAAACCGCCCGCTCGCGGGATGACAATGCGCGCTACAAACGCCTGGTGAGCACCAATGCCGTGTCGGTGGAAAGCGCCCAACGCGCCGACGCCACCTTCAAGACCGCCCAGGCCCTGAGTGCCCGTGCCCAGGCGGAATTGCTCGCCGCCCAGCGCCAACTGGCGGTGATCGACACCCAGAAACAACAGGCCCGCGCCGCCCTGCAACAAGCCAGGGCCGAGCGTGATCTGGCCCAATTGAACCTCGGCTACACCGAACTGCGCGCGCCGGTCGACGGGGTGATCGGCAACCGCCGCGCGCGGGTCGGCGCCTATGCCCAGGCGGGTTCGCAGCAGTTGTCGGTGGTACCGGCCAGCGGTCTGTGGGTGGATGCCAATTTCAAGGAAGACCAGCTGGCGCGGATGCAACCCGGGCAACGGGTGAGCATCCGCGCCGACGTGCTCTCCGGCCAGGAATTTCACGGCCGTCTCGACAGCCTCGCCCCCGCCACCGGCTCGCAATTCAGCGTGCTGCCACCGGAGAACGCCACCGGCAACTTCACCAAAATCGTCCAGCGGGTGCCGGTGCGGATTCTGCTCGACCCGGCTGACGGCGTGCTCGGCCATCTGCGGCCGGGGCTGTCGGTCACCGCAGAAGTCGACACCCGCGCGCCAACTCAAACCAGCGCCGTGGCCGTCGCGCCATGAGCACCGCCCTCACCGCCGCGGCGCAACCGTTCAACGCCGCCGACATGGCCACCGCGACCAAGGTCTTCGCCTTCGCCACCATGTGCATCGGCATGTTCATTGCGCTGCTGGACATCCAGATCGTCTCGGCCTCGCTGCGCGATATCGGCGGCGGACTCTCGGCCGGCACCGACGAAACCGCGTGGGTGCAGACCAGTTACCTGATCGCCGAAATCATCGTGATTCCGCTGTCCGGCTGGCTGTCGCGGGTGTTCTCCACGCGCTGGCTGTTCTGCGCCTCGGCGGTCGGTTTCACCCTGGCCAGTCTGCTCTGCGGCGTGGCCTGGAACATCCAGAGCATGATCGCCTTTCGTGCGCTGCAAGGCTTTCTCGGCGGCTCGATGATTCCGCTGGTGTTCACCACCGCGTTCTTTTTCTTCAGCGGCAAACAGCGGGTGATCGCCGCCGCGACCATCGGTGCCGTGGCGTCGCTGGCGCCGACATTGGGGCCGGTGATCGGCGGCTGGATCACCGACATTTCCTCGTGGCACTGGCTGTTCTACATCAACCTGCTGCCGGGGATTTTCGTCACGGTGGCGGTGCCGATGCTGGTGAAGATCGACCAGCCGGAACTGGCGCTGCTCAAGGGCGCGGACTACCTGAGCATGGTGTTTCTCGCGCTGTTTCTCGGCTGCCTGGAATACACCCTCGAAGAAGGCCCGCGCTGGAACTGGTTCAGCGATCAAACGATTCTGACCACGGCATGGATCAGCGGTCTGGCGGGGCTGGCCTTTATCGGGCGCACCTTGCACGTGGCCAACCCGATCGTCGATCTGCGCGCGCTCAAGGATCGCAACTTTGCCCTGGGCTGTTTCTTTTCCTTTGTCACCGGGATCGGCCTGTTCGCAACGATTTACCTGACCCCGCTGTTTCTCGGACGGGTGCGTGGCTACAGCGCGCTGGACATTGGTCTGGCGGTTTTTTCCACCGGGGTGTTCCAGATCATGGCGATTCCGCTGTATGCCGTTCTCGCCAATCGCATGGATCTGCGCTGGATCATGATGATCGGGCTGGGCCTGTTTGCCGTGTCGATGTGGGAATTCAGTCCGATCACTCACGACTGGGGCGCCGGTCAGTTGCTGCTGCCGCAAGCGCTGCGCGGGATCGCCCAGCAACTGGCGGTGCCACCGGCGGTGACACTGACGTTGGGAGGCTTGGCACCGGCACGCTTGAAGCACGCTTCGGGGCTGTTCAACCTGATGCGCAATCTGGGCGGAGCTATCGGGATTGCCGCGTGCGCGACCATCCTCAATGACCGCACCAACCTGCACTTCACCCGCCTGGCCGAGCATTTGAACAGCAGCAACGAGGCGCTGAATCAGTGGTTGGCGCAGGTCGGTGGCAACCTGGCGACGCTGGGTCAGAGCGGTGACGTCGGCGTCACCGCCGGCCTGCGTCAGCTGTGGCTGCTGACTTACCGCGAGGCACAGACCCAGACCTACGGCGATACCTTCTTGATGATCATGCTGTGCTTCATCATCGCCACGGCGATGGTGCCCTTGATGCGCAAGGTACAACCACCGACGGCGCCGAGTGCGGATGCACATTGATCCAGACTTCCAAAACGACCGGCCCCTGTAGGAGCTGCCGAAGGCTGCGATCTTTTGACTTTGATTTTTAAAAACAAGATCAAAAGATCGCAGCCTTCGGCAGCTCCTACAGGGGGTTATGTGTTGCGGCTTAGAGCTGTGGGGTTTTGCGGAAGCCCACCGCCAGACGGTTCCAGCTGTTGATGGTGCTGATCGCCACGCTCAGGTCGACCATCTCCTTGGGCGTGAATTGCGCCGCGACGATGTCGTAGTCTTCGTCCGGGGCGTGAGTCAGGCTCAGTTGGGTCAGCGATTCGGTCCACAGCAGCGCCGCACGTTCACGCTCGGTGAAGAATGGCGCTTCACGCCACGCGGTGACGGCGAACAGCCGGCGCGGAGTTTCGCCGCCCTTGATTGCATCAGCGGTGTGCATGTCGATGCAGAACGCGCAGCCGTTGATTTGCGAAGCGCGCAGCTTGACCAGTTCCACCAGAGTCTTTTCCAGCGGCAGTTTCGAGACCGCGGTCTCCAGGGCGATCATCGCTTTCAGGGCGTCTGGAGAAGCGGTGTAGAAATCGGTACGAGCTTTCATGATTGAATTTCCGGGGCCAGTGAATGTGTGACTAAGGTAGTCCCGCCACTGCCCCGGACAAATAGCCAATCTCCCGGAAGACGAGTAGACCACCCGTCACACGCGATTGCGCAACCAGTGCAGGAACCCGGTTTTCGCCACCACGACCGGCACGTCCTGCGTCAGGGTCTGGGCCTTGTGCAGGCGATAATCGAGCAAGGCTTTCATCGCCTCGTTGATGTCGTGGCGGGCATCCAGACACGGCTTCAGGTAGGTCTTCTCGATGCGATACAGCGCGCAGAAGGTTTTCGCCGCGAAGGTCGCCGGCACTGACGAATCGGAGAGGATGCCGGCCTCGCCGATCACCTCCCCCGGCCCCATGCGCCCGGATTCGAACGGGCTGCCATGGCGGGTCAAGGTCACGGTGACCACACCCGATTCGATGATGAACAAATGATCACTGACCTCCCCGGCCTCGAGAATCGTCTCGCCGGCACGGAAGGTTTGCAGGGTCATGTTCTGGCTGAAGGTGTCTTTCTCTTCCTGGCGCAGGGTGGAGAAAATCGGCGAACTGTCGAGCAGCGCCCGTGGCCGCGAGAGGTTGCCGGCGACGATCGGTTCGACACTCGACAACAGATTGACCCCGGATGCCTGCAGATGCCGATAAGCCAGATCGAACAGCTGATTACGCACCGAGCGCTTCTGATCCATCGACGAGACGAAACCGCTGATTTCATATTCCGCGCCGGCGCTGCCGGAGCTTTTCAGCGCGACACTCGGCGAGGGATTGTCCAGCAGCGGGCGGCAACCCTGCATCGCCCGCTCCAGCGCATCGATCACCGTATTTGGGCGCGCGTGCGGGCTGACCTGGACGCTGACGGCCACCCCGAACATGTTGCTCGGTCGGCTGAAGTTGATGATCTTGGCCTTGGCCGCCAGCGAGTTGGGAATCACCGCCATGCTGCCCTGGCTGGTCTGCAGACGCGTGGCGCGCCAGTCGATGTCGATGACCCGGCCTTCGGTGCCGTCGATCGAGATCCAGTCATCGATCTGATAGGGCTTGGTGGTGTTGAGCACGATCCCCGAGAACACGTCGCTGAGGGTGCTCTGCAACGCCAGACCGACGATGATCGCCAGGGCCCCGGACGTCGCCAGCACACCTTTGACCGGCAGATCCAGCACGTAGGCCAGCGCCGCGATAATGGCGATCAGGAAAATTACCGCACCAAGCAGATCCTGCAACAGCCGCCCGGTGTGCCCGACGCGCTGCATCATCACCGCGCCGATCAGCACGGTCAGGGTGCGCGCGCCGAACAGCCACCAGCCGATCTGCAAGCCGGTCGCCGCCAGGTGCAACGGCACGTTGTCAGCCCATGGCGCCGGCTCCATCGGATTGAGGCCTTCGTTGAACAACAGCACGCTGAACAGGCTGAAAATCAGCACCCGCACCAATAGCTTCCACTCGCTGCCACGGGAGCTGATCAGGCGCCACAAGCCCAGATCGAGGAGGATCAGGATCAACGCGCAAAACAACGGATGTTCGGTCAAAAAAGACAACATCAAAGCACTCCGACAGGGCCCAATCGCGAGAAGATCGCACAGATTGGGCAAGTGTAGGAGTAATTGATTTCAGAGGATGAACGCCCGCGCAAAAACACCCGAAAACCAATGTGGGAGCGGGCTTGCCCGCGAAGGCGGTGGGTCAGCCAAATAAGCATCGACTGGCCGTACGCTTTTGCGGGCAAGCCCGCTCCCACAGGGGATCAGGGTCTGGGTTGGGATTTGTGGCTCGCTGCAGTGCCCGCTCCCACAAAGGCCAATCAGCCGTGCATCTGGCCAAAACGCCCGGACTGGAAGTCAGCGAATGCCTGGTGAATTTCCTGCTCGGTGTTCATCACGAACGGGCCATGGCCGACGATCGGCTCGTCAATCGGTTCGCCGCTGAGCAGCAGCACCACGGCGTCTTCACTGGCCTCAAGGGTCAACTGACGACCGTCGCGCTCGAACAGCACCAACTGCCCGACACCTGCAGTTTCCACACCGTTGATCTGCACCGAACCTTTCAACAGCACCAGCGCGGTGTTGCGCCCTTCGTGCAGATCCAGCGTCAGCAGCTTGCCGGCATTCAGCCGCAGGTCCCAGACGTCGATCGGCGTGAAAGTCTGCGACGGGCCTTTATGCCCCTCGAACTCGCCGGCGATCAGGCGCAGATTGCCGGCATTATCCTTCAGCGCAATATTCGGGATGTCGCGATCAACAATGGTCTGATAGCCGGGTGCAGCCATTTTGTCCTTGGCCGGCAGGTTGACCCACAACTGCACCATCTCCAGCTTGCCGCCGGTTCTGGCGAAGTTATCCGAGTGAAACTCTTCATGCAGGATCCCGGAGGCAGCCGTCATCCATTGCACGTCGCCGGGACCGATGGTGCCGCCGCTGCCGGTGGAGTCGCGGTGCTGCACTTCGCCGTCGTAGACGATGGTCACCGTTTCAAAACCACGGTGCGGGTGCTGGCCGACGCCGCGACGCTCAGTGGTCGGGGTGAATTCGGCCGGACCTGCGTGATCGAGCAGCAGGAACGGGCTGATGTGTTTGCCCAGGTTGTCATAGGAAAACAGGGTGCGCACCGGGAAACCATCGCCGACCCAATGGCCGCGAGGGCTGGTGTAGATACCGATGATGTTTTTCATGGTTGCCTCCAAAAGGTGGGTGACGCAATGGATTGAGCATAAATCCATGACGGCTGGAGGACTAGACGGCAAAAACCAGCTTCAGTGTTCCATCTGCAGAACAGTGATGCACCTGTCTACAAAGCCCTGTAGGAGCTGCGGCACGCTGCGATCTTTTGATCTTGTCGTTTTTAAAATCAAAAGATCGCAGCGTGCCGCAGCTCCTACAGGAGTGTTGTTGGCGGCGAAAGATTCATGACTTCTGCTCAACAGTGCTTTGCCCCACCAGCGGTTTTTCTCAAGGACACAGACGCGGATACTCCTGCCCATTCCCACTGCAACCCTGGAGTCATCAATGTCTGTTCCCGCTTTTGGTCTGGGTACGTTTCGCCTGCAAGGTCAGGTGGTCATCGATTCGGTGCGCACCGGCCTTGAACTCGGTTACCGCGCCATCGACACCGCGCAGATCTACGAGAACGAAGCCGAGGTCGGTCAAGCCATCGCCGCCAGCGGCATTGCTCGTGAAGAGCTGTTCATCACCAGCAAGATCTGGATCGCCAACTTCGCCAAGGATCGTCTGATCGAGAGCCTCAAGGAAAGCCTGCAGAAGTTGCAGACCGACTATCTCGACCTGACGCTGATCCACTGGCCGTCGCCGGAAGATCAAGTGCCGGTCGGCGAATTCATGGGGGCGCTGCTCGAAGCCAAGCGTCTGGGCCTGACCCGGCAGATCGGGGTGTCCAACTTCACCATCGAGCTGATGCAGCAAGCCATCGCAGCGGTCGGTGCAGACCACATCGCCACCAACCAGATCGAGCTGCACCCGTACCTGCAAAACCGCAAAGTGGTCGAGTTCGCCCGCAGCCAGGGCATTCAGATCACCTCCTACATGACCCTCGCCTATGGCGAAGTGCTGAAGGATCCGGTGATCCGGCAGATTGCTGAACGTCTGCAAGCGACCCCGGCGCAAGTCACTCTGGCCTGGGCGATGCAGTCGGGTTACGCGGTGATTCCATCGTCGACCAAACGTTCCAACCTGCAAAGCAACCTCGGCGCCACGACGCTGACCCTGAGCGAACCCGATATGGCGCTGATCGCCGCTCTGGAGCGTGGCCATCGTCTGACCAGCCCGAAAGGCATCGCCCCGCAGTGGGATTGATCGCTCAGTCCTGAAGGCGCTGCGCGAGGCCAAGCATGGCGGTGCGCAGCGCAGCCACCGAGCGGTGGACAGCCAGGGTTTCGGCGTCGCGGCACGCCTGTTCAAGATCGGTGCACGCCGCCGCCACTCGCGCCGCACCGACCATCTGCGCACCGCCCTTGATGTGATGCGCCAGTGTCCGCAACCCGTCCAGATCCTGTGGCTGGCGCGCCGCATCCAGCCGTTGCAGATCGTCGTGCAAGCTGCGCAACACTTGGTCCCGCAGGCGTTGCATCACCGCGTGATCGTCTCCGGCCATCTGCTCCAGCGCGCTCAGGTCGATCTCGGTCAACGTCACTGCCGGGGTCGGCAGGTGATCGATGTCGCCGTGACTCGCCAACTGCAACGCCTGTTGCAGATCATCCAGGCGAATCGGCTTGAACAAACAATCGTCCATGCCGGCCTCCAGGCAACGAACCCGTTCCTCGACCTGCGCGTTGGCAGTAAACCCGATGATCAGGCAACGCCCCCGGCCGCTCGCCGCCTCTTCGTCACGGATCGTCCGGGCGAGTTCGTAGCCATTGCGCCGCGGCATGTTGCAGTCGGTGATCAGCACATCGAAGGCCTGGGCCCGCCAACGCTGCAGGCCCAACTCTCCGTCCTCGATGTCGACCGTGCGGTGGCCGAGTTCACTCAGTTGCCAGCACAGCAGCAAGCGGTTGACCGGATGATCGTCCACCACCAGCACGCTCAATGAGCGCACCGGAGTGTCCGCCACTGCGGGGCTTGCCGCCTCGGGGGCGAGCGCGGCCAGAGGCAGCAATTGCAGATTTATCTCGACCCGCGTGCCATGCCCCGGCTCACTGTCGAGGTGCAGTGTTCCGCCCATCATTTCGCAGAGGTTGCGGCTGATCACCAGTCCCAATCCCGAGCCGCTGCGCGCTGACTGGCCATGATTGCCGGCCTGGACGAACGGACTGAACAGGCGTTTGCGGTCGTCTTCACTGATGCCGATGCCGCTGTCCTCAATCACTGCTTTCACGGCCGACTGGCCGAGCGCTGTCCTGCTCACCACCAGTTGCAGAGTGACCTGACCGTGCTCGGTGAACTTGATCGCGTTGCTCAACAGGTTCGACAGCACTTGCTTGAAGCGTATCGGGTCGAGCATCACGTCAACGTCGCTGTGCGCATCCAGTTCGACCTGCCACAGCAGGCGTTTCTCGCGCGCCAGCCCCTCGAATACCCGGCACACCGAGTTCACCAGTTCACGCAGATTGACCCGTTGCGGCGCGAGGGACAGATGCCCGGACTCGATCCGCGCGATGTCGAGAATATCGCCGATCAATCCCAGTAATTGCTGGCCGGCAGCGGACGCGACCTCGATCGCCAGCTTGTCGGTGACGCCCTCCTCGGCACGCTTGAGGGCCAGTTCGAGCATGCCGATCAGGGCGTTCATCGGCGTGCGGATTTCATGGCTCATGGTCGCCAGAAACGTGGTCTTGGCCCGGTTGGCGTCGTCGGCGGCATCCTTGGCCTGCTGCAACTGCTGCAACCACTGCTGACGCTGGCGCAACTGCCAACGCTGAAAAGCGATCCAGGCCAAGGCCAGCAACAGCAGCCCTGCCGCACCGGCAAACGCCACAAGGATTTCGTGGCGATGACGCTGCCAATAGCTCTCTTCCACAACCACGTCATGGCTCCAGCGCTCGACCAGTTCGTCCATCTGTTGTGGCGCGATGCTCAGCAGCGCCTTGTTCAGAATCGTGTGCAGCGCCGTATCCTGCGCTGCGGTCGCCAGGGCGATCCGCGCCGGTTGATCGCCGATCGTGTTGGTGATACGCAGGCGCTCGCGGTAATGGCGGGCGATCAGAAAGCGCGCCACCAGCAGCGAGCTGACGGTCGCGTCGGCCTGCCCCTTGGCGATCAGTTCCATGCCCTCGGCCGGGCTGCGCACCTCCACCAGGCGGATCCCGGGCACTCGCTGCAAAATATAGTTGCGCAACGGATGACCGCGATAAATCGCCAGGCGCTTGCCCGGCAGATCAATGAGGCTGCGCGGACTACCCGCGGTTGTCGCACTGACCAGCACGAATGGGTTGTTCAGGTAGTAGCGGGTGAATTGCAGCTCGGCTTCGCGTTCGCTGCTCGGGGTCACCACCGGCAGCACGTCGAGCTCACCGGCCTTGAGCTGTTCGATCTGGCGGTCCAGCGAACGTCCACGAATCACTTCGAATTGCAGCCCGGTACGCTGACCGATCAGGTTGAGCAACTGCGCCGACAGCCCATTGAATCGCCCGTCGGCATCAAAGAACGTCAGCGGTGCGAAGTCTTCGATCACACCGACCCGCACCCGCGGATGTTGCGCCAGCCACTGCTGCTCGCCGGCACTGAGGCGCACCCGCGACTGCGCGGCCATGTGCGCGCGCCCCGCGCTCCAGCGCTGCTCGATCAGTTGACGACGCTCCATGGGAATCGCCGCCAGCGCCTTGTCGATGATGCGTTTGAGGCGTACGTCACTGCGCAGCAGGGCGAAACCGAAGGGATTGGCATCCAGCCCGGAAGGCCCGGCCAGTTGCAGGTCATTGCGATAATTGGTGTTGATCAGGTAATTGGCACTGATCAGATCACCGAGATAACCATCATCGACACCGAACGCCACCGCACCCAGCGCGTCCATCGCCGAGGGATAGCGCTGCACTTTCGCCTCGGGGTAGAACGCCTGCACGCTGGTCAGCGGCAGATAATCCTCGACCATGGCGATGCGTCGGCCCGCCAAGTCCGCCGGCAATGTTTCGTCGAGCCGGGTGACCAGCATCGGCTGGTCTTCGGCGTAGGGGCGCGACAAAATGAAATCCGCATCGGCCAGTTCGAAATTGTTCGAGGTACCCAGCAGATCGAGTTCGCCGCGCTTGAGTGCACTCATCAGCGCGTCGCGATGGGTAAAGCGTTGCACCTCGATCCGCACACCGAGCAGTTGCGCCAGCAGCTCCGCGTAATCGGCGGTCAGCCCTTCCAGCTCCAACCGATTGCGGGTGATTTCAAACGGTGGGTAATCGGCGCCGGAAATGCCCATGCGCAACCGGGGGTGCTGGCGCAGCCATTGGCGATCCTGCTCGTCGAGCGGAACCCGGATATTTTCCAGTGCCGCCTGGCTCAACAACTCCAGAGGCTGTGGCGGCTCACTGGCCCAGCAGGTGGCCGTGATGCTCAACCACAGCACGCACCACCAGCGTCGCAGATTCATTTTCCACTCAGATCAAATGGTTGCGCTTGGCGAATTCGCGCAAGTACACCCCTGACTTTGAGTGCAGACCCAGCTTTTTTATCAAGCGGGTTTTGTAGGTGCTGACGGTCTTGTGGCTGAGGAACATTTCGGCCGCGATATTCTTGTTGGGCTTGCCCAGCGCCAACTGCTCGAGAATGCTCAGTTCACGGTTGGATAGCTCGTCGATCAGCTGCTTTTCGCTGCGGTGCGACGGCGACGACACAGGGCCGCTATCAGGCAGTGCAGCAAAATAGGAGTAGCCCGACATCAACGCCTGGACAGCCTTGTGCAATTGCAGCAACTGGTTGGTTTTGGCCACGTAACCCATGGCGCCACTACGCAGACAGCGATCCTGATAGTGCAGCGGATCCTGAGAGGTAAAAATCAGGACCCTGCACTCGGGGTCAGTGGCCTTGAGCCGCTCCAGTACCTCCAGTCCGCCGAGTCCCGGCAACTTGAGATCGAGTACCACCAGTTTCGGCTTGTGCTCACGGCTCAGCGCCATGGCTTCGCTGGCGCTGGATGCTTCGTGAATCACCTTGAACCTTTCGGTTTCGAGGACAAGTTTCACGGCAGCCCTTACCACCGGATGATCGTCGACGATCAGCGCTGACTTCATGACCGCTCCCAGTGCAAAAACAGGACGATGGATAGCGCCACCCGCTGTTCCAGCCGGGGTGGCTGCGCAAAGACTGTTACACGGGAAGCAAAGCGTATCTACCTGTCAGATCTGACAGTTGCGCCAAAGGGAAATCCATGCTCAAGCCCCGGCGCTGCGAGGCTGGCGCCGTTTCCCATATGTTCGCCGCGCAAACCGGGGCAACATCGACCTGCGCCATCAGATGCTTGATCGCGGCCGCATTGGGCAAGGCGACGGGGCTGATCTGCAGGTTTTCCTGAGCGAAGCCAGCAGTCGTCAGCGCAGGTGCCGAGGGCTCGTTATAGATCAGGACGTGGCGCACCTGCGGGTTGTGGAGGAAAAACCCCGGCAGGTCCAGCGCTCCGGCCGCCAGCTCGGCGTTGATGACCACGACGTCGAACGGTGCACAGCCGTAGTCCACCAGGGTCAGTAATTCAAGCAGATTCTGTATCGGAGCGATGCGGAAGTAGTCGAGGCCATTGAACAGGCGCTCGATTTTCATCCGGTGAAAATGCTGCGGATCGGCAATCAGGATGCGCAGGGATTTATTGATCATGCTCGATCTCGGGGCGGTGGATGGGTGCGCCAAGACTACGCAAGCCTCAGGAGCAGTTCTGTAGGACTTTTCCTAAAAAACCGGTCATTCATCCCCACCCTTGAGCCATGCCGAAGGGCTGTCCGAGGTTGTTGCCTTATTCCGTCGTACTCGGACTCCAGAACGCCTGCACCACCAACGCTGAAGTCGAGATCCGCGCCACCAGGGCATCCAGCTCGTCACCGTCCACCGAGGTGGTCGCCAGCGTGGCTTCGATCTCGATTTCGTCGGCACCGAACGCGTGCACATCGACGTCGCTGGCCGGGTAGTTGCTGCGTTCCAGCTCGGCTTCGAGCAGGGCGAACACGGCTTTCTGCTGCGAACGCCGGGCGATCACGTAAACGATGTTGGTGACTTCCGCCGAGACCACGTCCAGTGGCTGACGGTTGATGTTGTTGACGATCGGCCGCAGCAAGGTGTTGGCGGCGAGGATGAACAGCGTGCCGAGCACCGCTTCGGCCAGCAGGTCGGCACCAGCGCAGGCACCGACGGCGGCGGAAGTCCACAGAGTCGCGGCGGTGTTGAGGCCGCGCACATTACCCTCCTCGCGCATGATCACCCCGGCACCGAGAAAGCCGATGCCGGAAACCACGTAGGCGACCACCCGCACCGCACCTTCAGCACCGCCGAGACGGTTGGCCATGTCGACGAATATTGCCGCGCCGACCGCCACCAGCACGTTGGTGCGCAGGCCAGCGGTGCGTTGCCGGTACTGGCGCTCGAATCCGATCAGGCCACCGAGGATGAAGGCGGCGCTGAGGCTGACCAGGGTGTCGAGCAAAGAAGTCAGGTTGAGGTTGTTGATGGCTTGCATGATGAAGCTCCTTGAATAGATCACAGTCCCTTTGTCGGGGGCTTGCTGCCAATTCATCTGAAACCCCTGCCCCCTGTAGGAGCTGCCGCAGGCTGCGATCTTTTGATCTTGTCTTGTAAAAACAAAATCAAAAGATCGCAGCCTGCGGCAGCTCCTACAGGGTTGCAGGTGAAGGTTGCAGCCTGCTGTTATTGCCAGCCGAACCGGCGGATGTAGAAGCCTTTCACCGCCTGAGTCAGCGCCATGTACGCCAGCAGGATCACCGGCAGGAACACGAAGTACAGCGACGGCAGCGCCTGCAGTTTGAAGTAGTTGGCCAGCGGCCCCATCGGCAGGAAGATCCCCACCGCCATGATGATCCCGGTCATTACCAGCAGCGGCATGGCTGCACGGCTTTGCAGGAACGGAATCTTCGGCGTGCGGATCATGTGCACGATCAGCGTCTGGGTCAGCAGCCCCACCACGAACCAGCCGGACTGGAACAGGGTCTGGTGGTCCGGGGTGTTGGCATCGAACACATACCACATCAAGGCGAACGTCAGGATGTCAAAGATCGAACTGATCGGGCCGAAGAACAGCATGAAGCGCCCGACATCAGCCGGCTGCCAGCGCTGCGGCTTCTTCAGCATCTCCTTGTCGACGTTGTCGAACGGAATCGCGATCTGCGAAATGTCGTAGAGCAGGTTCTGTACCAGCAGGTGCATCGGCAGCATCGGCAGGAACGGAATGAACGCACTGGCCACCAGCACCGAGAATACGTTGCCGAAGTTGGAACTGGCGGTCATCTTGATGTACTTGAGCATGTTGGCGAAGGTCCGGCGCCCTTCGAGCACGCCCTCCTCCAGCACCATCAGACTTTTTTCCAGCAGGATGATGTCAGCGGCTTCCTTGGCGATATCCACCGCGCTGTCCACCGAAATCCCGATGTCCGCGGTACGCAGCGCCGGCGCATCGTTGATGCCGTCACCCATGAACCCGACCACGTGCCCGTTGCCTTTGAGGATGCGCACGATGCGCTCCTTGTGCGACGGCGTCAGCTTGGCGAACACGTTGGTGTTCTCCACCGCCACCGCCAGTTCGGCATCGCTCATGCGCTCGACATCGTTGCCCAGCAGCAAGCCCTGTTGCGCCAGACCGACTTCACGGCAGATCTTCGCGGTCACCAGTTCGTTGTCACCGGTCAGCACCTTGACCGCCACGCCGTGCTCGGCCAGCGCTTTGAGCGCCGGTGCGGTGCTTTCCTTCGGTGGATCGAGGAACGCCACGTAACCGATCAGCGTCAGTTCCTGCTCATCCGCCAGGCTGTAGGTGTCGCGACCTTGCGGCATCGAACGGGCAGCCACCGCCACCACACGCAAGCCTTCAGCGTTGAATGCTGCGGTGACCTGACGAATCCGGGTCAGCAATTCATCGCTCAAGGCTTCCTCGACATCGCCGTGCTGCACACGGGTGCACACCGCCAGCACTTCTTCCACCGCACCTTTGCAGATCAGTTGATGTGGCTGACCACGCCCTTCGACCACCACCGACATGCGCCGGCGATTGAAGTCGAACGGTATTTCATCGACCTTGCGAAACGCCGTGCCGACCTTCAGTTCGCGGTGGATTTCCACGTGCTCCAGCACCGCCACGTCGAGCAGGTTTTTCAGCCCGGTCTGGTAGTAGCTGTTGAGGTAGGCCATTTCCAGCACGTCATCGGAATCTTCACCCCAGACATCGACATTGCGCGCGAGGAAGATCTTGTCCTGGGTCAGGGTGCCGGTCTTGTCGGTGCACAGCACGTCCATGGCGCCGAAGTTCTGGATCGCATCCAGACGCTTGACGATGACTTTCTTGCGCGACAGGAACACCGCCCCTTTGGCCAGAGTCGAGGTGACGATCATCGGCAGCATTTCCGGGGTCAGACCCACGGCGATCGACAGCGCGAACAGCAGTGCTTCAGTCCAGTCGCCCTTGGTGAACCCGTTGATGAACAACACCAGCGGCGCCATGACAAACATGAAGCGGATCAGCAACCAGCTGACCTTGTTCACGCCCATCTGGAACGAAGTCACCGCGCGATCAGTTGCCCCCACACGTTGGGCCAGGGCACCGAAATAGGTGCTGTTGCCCGTGGTGAGAATCACCGCCACCGCCGTGCCGGATACCACGTTGGTGCCCATGAACAGAATGTTCTCCAGCTCCAGCGGATTGCGCGTGTCGCGGTCGGCCTGACGGGCAAACTTCTCCACCGGCATCGATTCACCGGTCATCGCTGCCTGGCTGACGAACAGGTCCTTGGCGCTGAGCACCCGGCAGTCGGCGGGAATCATGTCGCCGGCGGACAGCACGATCAGGTCGCCCGGCACCAGTTGCTTGATCGGCAGTTCGACGCGCGGCTCATCGCGGCGCATCACCGTGGCGGTGTTGCTGACCATGGCCTTGAGCGCGTCGGCGGCCTGGTTGGATTTGCTTTCCTGCCAGAAACGCAGCAGCGTCGACAGCACCACCATCGAGAAGATCACCGTGGCAGCTTTCAGGTCTTCGGTCAGCCACGAGATCACCGCCAACAGAGTCAGCAGCAGGTTGAACGGGTTTTTGTAGCAGTGCCACAGGTGGGTCCACCATGGCAGCGGCTGCTCGTGATCGACTTCGTTGAGGCCGTACTGCGCGCGCAGTGCATCGACTTCAAAGTCGGTCAGGCCGTCGGTGTGGGTGCCCAGCGACGACAGCAGTTCGCCGCTGTCGCGATGGGCCGCATCGACCAGGGTGTTGGCCAGGGTGGGCGGCACTTCACGGCTGACCGTGGTGTCGCTGATCGACTCCAGCAGCGCCAGACGACGGAAGTGCCGGGCGATGTGGCGTGTACGCAGGAAGCCTGCGAAAAATTCCTTGAGCGTAAGTTTCATGGCTGTTGCCCCTATGGTCAGCCGGGAAACCGTCGAGCAGGTACGACCATGCCTCGTTCACCGGAAAATCCGGCACGGCAAGGCTTGGCGCGCCGGTCACAAAGGACAGGCGTGTCGATAGGTTTGCGATCGCGACCACACGGTCGAAATCACATACTTTCAGTGTCGATGAGAAGGACGTCGGGACATGGTCTCAACTGACCATGATCGGGATGCCGCTGCTCGCTTTACGGCGAGACAACGGCAGAGAAAGGCTGCGCGTTATCTTGCCGAGAATCTGCCGGTTACCGAGACCGGCCGACAACTGTCACTCGAACAAGTACCCACTGTGGGTCTCCGCTATTGATGAAAACGCGCGAAGCTTACGCCTCGATGATTGGAGAGTAAACCCGTGTAAGGAGGTGTGTCGGGGAATATCGGGGATGTTCAGGAAGGGTTCAGGATTCAGATTTTTCGCCGGTCTTCAGGGCCCTATCGCGGGCAAGCCCGCTCCCACAAGAATCTCCAGTGAATACAAGTTTTGCATCCGACACAGATCCTGTGGGAGCTGGCTTGCCAGCGATTGCGGTGGATCAGGCAATGCTGATTCAGCTGGCAGTCGCCAACAACAGATCCGCCACCGAACGATGCCCACGATGCTTGCCATGCTCATACAGCGAACCGGCAATCTCGTCGGCACGCACCGGCAGCACCGACAGCAGCGTGTCGCTCAGACCATGGCTGGCCTGGCAGAAGCCCTGCATGTACAGGCCGGCCTTGCAGCGCTCGTCGGTGATCAGTTTGTAGTTGCGATCGACCTCGAAATCACCCAGGTACTCTTCCAGTGGCGCCAGCAATTTGCGGTGCATCTGCCGCTCGTAACCGGTGGCCAGGACCACGGCGTCATAGACACGCACGGTGACTTCGCCGGTGGCGTTGTTGCGCACCGCCAGTTCGATGCCGCGCTCAGTGGCGGTGGCGCTCTCGACGGTGGTCAGGGTACGGAACGCATGGCGGGCGATGCCCGAGACTTTCTGCCGATAGAAAATGCCGTAGATGCGTTCGATCAGGTCGATGTCGACCACTGAGTAGTTGGTGTTGTGGTACTCGTTGACCAGCCGCTCACGCTCGGCGCTGTTTTGCTGGAACACCAGATCGGTGAACTCCGGCGAGAACACTTCGTTGACGAACGGGCTGTCGTCCGCAGGCTTGAGCGCCGAGCCGCGCAGGATCATGTCGACCTGCACCGACGGGAACGAATCGTTCAGATCGATAAAGGCTTCCGCCGCACTCTGCCCGCCGCCGATGATTGCGATGCTCATCGGTTGGTTGTTCACACACGGCTGTTTGGCCATCTGCGACAGGTACTGCGAGTGGTGGAACACGCGGCTGTCGCCCTTCAGCGCCTTGAACGCCTCCGGAATCCGCGGCGTGCCACCGGCGCTGACCACCACCGAACGCGCAGTGCGCACGAACTGCTGGCCTTCGCTGTCACGGGAGATCACGCGCAGCGCTTCAACCTGATGGTTGTGCAGCACCGGCTCGATGGTCAGTACTTCTTCGCCGTAACGGCTCTGCTCGGTGAACTGCCCGGCAACCCAGCGCAGGTAGTCGTTGTACTCCATGCGGCACGGGTAGAAGGTGCCGAGGTTGATGAAGTCCACCAGACGCCCGTGAGCCTTCAGGTAATTGACGAACGAGTACGGGCTGGTCGGGTTGCGCAGGGTTACCAGATCCTTGAGGAAGGAAATCTGCAATTCGCTCTGGGTCGACAGGGTGTTGCCGTGCCAGCTGTAGTCGGCCTGCTTGTCGAGGAACAGCACATCCAGCTCGCCGTGGGTCGGGCCGCGCTCTTGCAGAGCGATGGCCAGCGCCAGGTTCGAAGGGCCGAAACCGACGCCGATCAGGTCGTGAACGATGGGCGATGCAATTGCCTGAGTCATTTCCAGTGTCCTCTGGATGAACCCCTCAACAAGGGGAAAGGAGAGCCTAAGTGACCCGACTGGCCTTGAGCAGGACAGCAGGTCGTCTGTTGAGTAGGAACGAGGACAGTGAAATAAAATTTAGCGATGGCGGCTCAATGGGCATCCCATTGCTTGATGCGCAGGCGGCAATGCTTCATCGCATTGACGATGTGCTTTTCCACCAGCGCCTTGGAAATTCCCAGATGTTCGGCGATCTGCGGGTGCGACAGGCCTTCGATCTTGCGCAGCAGAAAACTGTCGCGACACAGCGGCGACAATTCCGCCAAGGCGCGCTGGAGCATCTCCAGACGCTGGCCGTGATCGAGGGTGCCGTGGGGCGACGGGGTGAAATAACGCTCTTCGCTGTCGAGCACTTCCAGTGGCTCGACCTGGCGCAAGGCGTTGCGCCGATGATCATCGATCACCAGATTCAACGCGGTGCGATAGAGAAAGGCCCGCGGCTGCTCGATGGGCGTGTCGCTGGAGCGTTCCAGAACCCGCACATAAGCGTCATGCACCACATCTTCGGCGACCTGACGGTTGCCGAGCTTGGCGTTCAGGAAACACACCAGCTCGCGATAGTAGTTTTCCAACATGACTCCCGGCCGCTTCGATGCGGATTCGATCCTTGAGCACACTGATCGACGGCCCGCGAACACGGGTAGCAAGATAGTGGCAACTGAGGTGCGTAATTTATAGTAATTCTCATATAGATTTAAAGTGGCGTTTGTCGTTGCCCGTCAAATAGTGCCGTTCTATACCTGTAACATCCTGTGTCTTCGCTTAAATTCCCCTCCACATCCATCGTTTACAGGACAGCTCCCCGTGTCTGTCGCGCCCCGCGACAGCGTTCAGCGGCTGCGCCTTGTTATGCGCAGCCGAACGACGGGCCGAATTCCACTGGCCGGAACCCTGCATGAAACGTCCCCGCCCCGCTCGACGCGCCCTGCTCGCAGTCCTTTGTCTGATTCCCGTTGTTGCCTATGCCGCATGGCAAATCATGCCGCCGGGCCGCGAGCGCTTCGCCACCGTGCAAGTCAGCCGTGGCGACATCGAAAGCAGCGTCACCGCGCTGGGCACCCTGCAACCGCGCCGGTATGTCGATGTCGGCGCGCAGGCCTCCGGGCAGATCCAGAAAATCCACGTCGAAGTCGGTGACGTTGTCAAGGAAGGTCAACTGCTGGTGGAAATCGATCCGTCCACGCAGAAGGCCAAACTCGACGCCGGGCGCTTCTCCATCGAAAACCTCAAGGCGCAATTGCAGGAGCAGCGCGCCCAACATGAACTGGCGCGGCAGAAGTATCAGCGTCAGCAGAATCTCGCCGCCGGCGGCGCCACCCGTGAAGAAGACGTGCAGACCGCCCGCGCCGAACTGAAAGCCACTCAGGCGCGCGTCGACATGTTCCAGGCGCAGATCCGCCAGGCAGAAGCGAGCCTGCGCAGTGATCAGGCCGAACTCGGCTACACCCGAATCTACGCGCCGATGGCCGGCACCGTGGTTGCCCTCGACGCCCGCGAAGGCCAGACCCTCAACGCGCAACAGCAAACGCCGCTGATCCTGCGCATCGCCAAGCTGTCACCGATGACAGTGTGGGCCGAGGTCTCCGAGGCCGACATCGGCCATGTCAAACCGGGCATGACCGCCTACTTCACCACCCTCAGCGGCGGCCAGCGCCGCTGGAGCAGCACCGTACGGCAGATTCTGCCGGTGCCGCCCAAGCCGCTGGACCAGACCAGCCAGGGTGGCGGCAGCCCGGCCAGCAGCAGTAAAAGCGGCAGCGCCCGCGTTGTGCTGTACACGGTTTTGCTCGACGTCGATAACGCCGACAACGCCTTGATGGCCGAGATGACCACCCAGGTGTTTTTCGTCGCCAATCAGGCCAAAGGCGTGCTCACCGCCCCGGTCGCCGCGTTGCAGGGCAGCACTACGGCCAACCTGCAAACCGCCCAGGTGGTGGCGGCCAACGGCGACATCCAGCAACGCGAGGTGCGCACCGGCATCAGCGACCGGCTCAAAGTGCAGATTGTCGACGGCCTCAATGAAGGCGATCACCTGTTGATCGGCCCGGTCGACGGCAGCGGAGGCTGAATGCAAACGCCTCTGATCGACCTGCAGGACATCCGCAAATCCTACGGCGGCGGTGACGCTCCCGAGGTTCACGTGCTGCGCGGTATCGACCTGTCGATCCACGCCGGCGAATTCGTGGCGATTGTCGGCGCTTCCGGCTCTGGCAAATCGACCCTGATGAACATCCTCGGCTGCCTCGACCGGCCGACCTCCGGCGAGTATCGCTTTGCCGGGGAAAACGTCGCTGGCCTCGACAGCGACGAGCTGGCCTGGCTGCGCCGCGAAGCCTTCGGTTTTGTGTTCCAGGGCTATCACCTGATTCCATCCGGCTCGGCTCAGGAAAACGTCGAGATGCCGGCGATCTATGCCGGCACCCCGGCCGCCGAACGTCACGCCCGCGCCGCCGCCCTGCTCGACCGCCTCGGCCTGGCCTCGCGCACCGGCAATCGCCCGCATCAGTTGTCCGGCGGTCAGCAGCAACGGGTGTCGATTGCCCGGGCGTTGATGAACGGCGGCCACATCATCCTCGCCGACGAACCCACCGGCGCCCTCGACAGCCACAGCGGCAAAGAGGTGATGACGCTGCTCGACGAACTGGCGAGCCAGGGCCACGTGGTGATCCTCATCACCCACGACCGCGAAGTCGCGACCCGGGCCAAACGCATCATCGAAATCCGCGACGGCCTGATCATCAGCGACAGCGCCCGCGACAATCCCCACGCCCAGATCAGCGCCAATCCCGGCGCCCTGCAAGCAGTGGATCTGCGCCAGCGCCTGGCCGTGGGCGCGGACGCCACTGGCGCCTGGAAAGGTGAACTGGTCGATGCCCTGCACGCTGCGTGGCGAGTGATGTGGATCAACCGCTTTCGCACCGCGCTGACCCTGCTCGGGATCATCATCGGCGTGGCCTCGGTGGTGGTCATGCTGGCGGTCGGTGAAGGCAGCAAACGCCAGGTGATGGCGCAGATGGGCGCGTTCGGTTCGAACATCATTTATCTGAGCGGCTCGGCGCCCAACCCGCGCACGCCGCCGGGGATCATCACCCTCGACGATGTGCACGCGCTGGCCAGCCTGCCGCAAGTGCAGCGGATCATGCCGGTCAACGGTGCCGAGGCCGGGGTGCGTTACGGCAATGCCGACCACCTGAGTTACGTCGGCGGCAACGACACCAACTTCCCGGCGATCTTCAACTGGCCGGTGGTGCAAGGCAGTTACTTCACCGAGGCCGACGAGCAGAACGCTGCAGCCGTTGCGGTGATCGGCCACAAGGTGCGCAGCAAACTGCTCAAGGATGTGCCGAACCCGATCGGCCAATTCATCCTGATCGAGAATGTGCCGTTCCAGGTGGTCGGCGTACTCGCAGAAAAAGGCGCCAGCTCCGGCGACTCCGACAGCGACAATCGCATCGCCATCCCCTATTCGGCGGCCAGCGTTCGGCTGTTCGGCACGCGCAATCCGGAATACGTGGCCATCGCCGCCGCCGACGCGCGCAAGGTCAAGGACACCGAGCAAGCCATCGAGCAACTGATGCTGCGCCTGCACAACGGCAAGAAGGATTTCGAACTGACCAACAACGCCGCGATGATTCAGGCCGAGGCGCGCACCCAGAACACCCTGTCGTTGATGCTCGGCTCGATTGCCGCGATCTCGCTGCTGGTTGGCGGTATCGGCGTGATGAACATCATGCTCATGACCGTGCGTGAGCGGACTCGCGAGATCGGCATTCGCATGGCCACCGGCGCCCGCCAGCGTGACATCCTCCGGCAGTTCCTCACCGAAGCGGTGATGCTCTCGGTGGTCGGCGGCATTGCCGGGATCGCCCTGGCGCTGATCGTCGGCGGCGTGCTGATCCTCAGCGAAGTGGCCGTGGCCTTTTCCTTGATGGCGGTACTTGGCGCCTTCGGTTGCGCCCTGGTCACCGGCGTTGTCTTCGGCTTCATGCCGGCCCGCAAAGCTGCCCGGCTTGACCCGGTCACGGCCCTTACCAGTGAATGATCGATCTATGAAACCGCGCCTCAGCCTGTTGACCGTGTGCCTGATCCTCAGCGCCTGCGGCAGTCCCGTTCAACGCCCGGACAGTGGCGTGCAGCCGCCAGCTGCCTGGCAGTCGCCCCATGGCGCCAGCGTTGCCCGCAACAACCCGCAGTGGTGGACGCAATTTGGCAGCCCGGAACTGGATCGCCTGATCGAACAGGCTCGCGTCGGCAGTTTCGACCTCGCGGCCGCCGTCGCTCGAGTGCGTCAGGCGCAGGCGGGCACCGTCATCGCTGGCGGCTCTCAGTTGCCGGAGGTCAAGGCCGGTCTGAATGCCAATCGGCAGAAACTGCTGCGCGGCAATGGCTACAGCCAACTCGATGCCAACAGCAGCAACAAGGCTGTGGACTATTTCGATACCAACCTGAGCGCCACTTACGAAATCGATTTCTGGGGCGGCAAACGCGCCTCGCGCGACAGTGCCCAGTTCGCCTTGCAGGCCAGCGAATTCGACCGGGCGACGGTCGAGCTGACATTGCTCAGCGGCGTTGCCAGCACGTACGCGCAAACCTTGTCGCTGCGCGAGCAGAGCCGCATCGCCGAACTCAATCTGGCCAACGCACAAAGCGTGCTGAAACTGGTGCAGACGCGGTTTGATTCAGGCTCAGCCACCGCGCTGGAGCTGGCACAACAGAAGAGCCTGGTCGCCGCCCAGCAATGGCAATTGCCGCGCGTGCAACAGCAAGCTCAGGAAGCGTTGATCAGCCTCGCCGCCCTGCTCGGCCGACCGGTGCAGCAACTGTCGGCAACAGAGTCCTTCGATCACCTGCAGTGGCCAGACATCGCCGCCGGCGTGCCCAGCGAGTTGCTCACGCATCGTCCGGACATCGCCCGCGCCGAAGCCCAACTGGCCGCCGCCGAAGCTGACGTCAAAGTCGCTCGCGCGGCCATGTTGCCGGCACTCACCCTGACCGCCCAACTCGGCTCGGGCGCCAATCAGTTCGACGATTTGATTCGCAGCCCTTTCTACAACCTGACCGCCGGGCTGGTCGCACCGATTTTCAATAACGGTCGCCTCGGCGCTGAACGCGACAAGGCCTCGGCGCGCCAGCAAGAGCTGCTGGAAACTTACCGTGGGGCGATCATCAACGGTTTCGCTGATGTGGAAAAAGCGCTCAATAGCATTCGTCGCCTGGATGAACAGCGGTTGTGGCAGGACGAAGAACTGAATCAGGCGCAGACCGCATTCGACATCGCCCAGAGCCGCTACCAGGCAGGCGCCGAAGACTTGCTGACGGTGCTGGAAACCCAGCGCACGCTGTACGCGGCCCAGGATCAGCATGCACAACTGCGGCTGTCACGAGTGCAGGCCAGCATTGCGCTGTACAAGGCACTTGGCGGCGGGTGGCAGACTTTGTAATCGAATCAACACAACAACCCTGTGGGAGCTGGCTTGCCAGCGATAAGGCCAGCACTCCCGACATCAACGTTGCCTGACCCAATGCTATCGCTGGCAAGCCAGCTCCCACATTGATTGACGGTGTTGCCGCTATCTCGGGCTGACACCTGAACCTGTGGGAGATTCTATGTTGCTCAGCAACCCTAGAATCTCAAACTGATCGGTATTCGCCCTGATTCTTCATCAGGGCGAATGCCACTCGGCAGAGCTTGCGAGCAAGAGCTACCAATGCCTGTGTTTTCGAGAAGCCTCTGGCCAGGTAAGACTCGTAAAAAGGCTTCCACTTGGTTGAGCGACACGCCGCCATTGCGGCGTTGTAGGCTAATCGACGGATCTCCGGATCTCCTTTTTTGCTCAGGAACCTCGGGCCGTTCTTTTTCCCCGAATCGTCCACCGTCAGATCCATACCCAAAAACGCGATGAACGCGTCGCTGTTGGCAAAGTCACCGCGCATATAGGTCGTTGCCAACCCAGTCGCAGTCAGCTCTCCCACGCCCTCGATTGCTTTGCAGCGGCCAATATTGTCATCAATACCGGCCTCTTTGCTGACTTTGCGCAGCAGGTTTTGAATGACCTTGTCGGATCGCTCGAATGCCTTTTGCTGAGCCGTACGTTCTTTCTTCAGCAAGGGTTCATCGGCCCAGCTCAACATCAGACCCTTATGGTTCTGAATCAGCGTCGCGCGTCTGTGCAGCAAGCTTTTCAGTACGGTGTAGGCTTTAGGAGGCGGGTTCCAAAGCCGCAGTTTGCTTTGTTCATTCGTCAGATAGCGTGCGAGCACGCGTGCATCGCATGGATCATTTTTGGCTCGCTGACCGACACCGCGACGATAGTGGCTGACTCGATAAGCATCCACCACATAGACCTGATGTCCCATCGCATGAGCCAGATCAACAGTCTCCAAATGGTAGATATTGGTGGCTTCGACAGCGATAGCGCTTTGCGCGGGCAGAGTTTTGAGCCAACGTTTGAGGGCGGCACGATCATTCTTGACCGCTTCAATGGTTTCCAGGTCGGCGCGATAGACAACGATTTCGGCCTTGGCGATATCGATACCAACAACCGTCTGCGAAGTAAGGATTGTCATGACGAATCCTCGGAGCTAGGGTTTAAGAGCTTGTTGGGGTCTACCGTTGCGCTGGCTTGTCTCTGTCGTCGGTTTACCGATGAATTCCTTATTGGCGCTTTGGGTAGAAGGGGCGGGACGAGAAGTCTCCCACGGTCTGTACTGGTCAGAGTCAGAATCGAGTCTGTAGTCCCGCCCACCCCTTCAAGTCTAAACATACAAGCGAGCCTGCTCGCGAATGATCGATGACGCAGCCCTCAAGCCGGGCTGGTTTTAGGCTTCAGATTGCGCGCATACCATGGCCGTTGCGGCACGCGGCGGAACAGGCCGGCGAGTTTTTCCTCGTCGGTGATGAAGGTGATGCGCAGCGCCAGCTTCATGGTTTCCGGATCCATCTCCACCGTCTTGCCCATCTGCAATCCCGGCGTGGTGCTGCAACCATGGGTAATCGGCCCGAGCCACGGGTCGTCGACTTCCACCCAGCGCCCCGGAGCAAACCATGGCACGCCATTGACCTGCAGCCGCGTGACTTCGCCCGGATGGAAACGCTCGTGGGCGCGGAACCAGTCCTCGATGCGATCGTCGATCCAGCCATGGAAATGCCAGAACGTCGGGTTGACGTGGGAAGAAAACGGATCGCCGAGGAAGTCGTTCTCGGCGTTGTACCAACGTGCGGCGAAGTCCGCCGGATCGCGGGCAAACGGCACCGGCTGACCGTTGGACGGATCGCGCGGCACGGAGGCCCAGCGCATGTGCAGCCAGTCATGCAGACCCAGCTCGACTTCGGAGCCGAACTGGCCGAGGGTGAGCCGGGCCAGATACGCCGGATCGCGGTACTGCGACTCCCAGACCTGGAAGTTGCTTTCGTAGGTCTCGGCCGTCTTGATGTCGCTGACCCACTGGCTGAACTCGTCATCGCCCGCCGCCGTCCAGGTGGGCGGCAAGGCCGCGCCGTCGTGGTTGTCGAAATAGCGGGCGAAGCCGACGCGGTCGCGGATCAGCTCCGGCTGCGGCAGCGGGAAAAACGCCCACGACGGCAGATCCTGCATCGAGCGCGCCGTCCCGAGCATGTGCCGGTGCATGAAGAAAAAGTCCACGCCCGAGCCATTGCGATCCTTGCGCGGGCCACGGGCATCGCGCTCCTTGTCGCGCGGGCCGGGCTGCCAGCCAATGCCGCGCAAGGCTTCGCGTTTGTCCTCGGGCAGTTTGTGCCACTTGTCCCGGGTCGCATGCCACAACTGGTGAAACAGGCGATGCTCGGGAGAGATCAACCACGCCAGCAACGTCGGGTTGAGCGGCGTGCGCTCGCGCGCTTCGGGAAACAGCCGTTTGACGGCGACGAAGCGGTTGTCCTGCGCCGGCAAGGCCAGCGCTCGATCCAGGCGCAAGGCCCTGCCGCTGAGGGTGCCACTGCCGGCATTGCCGAAGTCGGCCCAGACCTCATCGAGGATCATCTCCAGCTCATAGCTGATCTGGCCGTCGGCACCAATCAGGCGCCAGCTCAGCTTTGCCGCATCGGCTTTCGCGAGGTCGCCCAGAATTCGGTAACGCGGGGTTTCAGCGGAACGCAGGCGCTCAGGCGTGTCGAGAAAACCGCACACGCCGCGCCCCTTCTGGCCGATGTCGAGAAACACTTGCAGGCCCTTGGGCGGCAAGCCATCGAGGCCGGCATCGGCACCTTCGAAACGGATATCCCACACCCCGCGCAACGCATTCGCCAGGCGCTGCCCGGCCCTGTCGGCGACGTCGAAAGACGCTTCGCCCGGAGTGATCGTCGGGTCCGGCTTCGTCCATTCACGATGCCCGAAATACGCCGCAGGCACGGCAGCGCCGGTCAGCGCCAGGCCCGCCATGAACCATCGTCGAGAAATCTTCATTGCCCTACCTGTGTCAGCCATGAAGCAGGCTTTATCCAAGCTAGAACGTTTGTTGCGCGGGTAAATTTATGTGGGTTTGAAAAGATCGCAGCCTGCGGCAGCTCCTACATGGAATGTATATCCCTGTAGGAGCTGCCGCAGGCTGCGATCTTTTGACCTGGCAACCTAAATTCCACGGCCTACCACTCGTTCCTCCCAGATAGCGAAGGCCCCCGCGCCTGCACCTCGATGGCGAACCTGACTGAGATGGCAATGACAAAACCACGTTCGAAAAAGGCTCTATTCATCGGCCTGCCGTTGGCTCTGGCGATCAGCGCCGGCGCAGGCTTTGCCGTGTGGCATCACTGGTTCAAGGACGACCTCGGCTACCCGGCCAAAGTCATGAAGCAGGCCGATGAGCTACACGAACGCATGCTCTCTTTCGACAGCCATGTCAGCCTGACGCAAAACTTCGGCACTGACGGCCACGAGGCCGACAAAGACGGCGACGGCCAGTTCGACCTCGCCAAGGCCAACCGTGGACGCCTGTCCGGAGCCGCCCTGACCATCTTCGGCTGGCCGGAAATGTGGAACGGCCCGAACGCCCCGCACAAGCCGACCCCCGGCTTCGTCGACGAGGCGCGCAACCAGCAGGAAATCCGTTTCAAGATCATCTCCGGGATGGTTCGCGACTACCCCAATCAGGTCGCCATCGCCTACACCCCGGACGATTTCCGGCGTTTGCACGGCGAAGGCAAATTCGCGATTTTCATCAGCATGCTCAACGCCTATCCACTGGGCCACGACCTCAACCTGCTGGACCTGTGGACCGCGCGCGGCATGCGCATGTTCGGTTTCAGCTACATCGGCAACAACGACTGGGCGGATTCGTCGCGGCCGCTGCCATTCCTCAATGATTCGCCGGACGCCCTCGACGGCCTCTCGGATCTGGGCAAGCAAGCGGTCAAGCGCCTCAACGATCTGGGCGTGATCATCGACGTCTCGCAAATGTCGACCAAGGCCCTCGAACAAGTTGCGCAGCTCAGCCGCACGCCGCTGGTGGCCTCGCACTCGGCACCGCGCGCAATGGTCGACATTCCGCGCAACCTCAGCGACAAGGAAATGCAGCTGATCAAAAACAGCGGCGGCGTGGTGCAGATCGTCGCGTTCTCGCAGTACCTGCGTCCGCTCACCCAGCACACCCAGGACAAACTCAACGCGATGCGCAAGGACTTCGACCTGCCGCCGCTGCCGAACCTGGCGATGGCGTTGATGCCGGGCGACCCGATCATTGCGGCGTGGTCCGAGCAGAAGTTCGGCCAGTACGCCAGCCGCCTCTACGGCATCCTCGAAGAAGAACCGAAAGCCAGCCTCAAGGATCTGGGCGATGCCATCGATTACGCGGTGCGCAAGATCGGCATCGACCATGTCGGCATCAGTTCCGACTTCAACGAAGGTGGCGGCGTCAAAGGCTTCGAGAACGTCGGCGAAATCCGCAACGTCACCGCCGAGCTGATCTCACGCGGTTATTCCGAAGCGGACATCGCCAAGCTCTGGGGCGGCAACTTCCTGCGGGTCTGGGATCAGGTCGAGAAAGCCGCGAAACCGGCACTGGCCACTGCGCCGGGAACTGCCAAGCCATGAGCAATCGTCGTGAGTTCTTGAAGCAGGCGGGGATTCTCGCGGCGGCGCTGCCACTGGGCGCGAGCCTGCCGAACGTCGCCGGTGCCGCGAACGCCGCGCCCGTGACCGGCAACAAGTGGACGCGGTTGCAGCAGTTGTTCGATCAGGATCCGGCGTATCTGCACTTCTCCAATTTCCTGATCACCTCACACCCGAAACCGGTGCGCGACGCAATTGAGCGGCACCGCGCCGCCCTCGACAAAAATCCCGGACTGGCTATGGATTGGGACCTCGGCGTGATCGAACAACGCGAAGAGAACGTGCGCGTCTGGGCCGGGCGCTATCTGCAAGTCGATGCCAAGCAGATCGCCCTGACCGGCAGCACCACCGAAGGTCTGACGACGATCTACGGCGGCGTACACGTGCGCCCCGATCAGGAAATCCTCACCACCGAGCACGAGCACTACGCGACCCACACCATCCTCGCCCTGCGTAGCGAACGCGACGGCACCCGGGTGCGCAAGATTCGCTTGTTCAAGGATTCGTACAGCGCCAGCAAAGCAGAAATCCTTGCTGCCATCGACGGCGCCATCCGCCCCGAAACCCGGGTGCTGGGCATGTGCTGGGTGCATTCGGGCAGCGGCATGAAACTGCCCATTGGTGAGATCGGCGCCATCGTCGACAAGCACAACCGCGGTCGCAGCGACGCCGACCGCATCGTTTACGTGGTCGATGGGGTACATGGCTTCGGCGTGGACAACCTGAACTTCGCACAAATGAACTGCGACTTCTTCATCGCCGGCACCCACAAGTGGATGTTCGGTCCGCGTGGCACCGGCATCGTCTGCAGTCGCTTCGCCGAGGTCAGGTACGTCACCCCGATCATTCCGACGTTCTCCGAAGCCACGGCGTTTTCCACCACCATGACACCCGGCGGCTATCACTCGTTCGAGCACCGCTGGGCGCTGGACGAAGCGTTCAAATTGCATCTTGAGCTGGGCAAGGCCGAGGTCGAGGCGCGCATTCACGCGCTCAACAGTTACCTGAAACAACGCCTGCAGCAACGTCCGCAGATCGAACTGGTGACGCCACTGAGCCCTGAGCTGTCCGCCGGTTTCACCTTCTTCCGGGTCAAGGGCAAGGACAGCGACAAGATCGCCGCGCACCTGATGGCCAACCGCGTGGTGGCCGATGCCGTGCACCGTGACGTCGGCCCGGTGATCCGCACCGCACCGGGGCTGCTCAACGACGAAGAGCAAATCGACCGCTTGCTGGCCGTGCTCGACCAGGCCCTGTGAATCCGGGCGATCCCTTTTTCCTTTTAGCGAGACTCGCAATGAACAGTGAACCGCGTCGATTTTCCTTGAAGGCGCTGCCGGCGCTGATGCTCACCGCCCTCGCCGCCGGCCTGCTGCCGGGTGCCGCGCAGGCCGCCACCCCGCCTGCGCCGGGCAAGGTGTTCAAGGACTGCAAGGACTGCCCGGAAATGGTCGTGCTGCCCACCGGCACGTTCACCATGGGCACCCCGGAGGATGAGGTCGGCCGCGAGCCGGACGAAGGACCGCTGCACCCGGTGACGTTTGCCAAACCGCTGGCGATCAGCCGCTTCCAGATACTGCGCGGCGAGTGGGACGCCTACCTCAAGGACAGCGGCTACAAAATGCCCGACGGTGACGAACGCCCCGGTCGCGCGTGCAAGGCGGGCATCCCGGATTATCAGGGCAGCGACCCGCGCAAGCAGTACACCGACAAGCACCCGGCGGTGTGCATGGATTTCCCGGAGGTCGAAGCTTACGTGGCCTGGCTGTCGAAGAAGACCGGCCAGCAATACCGGCTGGTCAGCGAGTCGCTGCGTGAATACGCTGCCCGCGCCGGCAGCACCGGGCCGTTCCCCTTCCCGTTCGACGAAGGCAAGGAATACAGCATCGCCAAACACGCCAACACTTATGGCGCCGCCGATGGCTACAACTTCACCGCGCCGGCCGGCAGCTTCCCGGCCAACGCCTTCGGCGTCTACGACATGCACGGCAATATTTATGAGTGGACCGCCGATTGCTACAACGACAACTACGTTGGCGCGCCAAGCGATGGCAGTGCCTGGCTGAGCGGCAAGTGCGAAGTACGGCGCATCCGTGGCAACGATTGGGGCGAAGCGCCGGTGTTCTCGCGTTCGGGCAACCGCAACGCCACCTACACCGACACCCGTGGCGACTGGATCGGCTTCCGGGTCGCCCGTGATCTGTAACGCCATCGCCCGGCTAAATTAGCCGTCCTGCCAGTCGTTCTACAGGTGGGCGCGATCCTCCATGGCGCGCCCACCGCCCTCTACGTCATCCAGGCGAACCCACGCGCAGTGCCGGTGTTCGCCGCTCCTTCAAGCAGGGAACCTCCATGAGCAAACCAACACGCGGGGTGATCAATGAATTGTTCGCCCTGCTCAAACCCTTTCGACTGATCGTCAGCGTGTCGATCCTGCTTGGCATGGTCGGTGGCCTGAGCGTCACCGCGCTGCTGGCGACCATCAACAACGTGCTGCACACCGAGGGCGCACTGACCAGCACCATGGTCGCGGTGTTTGCCGGCCTGTGCCTGCTGGCGCTGACCAGCTCGATCTTTTCCGATATCGGCACCAATTTCGTCGGCCAGCACATCATCGCCAGATTGCGCAAAGAGCTCGGCGAAAAAGTCCTCTCGGCGCCGATCGAGCAGATCGAGCGCTATCGCAGCCATCGGCTGATTCCGGTGCTGACCCACGACGTCGACACCATCAGCGACTTCGCTTTCGCCTTTGCGCCGCTGGCGATTTCCCTGACCGTGACCCTCGGTTGCATGGGCTACCTGGCGATGTTGTCGTGGCCGATGTTCCTGATGATGGCGGTGGCGATCCTGATCGGCACGGTCATTCAATACATCGCGCGCGGGCGTGGCATGCAGGGTTTCCTCAAGGCCCGTGACTACGAAGACGAGTTGCAGAAGCACTACCACGCGGTCGCCGAGGGCGCCAAGGAACTGCGCATCCACCGCCCGCGCCGGCATCGCATGTTCGTTTCTGGCATCGAAGGTACGGCCGACAAGATCTGCGACACGCAGGTGCGTTCGGTGAACATTTTCGTGGTCGCCAAGACTTTGGGGTCGATGCTGTTCTTCGTGGTCATCGGTCTGGCGCTGGGCCTGCAATCGCTGTGGCCGAGCGCCGACAAAGCGGTGATGAGCGGCTTCGTGCTGGTGCTGCTGTACATGAAAGGGCCGCTGGAACACATCATCGGCACCCTGCCGATCGTCAGTCGTGCACAAATCGCGTTCCGCCGGATCGCCGATCTGTCCGAGCAATTCTCCTCGCCCGAGCCGCACTTGCTGCTCAGCGATCAGGGCCACCAAAAGACCCCGGTGCACAGCCTGGAACTGACCGATGTCTCGTACAGCTTCCCGACGGTAGAAGGCGCCAAGCCGTTCCGGCTGGGGCCGGTGAACCTGAAAATCGAACAGGGCGACATCATTTTCATCGTCGGCGAAAACGGCTGCGGCAAGACCACGCTGATCAAGTTGCTGCTGGGCCTGTACGCGCCACAGCAAGGCGAAATCCGCCTCAATCAGCAGCTCGTCGACGCCGCCAACCGCGACGATTACCGCCAGTTGTTCACCACGATCTTCGCCGACTATTACCTGTTCGACGACGTGGTCCAGGGCGACACCCATATCCCGGAAGACGCCAACCAATATCTGGAGCGCCTGGAAATTGCGCACAAGGTCAGCGTGCGTGACGGCTCGTTCACCACCACCGACCTGTCCACCGGCCAGCGCAAGCGTCTGGCCCTGATCAACGCCTGGCTGGAAGAGCGCCCGGTGCTGGTGTTCGACGAATGGGCCGCCGATCAGGATCCGACTTTCCGGCGGATTTTCTACACCGAGCTGCTGCCGGACCTGAAGCTTCTGGGCAAGACCATCATCGTCATTTCCCACGACGATCGTTACTTCGATGTCGCCGACCAACTGGTGCGCATGAGCGCCGGCAAAGTGGTCACTGAGCTGCAACCCGCCTGACTGTGAAAAATTTGTAAAAAAAATGGCGTTGAGCTTTCCGGTTTTCGGAAGGCTCAACGTCTTACTAACAGTTAATAGAAATAGTTCTCAGTCAACACTTTGAAGAGTAGAAGAACAATGCCCGCACCGCACGGACTCCACCCGCTCGCCAAGGCTCTGCTGATCCGCCGCTCCTTCCGTTGCACCTTGCCCGCGTTCTGCGCCATGGCCCTGACTGTGCCGATGATCGGCCAGGCCCAGGCCGCCGCCGTGGCGATCAATATTCCTGCCCAGTCGCTGGGGAGCGCCTTGCAGGAATTCGGTCGCCAGACCAACCTCCAAGTGCTGTACAGCCCGGATGAGGTCAGTGGCCTGCGCAGCAGCGCGGTCAGTGGCAACCTGGAACCGACCGCCGCCATCGCGCAACTGCTGCAAGGCACCAACATCGCCTACAGCGTCGAGGGCAACAACGTCGCCTTGCGTTCGCGCAGCACCGGCGGTGCCAGCCTCGATCTGGCCCCGACCAGCATTTCCGCCACCGCCGAATCGGCCTGGGGCCCGGTAGACGGGATCGTCGCCAAGCGCAGCGCCACCGGTTCGAAGACCGATTCGTCGCTCAAGGAAATCCCGCAGACCATCAACGTCGTCACTCAAGACGAAATCAAGATGCGCGGCTCGAAGACCGTCACCGAAGCCCTGCAATACACCCCCGGCATGACCGGTGGTGGTTTCTCGGACCGGGTGAAGATCTTCGACGAACCGACCTCCCGTGGCTTCTCCCCTACTCCGCTGTACCTCGACGGCCTGCACATGCCTTACGGCGGCGGCAGCACCGGCGGTTCGCTGCAGATCGACCCGTACACCCTGGAGCGCGTCGAAGTGCTCAAGGGCCCGGCCTCGGTGCTGTACGGCCAGAACCAGCCTGGCGGTATCGTCAACATGGTCAGCAAGCGCCCGACCGCGACCCCGCTGCACGAAGTGAAGCTCGGTGGCGGCAGCTATGACCGCAAGTACGGTGCCTTCGACCTCGGCGGCCCGATCGATGATCAGGGCGAATTCCTCTACCGCCTGACCGGTGTGGTCAACGACAGCGGCTCGGCCATCGACTACGCCAGCCAGAACCGCATGCTGCTGGCGCCAAGCCTGACCTGGCTGCCCAACGACCAGACCACCATCACCGTGTTCGGTCAGTACCAGAAAGACCACGACGTCCCGGAGGCCCAGGGTCTGCCGGCCAACGGCACAGTGCATCGCAGCCAGGCCGGGCGCATCAGCCGCAGCCTGTTCCTCGGCGAGCCGGACGTGAACAAGTACCACCGCGAGCAGTTCGTCGTCGGTTACGAGATCGCCCACGAACTCAACGACGTCTGGACCCTGAAACAGAACGCGCGTTACGCCGACGTCAACGACCAGTACGTGGCGCCGCTACACGGTTATTCGTTCCCGACCAACCCGGTTACCGGCCTCAACGACGGCAGCTACCAGAGCCGTTATGCGGTGGACTGGTCGCAGCACAACAAGGTCTACGGCATCGATAACATCGCCCAGGCCAAGTTCCACACCGCCGACGTCGAGCACACCGTGCTGCTGGGTGTGGATTACTACCACTACAATTCGAAATTCCTCGGCCTGTACGACCGCACCGCTCCGGGTCTGGATCTGTACAACCCGGTGTATGGCAGTCAGATCAATTTCCGTCAGCCGTACAAATGGGACAACACCATCACCCAGACCGGCCTGTACGCTCAGGATCAACTGCGTTGGAACCAGTGGTTCCTGACCCTCGGCGGTCGGTATGACTTCGCCGAAACCGACAACAAGCAACCGCTGAGCGGCGGCCACAGCAACCAGAAAGACGAGAAGTTCACCGGTCGTGCCGGCCTCGGCTACGAGTTCGACAACGGCATCACGCCGTACGTCAGCTACGCCGAATCGTTCCTGCCGCAAACCGGTACCGACATGAGCGGCGGCGCTTTCGAACCGACCACCGGCAAGCAGTACGAAGTCGGCGTCAAGTACGAGCCGAAGGCCATCGATGGCTTCATCCAGCTGTCGGCGTACCAGATCGATCAGGACAACATGCTGACCAGCGACCTTGCCAACCCGGGCTTCAGCACCCAGAGCGGCTCCGTGCGTTCGCGCGGTATCGAGCTGGAAGGCAAGGTCAACGTCACCCGCAACCTGCGCGTGCTGGCGGCGGTGTCGCGTAACCAGACCAAGTGGGAAAAAGACAACGACGGTCGTGAAGGTCGCACCCTGGCCATGCGTCCACCGCTGACCGCTTCCGCGTGGGTCAACTACGACTTCGACATCTCCACCGCCCTCGCCGGCTTCGGCATGGGCCTGGGCGCCCGCTACGTGCGCAGCAGCTACGGTTCGGATTACGAGTCGGACTCGTTCCAGATTCCGTCCTATACCGTGTATGACGCCATGGTCTCTTACGACCTGGAGAAATCGCCGCTGCATGTCAAAGGCGTGAAACTGCAAGCCAACCTGCAAAACCTCACTGACGAGAAGTACGTTGCTGCGTGCAACGGCACCCTCGACTGCTACTACGGCGAAGGCCGGACCATGACTGCTGACGTGACCTATAACTGGTAATACGTTTAGCGATCACTGAAACGCCGGCATTTGCTGGCGTTTTTTTTTGCTGATTGGGGCTTGGCGGCCTTGGGGCCGACCAGGCTCTTGGGGAGGTGGGTGAATATCCGTTGCTTCGGGTGCTGCGGCTGGCGGTTTCGCTCTTACAGCGAGTCACCTTTTCCAGACGCCGAAAAGGTAACCCAAAAGGCTTTGCCCCCGGCGTACGGCACTTCGCTTAGGCTCAGTGCTCCCTCGCTACGGTGTCCATCCGGGGGCATCGCCTACGGTTTGCTTCGCTGCACCTCCTCTCGATGTATGCGGCTTCGCCGCATGGCGCTGCGCGCCTAACCCCCGGATGGACACCTACGCTCGGCCTGCCGAAGGGGCTGAAGATCAAAAGCCACATCAAGAGCCAAAGCCAAAGCCAAAGCCAAAGCAGATCAAAAGATCGCAGCCTTCGGCAGCTCCTACAGGGGATTGGGTGTTTTCAGTTGGAGTTTGGTCGGCTGTCAGGCCACCTTCGCGAGCAAGCTCGCTCCCACAGGGGGAATGGGTGTGGTCAGTTAGAGACCGGTCGGCTCACAGGCCGCCATCGCCAGCAGGCTGGCTCCTACAAGATCAAGATCAAAAGATCGCAGCCTCCGGCAGCTCCTACACAGGATGAGCGTTAGCTCGGCTGCGGCTTTTGATCTTGATCCACGGGCGACGTCGGAAGGCTGAGTGGAGGGATTCATCCGGGGGTGGGAGCGCAGCGACCGTTTGGCGCAGCCAAACACAGCGAGAGGAGGTGCAGCGAAGCAAACCGTAGGCGCTGCGCCCGGATGGAGCCCGGAGCGAAGGGACCCCGAGCCCCAGCGAGCGGGCCGAACGTAGGAGCAAGCGTTTTTTTGCTTACTTTTTTTAGGCGTTTGTAAAAAAAGTGAGTCGCCGTAAGGGCGAAACTCTAAGTGGCCGTTACCGCAGCAACGGATATTCCCCCCCCCCACCCCGTCAAGCCAAAGCAAACACCTCTACCAACCGCCCAGCAATCAACCCCAGCGCCTCTTCAGCCTCATCAACAATCGCCCCCATCCGCATAAAGTCATGGGTCATGCCGGCGTAAACCTGCAAATCCACCGCAACCCCCGCCGCCTGCAAATGCCGCGCATACGCCACGCCCTCATCATGCAACGGATCACACTCGGCCAACACCATCAGCGCCGGCGCGACATCGGCCGGAACTTCGCCGAGCAACGGCGAGAAACGCGGATCAAGACGATCGCTGGCATCACGCTGATAGTGCGCGTAGAACCACTGCAGCGAAGCCTTCTCCAGCAGATAACCTTCGGCAAAACGCTCGATCGAAGGCGTACTGCGACTGGCATCGGTGACCGGATAAATCAGCACCTGCAAACGCGGCTGCACAGCGCCATCCGTCAGTTGCGCAGCCAGCACCGTGGCCAGGCTGCCACCGACGCTGTCACCGGCAACCGCCAACCGCGCCGCATCGATGCCCAGATCAGCTGCACTCGCCACCAGCCACTCCCAGGCATCGCGGGCGTCATCGGCTGCTGTGGGAAAGCGATGTTCCGGCGCCAGTCGATACGCCACCGACAGCACCACGCAATCCGCCAGCAAGGCCAGCGCGCGGCACAGCGAATCATGCGAGTCGAGGCTGCCGACCACATAGCCGCCGCCATGGAAATACAACAGTGCCGGACGACCGGCGCCCGCCTGCAACGGATGATTGCTGTAGATCCGCGCGTTCAACAGTGCACCGTCACGCACCGGCAATTGCAGCTCATCGACTACGGCCAGTTCTTCACCGCCGGCGTCCATCAGCAACGATGACTGATCGAATTGTTCACGGGCCTCGCTCGGGGTCAGCTCATGCATGCCGACGCGTTTGCCACTGGCCCGGCCGTTGCCGACCAGTTGCAGAAATGCGGCGATATCAGGATTCAATGACATTCAAATCTCCAAAGCGATCGGGCGCCATCAGCGCCCGATCGCTTTTACTTGGCTTTCACAGCAGGTTTCAGGACATGACTACTGATTCAACGATCTGGCCGAGCATTTCTTCAGCCTCGGACAGGAAAGTTTCATCGCGCGGGATCTGGAAGTGCCCGCAATCCAGCCATTCACCGCCCATGCCCGGCTGGCCGAGTTGCGTCGCCAGCTCCAGAGCCTCGGCTTCGCGACCCAAGGTCCACCAGCACACTGGGTTGACGGTCAGCGGCACACAGCGCTCAAGCTTGAGCGACAACTGCTTGAGCCGGCGCGCCACGCTGAACACCTGCGCCAGTTCTTCGGCGCCCAGCGCCACATAGGTCGACGCCCCGCGCTCGGCGCTCATGGCACGCTGGAACAGCGCACGCAGGTTGTGCGGCGTTTCTTCACCGTCGATGGACAGGCCCGGTGCGGCGTCCGGCAGCGTCACCTGCAGGAAATCGCGCAGGTCGGCTTGCCAGTCATCGACAGCCCCGGCGTCGACCGCCGCCGACGGCACGAAGCTGTCGACCAGCCCGACAAACTTGACCTGTTGCCCGGCCTGCTCCAGTTGCGCGGCGATCAACATCGCCAGCGTACCGCCCAGTGACCAGCCGAGCAGGTGATACGGCCCCTGCGGCTGTTTCTGGCGAATCTGCGCCAGGTAATCACTGGCCATTTCCTGCAGCGAGGTGTCGTTGAACGTCGGATCCAGCAGCATCCGCGACTGAATCGCCAACAGCTGACGTTGACCACTCAAGCGCCGCGCCAGCGGCTCGTAGTCGAACACCGTGCCGAAGCCGGCGTGGAGGCAGAACAACGGCGCCACGCCCGTGACCTCGGCGTTCATCGCCAGCAACCCGGAGGCTTTTTCTGCCGTGCCCTGAACACTCGCTACCAGTTCGCCGATGCTCGGTTTCTGCATCAGGTCGCGCAGTTTCAGGCTCAGTCCCTGAGCCTTGAGCACACGGCTGCGAGCCACCACTTGCAGGCTGAGGATCGAATCGCCACCTAGTTCGAAGAAATTGTCGGTGAGCCCGACCCGTTCGATTTTCAGCACCTCCCGCCAGATCTTCGCCAGGGCTTTTTCCAGCTCGGTGCGCGGCTCGACGTAGGCCAGTCGCTGTTCGGCGTCCGGATTCGGCAGGGCCTTGCGGTCGAGCTTGCCGTTCGGCGTCAGCGGCATGCGCTCAAGCACCATCAGGTGTGCCGGCACCATGTAATCCGGCAGGCTGGCCTTGAGCTGCTCGCGCAGACGTTCGCCCAAACCGTCGGCCGGCGTCTCGTTAGCGGCCAGCACATAGCCGAGCAATTGTTTGCCGCTGGCACCTTCGCGGGCCACCACGGCGGCGTCACGCACGCCCGGCTGCTGCTTGAGGCGCGCTTCGATTTCACCCAGCTCGATGCGGAAGCCACGGATTTTCACCTGATGGTCGATCCGCCCGAGATAGTCGACAGTGCCGTCGGCACGCTGGCGCACCAGGTCGCCGGTGCGGTACAGGCGACTGCCGTCGGCGCTGAACGGGTTGGCAACGAAACGTTCGGCGGTGCCACCGGCACGCCCCAGATAACCGCGCGCCAACGCGCCACCCAGGTACAACTCACCGGCAATGCCGGCCGGCAGCGGATTGAGATCGCTGTCGAGCACATAACCGCTGCGCTCGCCGACCACGCTGCCGATTGGCGCATAGGCCGCGCCGCACTGATCATCGACCGCAGCCTTCCAGATCAGCGGCGTGACCACCGTTTCAGTCGGGCCATAGCCGTTGATGATGTACTGCGGTTGCAGCGCGCGTTTGGCCAGTTCGAAACTCGCCACCGGCACTGCGTCCCCGCCGAAGCAGTAGATGCGTACCGGCGGCGGATTGCCGTGCTGCTCAGCGTGTTCGGCCAGTTGCTGCAGGTACACCGGCGGGAACGCGGCCACGGTCACTCCATGCTGATGCAGGGCGTCGTAGGTCTGTTCGGCCGTCCACAGGCTGTCGTCGCGAATCAGCAAACGCGCGCCGTGCGTCAGGGTGGTCAGCCAGCGCTCATGCGCGCCGTCGAAGGCGAACGACATGAAGTGCAACTCGCAATCGGCTGCGCTCATTTCGTAACGCTGACCGATCGCCTGGCAGTGCATCGCCAGTGGCCCGTGCGCCACGCCGACACCTTTCGGTTGACCGGTGGAGCCGGAGGTGTAGATCACGTAAGCCAGATTGCCCGGCTGTACCGCCACTTGCGGTGCCGACTGCGGCTGAGTGCGCAGATCCAGCTGATCGAGTTCCAGCACATGCAGGTTGGCGTGGGTCGGCAGCACCTGACGCAGACTCGAATCGCTGAGCAGCAAGGCGATACCCGAATCGTGCATCAGATAACTCAAGCGTTCGCGCGGATAGGTCGCGTCCAGCGGCACGTAGGCACCCCCGGCCTTGAGCACCGCCAACAGCGCGACGATCATGTTTTCGCTGCGTGGCAGGGCCACACCGACCCGCACTTCCGGACCGACACCTTCGGCGATCAGCGCATGTGCCAGACGATTGGCCCGCGCTTCGATCTGGCCGTAGCTGAAGGCCTGCTCATTGAAGATAACTGCGGTTTGTTCGGCATGTTGCTCGGCCCACCCGGCAATGCGCTGGTGCACCAGCGTAGTCTGCGCTTGCGCGACAACGTCCGGCGCGGGCGCGACTTGCCCGGTCGGCAGACCGATGCGTCCCAGCGCCTGCCCGGCGTCCTGAACCAGTGCCGTGAGCAGGCCTTCCATATTGCTGCGGATGCCTTCCACGGTCGCCAGATCGAAGTGTTCGCGCAGGAACATGTACTCGATCACCAGCCCGTCTTCGAGGGTGACCATCAGGTCCATCGGGAAGTTGGTCAGGCCCGAGTTATTGATCTCGCCAAACTTCAGCGAATCATCGCGCCACTCACGCAGCGCCTGATCGATCGGGTGGTTTTCGAACACGATGATGCTGTCGAACAGCGACTGCCCGGCACGCCCGCCCCAACGCTGGACGTCGGTCAACGGGGTGTACTCGCGCTCGCGCATCTCCAGGTTGAAATCCTGCAACTCGCGCAACCAGGCGCCCACGGCCTGCTCGGCCGGTACGTCCTTGATCACCGGCAAGGTGTTGATGAACAGGCCGAGGATCGATTCCGACGCCGGCAGACTCGCCGGACGCCCCGCCACCGTGGCGCCGAACGCCACGCAACGCTGGCCGCTGTAACGGCTGAGCAGCACCAGCCATGCGCCCTGCACCAAGGTGTTGAGGGTGATCTGCTGCGCCTGGGCAAAGGCTTTCAACTGCTCGGTGCGGGCCTCGCCCAGACGGCTGTACAGCGCCTGGTGACCGCGACCGCTGCCGGTGCGCGTCACCGCGTCCGCCAGATAGGTCGGCTCGTCGAGCCGGCTCAGGTGCTGACGCCAGAAACCTTCGCTGGCATTCGCGTCCTGCTGCTGCAGCCAGTTGATGTAACCGCGATACGGCACTGCTTCAGCCAGTGGTCGTCCGGAATACTGGCTCAGCACCTCACCGATCAACTGCGAACTGCTCCAGCCGTCGATCAGAATGTGATGGTAGGTCCAGATCAGCTGATAGCTGTGCTCGCCGACTTGCACCAGCGTCAGCCGTTGCAGCGGTGGCTGGTCAAGGTCGAAGCCCTTGGCCCGCTCGGCATCCGCCAGGCCTTGCAAGGCTTCGGCCGAATGATCCTGCTCACGCCAGTCGAGCAGACTGAACGGCAACTGCGGATCGGCGAGCACGAATTGCAGCGGCTCGGCCATGTCCTGCCAAAGGAAACCGGTGCGCAGAATGTCGTGGCGACGGCTGACGGTTTCCCACGCGGCTTGCAGGCGCAGCGGCTCAAGGCCCTGCACCGGAACGCTCAACTGGTTGACGTACAGGTCCGATTCCGGCGAATTCAGGCCGAGGAACAGCATGCCCTGCTGCATCGGCGACAAGCGATAGAGCCCGTCGAGTTGCCCGGTGGGCAATGGCAGTTGCGCGACTTGCGCCTCGCTCAAGCCGTGCAGCGGCAGGTCGATCAGCGCCGGCTCCGGCGCCACACGCCCTTCGGCAGCCTGCACGCGCAGGGCCAATTGTTGAATGGTCGGTTGCTGAAACAGGTCTTTCGGGCTCAGCTCCAGCCCTTGCTGACGGGCGCGACTGACCACCTGAATCGAGATGATCGAATCGCCGCCCAAGGCAAAGAAACTGTCATGGGTGCTGACCTGCTCAAGGCCCAATACCTCTTTCCAGATCTCCACCAGCGCCTGCTCGGTGGCATTCGCCGGTTCGACATGCGACTGCGCGGCACTCAGCTCCAGTGCTGGCAGGCGCTTGCGATCGATCTTGCCGTTCGGTGTCAGCGGCAGCTGCGCCAGCCACAGGCGGTGGCTCGGCACCATGTAATCCGGCAGGGTTGCGCCCAGCCAGTTACCGAGGGTTTGCTGCAGTGTGGCCTGTTGCTCGGCGCTGGCGTCGATGATCGCCGGATCGCTCGGCACCAGATAAGCAATCAGTTGCTGACTGCCCGACACTTCGCTGGCCACGACCACGACCTCGCGAACCGCAGCATGCGCCAGCAGACGCGCTTCGATTTCGCCCAGCTCGATACGCAAGCCGCGAATTTTCACCTGATGGTCGATCCGGCCCATGTACTCCAGCTCGCCCTCCTCGCGCTGACGAATCAGGTCGCCGGTGCGGTACATGCGCTCGCCGTTGCCGACGAAAGGATTCGGTACGAAGCGCTCGGCGGTCATCGCCGCACGCCCCAGATAACCGCGCGTGATGCCGGCGCCGGACAGGTACAGCTCGGCCGAAACGCCTTGTGGCACCGCGTGCAGATCGGCATCCAGCAAATGGCTGGCACTGTGCTCGAGCGCGCGCCCGATCCGTGCCTGACTACCGGCGCTGCGGCGGGTCCAGGTCGAGTAGGTGGTGTCTTCCGACGGGCCATACAGGTCGTAAACGTGCTCGACCGTCGACTGCTGATACAGCGCCTCCACCAGCGCTTGCTTCAGCGGTTCACCCGCCAGGTTGATGATGCGCACGCTTGGCGGAATCTGCCCGGCACGCTGCAGCGCAGCAATTGCCGACGGCACGGTATTGATCAGGCGCACCTGATCGCGCGCCGGCAGTTGCGCCAGCTCCAAGGCATTACGCGCAATGATCAGCGAACCACCGTTGGCCAGGGTGACGAACAGCTCCCACACCGACAGGTCGAAGCACACCGACGTCGAGGCCAGCACGCCTTGAATGTCCTCGCGGCTGTAGACCTTGGCCGACCAGTCGATCAGCGCCATGACGTTGCGATGGGCAATCGCCACGCCTTTCGGTTTGCCGGTGGAACCGGAGGTGTAGATCACGTAGGCAAGGTTGTCCGGCTGCACTGTGGTTTTTGGCGCAACAGCTAGATAGCCGCTCAGCGACAGCTGATCCAATAGCAGCACTTGCGTATCGCCCGACACGCTCAGGGTCGCCGCAACCGCCTGTTCGGTGAGCAACACCCGCGCGCGGCTGTCTTCGAGCATGTAAGCCACGCGATCCGCCGGGTAATCCGGGTCCAGCGGCACATAGGCGCCACCGGCCTTGAGCACCGCGAGCAAGGCAATCAGCAACTGCTCGGAACGCGGCATGGCCACGCCCACGCGCACTTCCGGGCCGACACCCAGCTCGTTCAGTTTGTGCGCCAGACGATTGGCCTGCGCGTCCAGCTCGGCGTAAGTCAGTTGCGTATGGGCAAAGGTTACCGCCAAGGCATCCGGGTTAGCTGCCACTTGGCGGGCGATGGCTTGATGGATGCACAGATCGGTGGAGAAGTCGGTATTCACCTGCGGGCTGTGCTCGATCAGGTTCAGCTCGCTGAGCGAACGCTGCCCCGACTCACTCATCTGCCCAAGCAAGCGCTGCAGATACCCGGCCAGTTGCACCACGCTGTGCGCGGCAAAGCTTTCGCACTGGTAGCTGAAGTGCATCGACAACTCGTCGCTCAGGTGCACCAGCAGCGTCAGCGGGTAGTTGGTCTGTTCATGATTGTGGATTTCACCGAAGCGCAACTCTTGTGGTGCGCCCTGCGCCAGCGCCTCGGACACCGGGTAGTTCTCGAACACCAGAATGTTGTCGAACAGCGCCTCACCGTTGCGCTCGGCCCAGCGCTGAATGTCGAACAGCGGGGTGTGTTCATGCTCACGCAAGGCCAGGTTCTGCGCCTGCACGCTCTGCAACCATTCGCCAACGCTCGATGGTGACTGCGGGCTGGCGATGACCGGCAAGGTGTTGATGAACAGACCGATCTGCTGCTCGACCCCTTTGAGCTCGGCCGGACGCCCCGCTACCGTCGCGCCGAACGCCACACACGGCTGGCCGGTCAGGCGCTGCAACAGCAGCAGCCATGCCGCCTGAATCAGCGTGTTGAGGGTGACTTTCTGCTGGCGCGCAAACTCGCCCAGACGCCGCGTCTGCTCGGCGTCGAGCACGCAGAAATGTTCACCATGGCCATCGCGCGGTGCATCGCCGCGCTGCGCCTGCAACGCTTGCGCGAGCAAGGTCGGCGCTTGCAAGTCAGCCAGTTGCGCGGTCCAGTAACGCTCGCTGGCCTGCACGTCCTGGCGCTGCAGCCATTCGATGTAATCGCGGTAACGCCCGGCCAGCGGCGGCTGGGCAACCCCGCTGTAGCGCTGCAGGACTTCGCCGAGCAACTGCGAGTTGCTCCAGCCGTCCATCAGGATGTGGTGGTTGGTGTAGATCAAGTGGCAGCGCTGCTCGTCCAGACGCACCACGACCATGCGCAACAGCGGCCCCTGGCTCAGGTCGAAACCTTGCGCCTGTTCGGCGGCGGCCAGTGCATTCAGATCACTCTGGCAATCGTCACGATCACGCCAGTCGAGCACGCGGAACGGCATGTCCAGTTGCTTGTGCACCACCTGCACCGGACGCGCCAGTTCACCCTGCCAGACAAAGCTGCTGCGCAGGATGTCGTGGTTGTCCACCGCCGCTTGCCACGCTTGCTGGAAGCGTTGCGGATCGAGGCCTTCGACATCGAGCCGGACCTGGTTGATGTAATCGCCGGTGGCCTGCTCGTAGAGGCTGTGGAACAACATGCCCTGCTGCATCGCCGACAGCGGATACACATCGGCGACCTGGCGTGGCGCCAGCGGGAACTGATCGAGCTGCGCCTGCGTCAGGCCGGCCAACGGGAAGTCCGACGGGGTCAGGCCTTCGACGCCCGGGGTCAGACAATGGCCGATCAACGCTGCGAGTTCTGCGGCGTAATCTGCGGCCAGGGCTTCAATCACCGCGCTGTCGAAACGCTCGCGGCTGAACGTCCAGCCCACCCGCAGCTCGCCGCCATACACTTGACCGTTGAGAGTCAACCAGTTGCCCAGCGGCGCCTCCGGGCTCTGATCGAGGCCGGCGTTGTCCGGCGACGGCACAAACAGCGCCGCCTCGTCGCCGGCGAAACTGCCGTCGAACTGCCCGAGGTAGTTGAAGGTGATGCGCGGGCTCGGCAAGGCCTGCAGGCTCTGCTGCGCGCGGGCATCACCGAGGTAACGCAAGGCGCCGAAACCGATGCCCTTGTTGGGGATCGAGCGCAGTTGTTCCTTGATCTGCTTGATCGACTCGCCGAGCGAGTCTGCTGGCGTCAGGCGCACCGGGAACAGGCTGGTGAACCAGCCCACCGTGCGGGTCAGATCGACGCCGTCGAACAGTTCTTCGCGACCATGGCCTTCGAGCTGGATCAGCGTCGACGCCTGCCCGTTCCAACGACCAATGACCCGCGCCAATGCCGTCAACAACAGATCGTTGACCTGGGTGCGGTACGCCGCCGGGGCCTCTTGCAGCAATTGGCGGGTCAGCTCGGCGCCGAGCCGGGTTTGTACGGTCTGGGCCAGACGATTGTCCTGGCTGGCGTCAACGCGTTTGCACGGCAGATCGGTACTCACATCGCTCAGGCAGGCCTGCCACCAAGCCAGTTCGGCCTGCAACGCCGGGCTGTTAGCGTAACGCTGCAAGTGCTCACCCCAGTCCTTGAAGGCACTGGTCCGGGACGGCAGGCTCAACGGCTGATCATCAAGC